>NZ_CP081150.1:970274-1293699 GCF_019665765.1 Deefgea tanakiae
CCACCTGAAGTTGAAGTGGGCATGATGTTTGAAGCGGATGATCCTGTTTCTGGCGATGTAATCTTGTTCCGCGTGACTGAAGTGAACGATAGCTCAGTGACAGTTGATGGCAATCACCCATTTGCAGGCATGACGATTCGTTTCGTGGCTTCAGTGGTAGAAGTTCGTGATGCAACGAGCGAAGAGTTGTCGCACGGTCATGTTCATGGCGCGCACGGTCATCACCACTAAGATTTAGTTTTACCTATTTTTATCTGATTGAAAGGCGGCCTAGGCCGTCTTTTATTTTGCCAACAAGGTGATCTGCAATTGAGTAAAAAATCGGCTGTTGCAAACTTGCAACTACCTGTCATTTGATTGCAATCAAGTTCAGTCCAGAAAATCTAAGTCCGAGCGCGATTTAGATTTATTTTTGACCGTCTATCTACTATCACATCCCACGCCAGTTGCACCAGTCACCCTCTTTACACTAGTATTTGTGTCTATAAGAAGGAAGCAACACAAGATGTAGTGTTTCTTCACAAATAACCCACAAATTTATCCACAAGCTACGGCGGATCGACATCCAAGGTCTGACTTAGGGCACTACTGGTGAACGAATGACTGATACAACGCTACAACCAAGCATCTCTCATGATGCGGCTGCCTATGCCAACTACAAAATTATCCGCCGTAATGGCTCAGTAGTGCCATTTGAACCATCGAAAATTTCGGTGGCACTCACCAAGGCATTCATCGCTGTGCAGGGCAGTCATGCAGCGTCTAGCGCTGCGGTGCGCGATCAAGTGCATTTGCTCACGGATGCGGCAGTATCGGCATTAATGCGCCGTAAACCAGAAGGTGGCGCAATTCATATTGAAGACATCCAAGACCAAGTCGAATTGGCTTTGATGCGTTCGGGCGAACACGATGTGGCGCGTGCCTACGTGCTTTATCGCAGCGAACGTCAGCGTGAACGCGCTGCGGCTCGCCACGAGAGTGAGCCAGAACAACACGATATTAATGTCGTGTTTGAAGACGGTAGCTCGCGCCCGCTGGATTTAGTTAAAGTTAAAGCGCTGATTGCATCTGCGTGTACTGGTCTTGAGCAATACACTGACCAAGCAGTGATCTTGGCTGAAATGCTCAAAAACGTGTACGACGGTGTGTCGGCCGATGAATTACGCAAATCAGCTGTGCTCGCTGCGCGTACCTTCCTCGAAAATGATCCTGCTTATGGCTTGGTGACGGCACGCTTGTTACTCAATACCATTCGCCGCGAAGTACTGGGTGTTGAAACTAGCCACGAAGAAATGGCAGAAACCTATGCCAGCTACTTCCCTCGCTTTATCAAGAAAGGGATTGAGGCTGAGTTGCTAGATGAAAAACTCGCTCAGTATGATTTAGATTTGTTGGCTGTTGCACTTGAACACAGCCGCGATTATCAGTTCGGCTATTTGGGTCTGCAAACTTTATACGACCGTTACTTCCTGCACATCAACGAACAACGCATCGAGTTGCCGCAAGTCTTCTTTATGCGCGTGGCGATGGGCTTGGCGCTCAATGAAGTGAATCGTGAAGAACGCGCAATCGAGTTTTACAATGTCTTGTCTAGCTTTGACTTTATGTCATCAACGCCGACTTTGTTCAATTCAGGCACCCGCCACAGCCAAATGTCGAGCTGCTACTTGACGACCGTGCCCGATGATTTGGATGGTATTTTTGAGGCTTTAAAAGAAAACGCTCTGCTATCTAAATTTGCCGGTGGTTTGGGTAATGATTGGACGCCAGTGCGTGCGATGAATAGCCACATCAAAGGCACTAATGGCAAATCTCAGGGTGTTGTACCATTCCTGAAAGTCGTGAACGACACTGCTGTTGCAGTGAATCAAGGTGGTAAACGCAAAGGCGCAGTCTGCGCTTACTTAGAAACTTGGCATGCCGACATCGAAGAATTCCTCGAGTTGCGTAAAAATACCGGTGATGATCGTCGCCGTACGCATGATATGAATTCAGCCAACTGGATTCCAGACTTGTTCATGAAACGTGTGATGGAAGGTGGCGAGTGGACTTTGTTTAGCCCATCTGAAGTGCCTGATTTGCACGATAAAGTGGGTAAAGCGTTTGAAGCAGCGTACACCGCCTACGAAGCCAAAGCTGCCCGTGGCGAAATGCGCGTTGCGAAAACCATCCCAGCACTGAGCCTATGGCGCAAAATGCTGACGATGCTGTTTGAAACTGGCCACCCATGGATCACGTTCAAAGACCCATGCAATATTCGCAGCCCGCAACAACACGTTGGTGTGGTTCACTCTTCAAACCTGTGTACTGAAATTACGCTCAATACCAATGAAGAAGAAATCGCAGTTTGTAACTTGGGCTCGATTAACTTATTTAACCATTTGAAAAATGGTCAACTGGACGCTGAAAAACTGTCTCGCACGGTGAAAGTAGCGATGCGTATGCTCGATAACGTTATCGACATCAATTTCTACCCAGTTCGCAAAGCACGCACTTCGAACTTGAAACACCGTCCGGTTGGTTTGGGCATTATGGGCTTCCAAAACTGCTTGCATGAACTCGGCGTTCCTTATGCATCAGATGCTGCGGTTGAATTTGCCGATGTGTCGATGGAAACCGTGGCTTACCACGCGTATTGGGCTTCGACTGAATTGGCGCAAGAGCGCGGCATCTATGCTTCGTACAAAGGTAGCTTGTGGGATCGTGGCATCTTGCCGCAAGACTCAATGCGCCTCTTGGAAGAAGAGCGCGGCGGCTACCTCGAAGTGGATCGCAGCTCACGTTTGGATTGGACGATGTTGCGTGATCGCATCGCCGCCTACGGTATGCGCAACTCCAACTGCTTGGCGATTGCACCAACCGCAACGATTTCAAACATCGTTGGCGTGGATGCGTGTATCGAGCCGACTTACCAAAACTTGTTCGTGAAATCGAACTTGTCAGGTGAATTTACCGTCATCAATGAACACCTCGTTCGCGATTTGAAAGCGCGCGGCCTGTGGGATGAAGTGATGGTGTCGGACTTGAAATACTTCGACGGTTCAGTGGCGCAAATCGATCGTATTCCGCAAGACCTGCGTGATTTGTATGCGACTGCATTTGAGATGGATCCGAAATGGTTGGTTGAAGCTGCTTCGCGTCGTCAAAAATGGATCGACCAAGCGCAATCGCTCAATATCTATATGGCCGGTGCATCAGGTAAGAAATTGGACGAGTTGTACAAACACGCTTGGTTGCGCGGTCTAAAAACCACGTATTACCTCCGTACTTTGGCAGCAACGGCGGCAGAGAAATCAACCGGTCGTGGTGGAGAGTTGAATTCTGTACCTGTTGATGGTGGTTTTGCAGCGGCGGCAGCGCAAGCGGCGATTGCAGCAGCAGCGGCAGTAGATAACACGCCAGCGACGGATGCGAAGTTTTGCTCGATTGACAACCCCGACTGCGAAGCTTGCCAATAAGCAAGCGCAGCAGGCTGGGTTGCTGCGAAGCAACAATCCAGATCGCCAGAGTATTCTGGCGCTCGCCCGAAAGGGCGGGCGAGGCTTGCCAGTAATCATCTGTTTTTAGTGCCTACGGCACCGGTGTTTTCGGTGCCGCTCCCGCGGCGGGGGATACTTTCTTTGCGTCGCCAAAGAAAGTACCAAAGAAAGGCGACCCGAGGCGCACATCGGTCCCCGATGCCCTCGCGTGGCGTGAGCCAAACGATAAGGCTGTTTGTCTCACTTCGTGCTCGGTGTGCTTGGACGGGAGGTTTAAGCCCCAGCCCAACGAGCGTGGCATAGCATTTGTGTTTTTTGCTGTGTTGATCTTGTATTTTAAATTAGATGTATCTGCTTGTGGGCTTTTATTAATAAGGCCTAGATGGCAATACATCTATTTTGTTTTAGTCTCGTTAAGCTGCACAAGATCCCTTGTGTCGCGCCGAGCGAGGAACAAGCGGCAAGGGGGTTTCGGCGGGCTCTGTTTTGTTAAAGCCCGACGCCTTGCCGATTGTCCGCAGCGAGGGTACCGACGAAGTCGGCGCAGATACTAGGGGCGCCTTCTTTTGCTTACTTTTCTTGGCGAAGCAAGAAAAGTAAGTGCCGCGCGGCATTAGCGCCTGCAATGGCAGGAAGAGCATAACAATTTAGAAATGAAGTGATTTGTGTTTTATGGGTATTTGGATCTATGCATTATTAAATGATGTCTATATTTCTATACCCTTGGCATCGCTCTGCGGTGCCGATATTTAAAGCGATTCTTGAGAGTTGTTTTAAATATCGGAGATCCCGAAAATTAAAGGAATGATTGTGACCCAACACCCGCTCGATTTACTGATCACCCGCTTACCGAAAGCGGAACTCCACCTGCATATCGAAGGCTCGCTAGAGCCGGAGATGATGTTTGACTTGGCTAAGCGTAATGGCGTGGCGCTGCCGTATGCCGATGTCGATGCGGTGCGGGCGGCGTATCAGTTTGATAGCCTGCAATCCTTCCTTGATTTGTATTACGCCGGTGCGTCGGTTTTGATCACCGAGCAAGATTTCTACGATCTGACTTGGGCGTATTTATTGCGCGCCAAGGCCGACAATATCGTCCATACCGAGATTTTTTACGATCCACAAACGCATACTGCGCGTGGGATTGAGTTTGCGGTGCCGTTGGCGGGGATTCATCGCGCTTTGGCTGATGGTCATCAGCAGTTGGGCATTAGTAGCAAATTGATTATGTGCTTCTTGCGCCATTTATCAGAAGTCGACGGCTTTGCGACACTAGAGCAAGCCATGCCGTATTTGGCGCAGATTGATGGTGTTGGCCTTGATTCAAGTGAATTCGGTCATCCGCCGAGCAAGTTTGAGCGCCTCTTTGCGCGCTGTGCTGAACTGGGCTTGCTGGCAGTGGCGCACGCGGGAGAAGAAGGCCCTGCGAGTTATATCTGGGAAGCATTGGATTTACTCAAATCCAAGCGCATCGATCACGGCGTGCGCTGTACTGAGGATGCTGAACTAGTTAAACGCCTAGCTGCCGAGCGTATGCCGCTGACCGTTTGCCCGCTATCGAATTTGAAGCTCTGTGTTGTTAAAGACTTGGCCGATCACAATCTACGCGAGCTACTCGCCGCTGGTCTCTGTGCGATGGTTAATTCCGATGATCCGGCGTATTTTGGTGGTTATCTGAACACCAATTTACTGGCCTGTCGCGCTGCGCTCGACCTCACGCAAGCTGAAATTGTGCAATTGATTTTGAATAGTTTTGAAGCCAGCTGGCTCAGTAGCGCGCAAAAAATGTATTGGCAGGCCGAGGTCGGGCAGATTGTGAGTGAACTAAGGAGCTAATCATGTTGAAAAGCCTTGTTCTTGTGTTGAGTTTTGTATTGGCTGGCTGTGCCAGCATGCGCCCACCTGTAGAAAATGGCCGTCTTAATCCACCACCGGGCCAAGGCTTGGCGATTATTGCACTGACTGCTCAATCGTTTAGCGACGATACGGCTGATTTGGCCTTACACATCAGTGGCCCTAGTGGCAGAACTACAGCGCATATGCGTCTTGCTACCGATTTTATTCGTGCGCCGGGCAGTACCCATAACTCAACAGGGCGGCTGCTGGTGCTGGCCTTGCCGGCAGGGCAGCACATGATCACCAATGCAACGGGCTCATGGCGACGTGATAGCAACAGCTCAATGTTCATGCGTGAGTTTATTAATGTCGATATTCAGCAGCCCTTTAACTTGGCCGCTGGCGAAGTGGTTTATCTAGGCCAAGTGCATGTGAATATGAACTTTCGCTCTGATGTGCGGTTTAGCCAAAATATCGAACGAGATTTTTTTGATTTAAACGCTCGTAGTGGCGTCACTGATGTGAGCAATATCGTCATTCGGCCGCTCAATGCCGCCGCGACAGTGCAATAGAAGTTTATGAAAAAAAGGAAAAGGAATTAAAGATGTGGAAAAGCCTCGTGCTTGGATTGAGTTTGGTTTTGGGCGGTTGTGCCAGTGTGCCAGCGCCAGTTGAAAACGGCCGCCTAACCCCGCCTGCGGGCTACGGTATTGCCATTATTGCGCTGACTGGCCAATCGTTTAATGATCGCTCAGCTGATTTAGCCTTGCACATCGATGGCCCAGCCGGCAAAACGACCGAACAAATCAACCTTGGCACTGACTTGATTCGTGCGCCAAGTAATCCTGATTACTTAAGGGGGCGACCATTGACGTTCTCGTTTAGACCTTTAGGCATTCAAGTTGGCAATAGCCAGAATTCAAGCGGCCGTGTTTTGGTGCTGCCTTTGCCTGCTGGCCAACACATGGTGAAAAATGTTACAGGCTCGTGGCTACGAGAGGGCGTTCAGTCCTCTAGTCGTGAAATGGTGAATGTTCAAATTCAGCAGCCCTTTAGCTTAGCCGCTGGCGAAGTCGTTTATCTCGGCCAAGTGCATGTGAATATGAGTTTTCGCTCGGAAGTGCAGTTTAGCGTTAATCCAGAGCGAGACTTTTTTGATTTAGAAGCCCGCCGTGGCGTCACAGATTTTAGCAATATCGTAAGTCGGCCGCTCAATGCCGCCGCGACAGTTCAATAAGAAACACGACAGTTCAATAGAAAGGAAACATCATGCTTAGCTTCGACGAAGACACTATCAACCGCCCAGCGGCAGCACCTGCCGCAACGCCGACGGCCAGCACTGCTACACCCGCAGTTAAACGCATTAGCGCCGACGACAAACGCGTCATCAACGGCACCACCGATGTGAATCAATTGGTTCCGTTTAAGCACAAATGGGCGTGGGAAAAATACCTCGCGCAGTGCGCAAACCACTGGATGCCGCAAGAAGTAAACATGCAGCGCGACATCGAGCAATGGAAAACTGGCCAACTCACTGAAGACGAAATGCGTCTGGTAAAACGCAATCTCGGCTTTTTCGTGACTGCGGACAGTTTGGCCGCCAACAACATCGTGCTGGGTACCTACCGCCAAATCACCTCGCCAGAATGCCGCCAGTTCTTGCTGCGCCAAGCGTTTGACGAAGCGATCCACACCCACGCTTACCAATACATCGTTGAATCCTTGGGTTTGGACGAGGGCGAAGTCTTTAACGCCTACAACGAAGTGGCGTCGATCAAGAATAAAGATGATTTCTTGATGCCATTTATCGATGTACTCACAAACCCAGCATTCAAAACCGGCACGCTCGAAACCGACCAGCAATTGCTGCGCTCGATCATCGTCTTCGCCTGCATTATGGAAGGCCTGTTCTTCTACGTCGGCTTCGTGCAAATCTTGGCGCTTGGCCGTCAAAACAAAATGACCGGCGCCGCCGAGCAATATCAATACATCCTGCGCGATGAATCAATGCACTGCAATTTTGGTATCGACTTGATCAACACGATCAAAATGGAAAATCCAGAATTGTGGACCGAAAGCTTTAAGGCCGAATTGGTGGGCTTGTTCCAACACGCCGTTGAGCTGGAATATGCCTACGCCGAAGACACCATGCCACGCGGTGTATTGGGCCTGAATGCGGCGCAATTTAAAGAATATCTGCGTTTCATCGCCAATCGCCGTATGCAGCAAATTGGTTTGAATGAATTATTCCCAGGCGTCACCAATCCATTCCCGTGGATGAGTGAAATGATTGATTTGAAGAAAGAGAAAAACTTCTTTGAAACTCGCGTAACGGAATATCAAACGGGTGGGGCATTGAGCTGGGATTAAGATTTGCTTCGTAATTTGTATGTACTCAAGGTCGCCTAGGCGGCCTTTTTTGTGAGGTTGATATGGATAAATTTCTCGAAGTTTACATTTCCCGCTGGAGAGAGCCAGTATTTGGATATTTCGTGCTGCCTATAATGATATTTTTGATTGTTGCACCTATTTGGTCATCAATAAAAATTTCTCAAAGTAGTTGGGAACATTTAGGTGTTGCATTTCTTTTTTCACTGGGAGTAATTTATTTTACATTCAAGGCTAATAGATTGCCCAGCTGTAAGCCTGGAAAGTTAAATTTTGTAGTCGCAATATCAGGAAAAAATGAAGGTAACCTTATAGAGGATTTCTTTGAAGAAATTAAGGCGCAAATGAAGAGTTCTGCAGTAGTCAAAGACGTTAATTTTGTACTACTTAATCCTTATTTGAGCAAAAAAGTAATCGAAATGAATCCTGTAGTTGCTAGGGAAAAATTAGCTGCTCATTATTATATATATGGTAAGTTGGTTAATAGAAAAAAAGCAGGCAATGATGTTGTGGTGATCTCGCTTGATGGCGCTGTATTTCATGGTAGGTCACTTAATTCAGAAGATGCACAATTATTTGCGAATGAATTTAGAACAGTTCTACCTGAAAAACAGCAGATTTCAATTAATGATTCACTGAGTGATTTAGAATTTTCTGCAGGTAACGTTGTACATGGATCTAAATATATTTTGGCATGCGCTTCTGCGATGGCTGGTGATTATGAGTTTTCATATACTTTACTTTGTGAGTTGAAGGATACAATAAGAAAATCCACGTCTAAACAAGAGATTGGATTGGAATATATCCGAAGAGTTGTTAATGCACGGATTGATGAAGTATTACTTGCTTATTCAAGAGCTCTTCATGGCATTTGGAGAGAAACTAAAGATAAGGAAACTTTGACACGGGCGATTGAGGTTCTTGAAGATCGAAAGAAGCATATTGGACGATACGATTATTCGTATCGAATTCAGAAGGCGATATATTTGTTCTCTAATGAGAGGAAAATTCAAAATGCTTTGAGGGAAATCGATCAGGCTCGTGCTCTTAATATTTCTTGCTCTTTATGGCGATTTTCTCGCGCTTTTTTATTGGCCTACTCTGGTAGACACGAAGAAGCGTTGAATGAATATTTGAATTTGTCTAAGTCTGATTATGAGCCAATTACGTTGTTTGAAGTTCAAGAATTTATTGAATGGGTAATCCAAGAAGAACCTGATAAAAAATATTTTTATTATTACCTCGGTCTGATTAATCAACTTTTAGTTGGCGATAATGAACTTGCTGCGCAAGATTATATAAAGGCAATTGAGCACGGATTGCCCGATCCTCTAATTAAAAATTGGAAAAAGAATGGATTGAACCAAGAAGCTATAGCCGTGTAGCCATGAAGTACCGTAGGTTGGGCTAAGCCTGCGCAGCCCAACGTTTACCGCGATGAATAAACCGCTAGATTGATTCTGGCGGTTTTGTTTTATGCGGCTGCGCCGCGAAGGTTTTGGGGCGTGGGCTGCGCGCGGCAGGTTCATTTCTTTTGCTTCTCCAAAAGAAACGAACCAAAGAAAAGGAGCCCCGGGCGCGCATCGGTCCCCGATGAGCTCTGCACCCCGCGTCGCTAAGCGGCAAAGCCGCTAAGCTTTGGCGTCGCCTCGAGTGGCGTGAGCCAAACGATAAAGCCGTTTGTCTCCCTTCGTGCTTCGGTGCGCTTAGACGGGATGGAAAACCATGATTCCACCACTGGCGTGCTTGGTGTCGAATCGCTCCTGACATTACATCGTCGCTGGATTCCGGCTTGCGCCGGAATGATGAGTCAAAGATAGTTCCTATGTATTTAATCGTAGCCATTGATTAACAGTGCCTAGAAGGCAATACATCGACTTATTTTCAAAACTCGTTGAGCTGCGCGAGATCCCTTGTGTCGCGCCGAGCGAGGAACAAGCGGGGCGGGGTTTTTGTGGTCAATGTTTGAGGCCGCAGGCCGAGTTTTGACCGCAACCGCCTCGATTGTCCGCAGCGAGGGAACGGGCGTAGCCCGCGCAGATACCAGGGTCGCCTTTCTTTGGCCTACTTTTCTTTGGCGAAGCAAAGAAAAGTAGGTGCCGCGCGGCATCAGCGCGACTCACTTTGAAAGAACACAAAAGCTTTTGACCTCGCAAAAACTTCATGTTTTTTATGAATTGTCCAGCGAACTAAAGAAAGTCAATGCCGCATGGCATCAGTACGCCGCACGTCAAAAGAGCATGTATTCAACCACAGCTATTGATTTGTAAAGCACAGCTAGTAATACTCATCAGTAATTACAAATTAATTGGACTCGGCCATGAAAACGGTACTGATTTTGGGCGCAACAGGCGCAGTGGGGCGCCATTTACTGGCGCAAGCTTTGCAGCACCCCGACATTGCCCGCGTGATTGCCCCAACTCGGCGTGCGCTGCCAGCCCATGCAAAGCTTGAAAATCCCATTGTTGATTTTGAATCGCTACCGCTCGATGCGCCATGGTGGCATGTCGATGCGGCTCTGTGTGCGCTCGGGACGACGCTGAAAACAGCGGGCTCAGCCGCCGCATTTCGCCGTGTGGATTACGACTATATTCTGAACGCGGCACAGCGACTGCGTGCAGCGGGTACGCCGTGCTTGGTGCTCAATTCGACGATGGGCGCCAATGCATCCGCGCGTGGCTTGTATCTCAAAACCAAAGGCGAAACCGAGCGCGATGTGATGGCTTTGGGTTTTGCGTCTTTAACCATCGTGCGTCCTTCGCTATTGAATGCAGGAAAACGACCTGAGCAACGTCTGGCTGAAGACATCGGTTTGTGCTTGGATCGTTACCTTGGACGCTGGATACCGCTGAAATGGCGCGCCATTGAAGTCGAAAAAGTCGCACAAAACATGCTCAAAGCAGCATTAGCCGCCAAACCCGGCGTGAGTTGGCTTGAATCAGCCGAGTTGCACTCAGAAAAGTAAATTCGGCCTTGCAACTGAATTCCAGCCCGCACCGGAGTGATGAGTCTATAGGAATGTCGATGTATTTAATCGTAGCCATTGAACCGCAATGCCTAGATGGCAATACATCGAGTTAATTCCAAACCTCGTTGAGCTGCTCAAGATCCCTTGTGTCAAGCCGAGCGAGGAACAAGCGGGGCGGGGTTTTTGTGGTCAATGTTTGAGGCCGTAGGCCGAGTTTTGACCGCAACCGCCTCGATTGTCCGCAGCGAGGGTACGGGCGTAGCCCGCGCAGATACAGGGTTGCCTTTCTTTGGCCTACTTTTCTTTGGCAAAGCAAAGAAAAGTAGGTGCCGCGCGGCATCAGCGCGACTCACATTGAGAGAACTCGGACGCAATCGGTATCCCACCCCAACAAACCCATAGCCCAATCGCCCACGATTGGATAAAATCGCGCGCTTAAAAGTCATTGAATCATCGAGAAATTTATGCGCGCACTACGTTGGATTGTTGGTCGAGGTATTTTGGGTTTAAACGCCGTATTCGCGCCGAAAAAAGCACAACACTCGGCTGAGCGCCAAGCTTGGTTGGATCAACAAACCCAGACATTGACCCTGTACCAATACGAAGCCTGCCCATTTTGCGTCAAAGTGCGCCGCGCACTACGCCGCCAAGGTCTGAATATCAAAACCGTCGATGCCAAACAAGCCGAGCATAAAGCGGTGTTGGCAGAGCAGGGCGGCAAAGTGCAAGTGCCATGTTTACGCATAGCAGAGAATAACGAAGTGCAATGGATGTACGAATCGAGCAGCATTATTCAGTATTTAGAACAACGCTTTGCTTAATCCCTGACGCCTTTGGCGCAATCTGGCCGAGGCTCCGTAACACATCAAAACCGCTGGATGAATTCTGGCGGTTTTTTTGTGGCTGCGCGTCTGCAACAGGTTCAGGTTTTAACCCGCCGCCGTTTGAGTGACATCGATTTGCTATATGCTTGAGCACATTATTTGACCGCCGTGCCATCGTGACCTTTTCTGAACTAACCATCTTATTTCTGTTTGCTTCATCCTTGTTGGCGCTGTTGGGTGCATCGCGTTGGGTGTTCTTGCCGGTGTTAGCGATATCTTTTGCTTGCGCGGCAGTGGTGGGCTGGGTGACTTGGCCGGTGCTGTTGCCGCTGGCTTTACTGCTTTCTGCGGCGCTGTTGCTTCGGCAAACGCGGCGGCGATGGATTGTGGCGGGGCAGCTGATGTTGTTGCTCACTTGTGTTGGCTTGGCGCTGCATGTGTTTGCTGGCTTTCATAACCCTGCGATGCTTGCGCCACAAGTCTTGTCGCCAGGTGCGGTGCAGTGGTCTTGGTATTTTAATTTAGATAAAGCGCTGATCGGCTTGGCGCTATTGGCCTTGTGGCCGAGTATTGCTCGTCGCCCAGCATGGGCTTGCGTTGGGCGGAGTTTCGGCTGGGGTTTGTTGGCCGCGGTGGCTTTGGTTTTGCCGCTGGCTTTGCTGCTTGGCGTGCTAACTTGGGCGCCCAAATGGCCCGCTTGGGGCTGGCTATGGTTGGCCAATAATGTGCTGGTGGTGGCGATGGCGGAGGAGGTGTTCTTTCGTGGCTATTTGCAAGCGCAGTGGGCTGAGCGTTGGCGTGCTCTGCCGTATGGTGCAACGCTGGCCTGTGTGCTCTCTGCATCTCTATTTGGTTTGGCGCATTCAGCGGGTGGTTGGCAATGGGTATTGCTCGCTACGCTATCAGGATTGATCTATGGCGCAGTATACCGCCATGGCGGGTTGTTGGCGGCGATTGGTGTGCATGCGGGCTTAAATGGTTTGCACTTGGCGGGGTGGACGTATCCAATGCTGGTGGTGTCGTGAGATGAGCGGCCGGCAGCGCTGAACAGATTTTGATGTTATAAAAAAGCCCACCAAGGAATACTGTGGTGGGCTTTTTGCTGAGTTTAATTACTTGCGGTGATCGGGTTCTGGCTGCTGTGCGGCTTGGCGCTCAACCCAGAAATCGGCATCGGTAATGCCCAGTTTGACTGGATCAAAATCAGGATCAAGCCCTTGCGCTTGTTGGGCTTCGTAGTCTTTGAGCGCCAATAACGCAGGTTTTTGCAGCAACAAAATCGCAATGATATTGAGCCACGCCATTAACCCTACGCCAATGTCGCCCAAGCCCCACGCCAAATCCGAGCTACGCACCGCGCCATAGACAACGGTAGCGAGCAGCACGCATTTGAGTAAGAACAGCGCCGTACCGCTGCCGCGACCTTGTTTGACTAAATAGGCCACATTGCTTTCGGCGATGTAGTAGTAGGCAATGATGGTGGTAAAGGCGAAAAACAGCAGCGCTACACCGACAAACATCGCACCAAAGCCGGGGAAAATACTTTCAACGGCCGATTGCGTGTAGCCCGTTCCCGCTGCGATATCGGGAAGGCCGTTAAATAAGAAGCCGCCAGCTTTGTTTGGGTCGACGACATTGTATTTACCGGTAATCAAAATCATAAACGCGGTGGCAGAGCATACAAACAGCGTATCGACATACACGGCAAACGCTTGCACGATGCCTTGCTTGGCAGGGTGGGTGACTTCGGCTGCGGCTGCTGCATGAGGGCCTGAGCCTTGACCCGCTTCGTTGGAATACACGCCGCGTTTCACGCCCCACATAATCGCCATACCGATCATCGCGCCAAAGCCTGCATCAAAGCTCAGTGCTGAGCTAACGATCAAACGCAGAACTTCGGGCAATTGGCTCATATTGAGCGCAATCACCACCGCAGCCATCAGGATATAACCCAGTGCCATAAACGGTACGATCACTTCAGCAACGCGCGCGATGCGTTTGACGCCACCAAAAATAATCAACCCCAACACGATCACCA
The DNA here is from genome assembly GCF_019665765.1 of Deefgea tanakiae. Classification (GTDB taxonomy): domain Bacteria; phylum Pseudomonadota; class Gammaproteobacteria; order Burkholderiales; family Chitinibacteraceae; genus Deefgea; species Deefgea tanakiae. The sequence continues at coordinate 983,808 of NZ_CP081150.1, forward strand.
CGCCCAAGGCGGTAGTTTCCGCGGGGATACCAAATGCATTACTCAAGCCGCTGGCGATCCCGTTGGCTTGCATGCCCGGCAGCAAAATCCCGCAGCCCAAAATCGTCGCGAGGGCAAAGGTAATTGCATACCAGCGCATTTTTAAACCGCGCTCGATGTAATAAGCGGGGCCACCACGGAATTGACCGTCGACGCGTTGTTTGTAAATCTGCCCTAAAGTACATTCGACATAAGACGTGCTGGCGCCCAAAAAGGCCATCATCCACATCCAAAACACTGCACCTGGGCCGCCAAAGGCAATGGCGGTGGCAACGCCAGCGATATTACCAATCCCTACGCGACCCGATAGCGTCATCGAGAGTGCTTGGAACGACGACACGCCTTCGCTGGATGCTTTGCCGTCAAACATCAGCCGCACCATCTCACGGATGTGGCGCACTTGCATAAAGCGCGTGCGGAATGAAAAGTACACACCAACGCCAAGGCAAAGATAAATCAGTGCCGGGCTCCATACGTACTCATTAATTAAATTGACCCATGCTTGCACGTGCTCACTCCCTGTTGTGTTTTATTCTAGGGTTGTAATTGTGTGTATCTGGCAGGGGAATGACCATTAGGAGTTACCGTGATAGTGCTTGGCGCGACTAAACATCTGCATGCGTACGTTGCTTGAAATTGACGCTCGCGATTGAGCGATGAGTGGGATGTATCTGGTGTGATTACAGTCTATGTTTTGGTGATGGTTGCCTGGGGTATAAGCTTGTATTGCATAAATATAAATGACTTGGTATTAATACATGCTAGTTTGCTCGGCGTTTGTTCACTTTGGTAACTGTGCGCCGAGTTCAAACTTAGGGTTGTTTAAAGTAAAAAACATGAACTATTTTTTGTCCCGCTGAAATTTTGAATTTAAACCGCTGTGTCTGATTTTCGTCGGTAACATTGGCGATGTAATGCGCAACAGGCAGCTTGGCATATAAAAACGGACCGGGAACAAGGGTGTTGAGTACGGTTTGATTTGCCGAGTTTTCAATAACGACTTTAATCCCAGCAAGATAGGCGCCAGAGCCGTGCTCTGCAAAAGTGAATCGGGTGTTGAATTGATTTTTGAGCGTCTCAAATTGCTGGCTCTGCTCATCACTAATCCCACCTTCGACATAGACCACACCCGATGGTGCCGTTTTATGTTCAATGGCATTCGTATTAGCGGCGAATGAAAAGCTAGATATGCATATCAATAGCGCAATTTGAACGGGGATGATTTTTATATTCATGTTGAACTCCTTGGTGGGCAGCAGAAAACGCATTTAAAAAATCAAATGCGCTTAGCCATTGTATTAAATGCCACTGCATTGTTCTGTCTGCTATCGCACGGTGTAACGCTAGCAGAGATAGCATGATGTTTTCTCAGTAGACTGTCCTCACTTAAACCCACCGCAGCTCAATGCCGATCGCCAGATGGGGCTCGCACTTCATCAATTGCTGACTATGCTAAAGCCACGATATCGACGCAAACTAAGGAGAAATCGATGTTTTATTCAAAATTGACCTTCGTTATGACTGGCTTTTTAATTGTCACTGCGGCGCAGGCGAGTAGTTTGAAAGCCGATAGCGCACACATTGAATCCAGTTACAAAAGCGATTTAAAAGTATGTTTGGAGTTTGACAAGAGCGAACAGCCCGCCTGCAAAAAAGACGCGGCGGCGCAAAAGAAAAAAGAATATCAAAACCTGTGGGGCAAGTACCAAGGCAATGATAGCCAGCCTTCTTATACCGGTGATTTGAGCAGCCAGAAAAAACAAATCGAATCAGACTATCAAGCGATGCTCGCAATGTGCAAAGAGCTCGATGCTGCCAATCAGTCCGCTTGCAAAACCAAGGCCACCAATCACAAAAAAGCCGCACTGAAAACGGCGATGAACGCACCGGCGAGTGATGATAAAAAAGCCTGTGCTACGTGCGGAGTGGTAAGTCATGTGAATGTGGTGGATAAACCGGGCGAGGGCACGTGGATGGGGAAAATTGGTGGAGCTGCAGTCGGTGTTGGTTTGGGAAGTTTGGTCGGTAAAGGCACGGGTCGTACGGTGGCAATGGTGGCCGGTGGGCTAGGTGGTGCTTATGCTGGCAATAAAGTAGAAGGAAAAATGAACGAGAAAAAATATTATGAAGTGACAGTGAAATTAGATGATGGCACGACACAGGGCGTTACATTTGAAGATAGCAATCACGGATTTAAGCAGGGTGATAAGGTGCGTTTTGAAAATAAACAATTGACCAAGCGTTAGTCTTTGCATGATAAAAAAATGCCACCGAATTTCGGTGGCATTTTTAATGGCTGACAATTTAAGATTTGCGTTTGAGCCGCATGAGGAATTTTTCGGCTTCAACAAAGAAGAAGAACACTAAACCACCCGCAAATAACATCGGCCATGCATACAGCGGCATCGCTTCAGTATCAAAGATCGCTTGTAGTGGTGCGAAATACGTAAACAGCAATTGCAAGACCAGCACCGCGCCAATGCCCATTGGCAGGTATTTGTTTTCTAAATGCGCTTTGATTGAAATCGAGCTGTCGATCAGATAGCGGCTATTAAGCAGATAGAAGCACTGACCAATCGTGATGGCATTCACCGCTACTGTGCGCGCCAGTGGATCCGATGCGCCTTGGCCTTTCATCCAGAAGAACGCCCATAGCGTGTAGGCCACAAGTGAAGAACCAATGAAAATAACGCGCCACAAGCCAAACGCATTCAAGAGTGGGCGATCTACCGCGCGAGGTTGTTGCAGCATCACACCTTTTTCATGCGGCTCAAATGCACACACCAAACCGAGGGCCACCGACGTAATCATATTCACCCACAAAATTTGTGGCGTGGTGATTGGCATCGTAAAGCCCAAGAAAATGGCGGCCATAATGACGGCGCCTTGCGCAAAGTTGGTCGGCAGCAAGAACAAAATCGCTTTTTCGATGTTGTTGTAGACCGTGCGGCCTTCTTTGACTGCGGCGCTGATCGAGGCAAAGTTGTCGTCCGCCAGTACCATTTCGGCGGCTTCTTTGGTGACTTCGGTGCCTTTAATCCCCATCGCAACACCGATGTCGGCTTTTTTCAGCGCTGGCGCATCGTTCACGCCATCGCCGGTCATTGCGACGATTTGGCCATTGGCTTGAATCGCTTCAACCAAGCGCAGCTTGTGCTCTGGGCTAGAGCGGGCAAACACGTCGACGGTTTTGACGCGCTCACGCAGTTCTTCCGCGCTGAGTTTTTCAACTTCGATGCCTTCCATCGCCGTTTTGCCATCGCCAATACCGAGCATTTTGGCAATCGCCGCGGCGGTGATTTTATGGTCACCGGTAATCATCGTGACGCGAATACCGCCTGCGTGGCATTCTTTAATCGCTTCAATCGCTTCTTTGCGTGGCGGATCGAGCAAACCAATTAAGCTGAGCAAGACCAAGTTTTTCGGCAGGTCGGCAGCACTCAGGCTACCCACATTCAGCCCTTGAGGTTGCTGAATCCAAGCCAAGCCCAAGACGCGTTCGCCTTGACCCGCGAGTTCATCCGATGCGGCACTGAAGTAAGCCAAATCAAGCGGTACAATCTCGCCACTTTGCAGTTGTTGATGACTGCAATGCGCGAGGATGACTTCGGGTGCGCCTTTGACCAACAGCATTTGCTGGCCGTTGGCATCTTCATTGAGTGTCGCCATAAAGCGATGCTCAGATTCAAATGGAATCGAATCAACGCGTTTGTAGTTGGCTTGCTCAGTCGCGCGAGTCAGGCCGATTTTATTGGCAAATGGATACAGCGCACCTTCGGTTGGGTCGCCTTCTACTTTCCATGCGCCTTCTACTTGATGAATTTCTGCGTCGTTACACAGCATAGAAACGCGGCCAACGATATCGAGTACGGTATCTTGGGTCAGTGCTGCGCCATCTTTGCTGATTTGGCCCTCTGGCGCGTAGCCATTGCCGGTTACTTTGTATTTGGCTTCAGCGGTGACGGCAGAAACAACCATCATTTCCATCAGGGTCAGCGTACCGGTTTTATCTGAGCAAATCCGAGATACCGAGCCCAAAGTTTCAACTGCGGGCAAGCGGCGGATAATCGCATTGCGCTGCGCCATGCGCTGTACGCCGATGGCGAGCGTAATGGTGATAATGGCAGGCAAACCTTCAGGAATTACCGATACGGCAATGCCAATCACGGCTTGGAATACATCCACCAAGGCCATTTCGCGGATCCAAAACGCAAAGATAAAGACAAAAACGGCAATGACCGCAATCGTTGCGGTGATTTTGTAGCCGAATTTCTCAATTTGGCGAATCAGCGGTGTTTCCAGCGTATTGACGCTGGCCAGTAGCTGGTTAATACGGCCTAGCTCGGTATTGCTGCCTGTTGCAACAACCACGCCTGTGGCGCGGCCTGAAACGACCATCGTGCCAGAAAACACCATGCTTTCACGGTCGCCGACGGTCGCGTTGGCGGCAACGGCGTCGGAAGTCTTATCGGCAGGTACCGATTCGCCAGTCAATGCGGCTTCTTCGGTACGCAGATTTTTGACATCAATTAAGCGCAAATCGGCAGGGACTTTGTCGCCTGATTCAAGCAAGACAATATCGCCTGGCACCAGCGTTTCAGCTGGAATCATCCGCGCATCGCCATCGCGTAAAGTCCGCGCATCGGCCGAGAGCATTTTACTAATCGATTCGAGCGCTTGCGCTGCTTTGCCTTCTTGCAAAAAGCCCAGTAGCGAATTGAGGAACACCACCGCCAAAATGATCGATGCATCCAGCCATAAACCCAAGAACAATTTGAGGATCGCCGCGCCGATCAGTACATAGACCAGTACATTATTAAATTGCAGCAAAAAGCGCATAAAGGCACTTTGCTTTTTACCTGTGGGCAATAAATTCAGGCCGTGAGTTTTGAGCCGATTCGCCGCTTCATTTGCGTTGAGGCCTTGCGCGCTATCGCTTTTGAGTTGCTTGAGCGCCTCGTCGGCGGACAGTGCATGCCAAGCAACGGCATCCTTTTGTGAGGGAGGGGTTTGATCCATTTCAATTCCTTTACGGGCGAGATGATGAAGTTGATCTTAAAGTTGACTCTTCGCTGAATCAACAAAGGTACTAGCAGTATGCCGCATGATGGTCAATTGAGGATTAATTTTCTAGTAAGCAGCGCAATTTAGTAAAGTGGATTTGTTGTGCGTTTAATTGTGAGAGCTTTAGTCGTTCACTTGCTGCGCGATGGTCGAATTGGTTTTCTTTGATGTTGAATTTAATGGCGCGGATTAAGAATGATTAAATCGTTTTGGGCATGGTTATGCCCAAAGCAGCGCACACAGAAATAGACCCAGCGCGCTAAAAGTGGATTCATCCCATCGGCCAAGCAAAGTGTGTACAAAAGGCGGTCTGCCGCCAATCGGTAGCTTAATGGCAGGTGTTGTTCTCGCATCAATTGATAGAGCGCATCGTGAATCAGTGATGCGCGGATAATACTGCTGAAATCAGGCATCGGGCCGCTCGCACCATCCCATGAGTAGGCGGCATGAAGGATAAGCTGACCTTGTTTGTTGAGCTGGATAAATCGGGTATTGATTTCTGGCGCATTATCCCATTCGGTTTCAAAGATATACTGTTTGGCAAGTGTGTATTTGTAATCGCGACGTTTTTTGTAGTGCAGCTGCATTTTAGGCACCTTGCCGTTCGCTAATGGCATCGTACCAATAATGAATATTGCTTTCGGTGATGGCTTGATAGTCGTTGATGATGGTTTGTAGCGTGGTGTCTTCAATCTCTTGCAGATCGCCAGTGAGATAAATCAGTCGATCCCGAATCGATTTCAAACGTAAATTGGTCGCGTTATTACGCATCCAATATTCTTCGATATTCAAAAAACTAGAAATTCCACCCAAAAACGTCATGATCGCGCCTAAAACGAGGGCGATGTTTTTGGCATGCGGCTGCAATCCGGCGACATCCAAGCCCAACACGATGGTCGTGCCCGTCGCCAACGCTAGCATTGAGAATTTGAGGCAATACGTTGTGCGTTTGAGATTTTTGCTTTTGGTTTGGCTGTATTGTTGATACTTCAGAATTTTACTGAGTAAAAAACGCACTTTGAGATTGGGGTGTTGTTTGAGTACCGTTTGAGTGATTTCGTGATCCATGGCGCGGTAAATTCAATAAAAAGCCATCATATCAGCCGTTGAATCAATCTGAATGTTTACGCATTGCTCACGTCGCATCAATGCAACGTGTCAGTCTATTGTTTTCTGTTCTAAAAAACAGAGCAAAAAAAGGCGACTTGATGTCGCCTTTTAAAAATGAAATAAAGATTAGGCCTATTGATAGCTCAATTCACCCGCCTTGCCCCAGAACACACGATAAGAGTAAATCGTGTAGCCAAAAATCGTCGGTAGCACAATCGCCGCGCCAGCCAAGATAATCGATAACGCTTCAGTACTGCTGGCGGCCTGCCAGATCGTCAGTTGGTCGATGACCAGATGCGGAAAAATACTGAATACCAAGCCAAAAAACGCCAGTAATACGATGCCAACGGTGGCGGCGAACGGTAGCCAGCACCACCGGTCGTTGCCTTGTGCTTGGCGGGCTGCAATGCGCGGTAGGCTGTAGGCGATGACGGCAAATAAAACTGCAGTAAAAATCGGCACTGGCGCGAGTAAAAATACATTCGGCACCGAAAACCACAGCGCAAATACACGTGGGCTAATCCACGGCGTGGCGACCGAAACCAACACGGTCGCCAGCGCGGCAAAGCCCAGACTAAATTGTGCCCAGCGCACGGCGCGCATTTGCAGTGAGCCGGTTGATTTAATCATCAACCAACCCGCACCGAGTAGCGCATAGGCGGCGGCAAGGCTCAAACCCACTAACATTGCAAACCCCCACGCGCCCCAACCCTCGGCAAAGCCGGTGATGTAGCGACCGAGCATCACGCCTTGTGATACGGCGGCGAGCAATGAGCCGACGAAAAACAGCGTATTCCACATCGCTTGGTGATGCGCTTTGGCTTTAACGCGAAAATCAAAAGCAACGCCGCGTAAAATGAGACCGAGCAACATCAACGCAACGGGCAAATACAACTCTCCCAAAATGATGCCGTGCGCCAATGGGAACGCAACCAGCAGTAAGCCAACCCCCAACACCAACCACGTTTCATTGGCATCCCAAAATGGCCCAATCGAGGCGATCATTTTGTCTTTTTCTGAGGTATCTTTCTCTAGCTCAAGCAATATGCCTACGCCGAGGTCATACCCATCAAGTATGACGTAGGCGAACATCGATACCACCATCAGCCCAGCAAAAATAACAGGTAGCCAGTAGGCCAGATCAATATTGGCTAACATATTAGTGCTCCCCAGCAGGCTGGCCTGCTTTTTTGGCTAGATAAAACACGACAGATACATAAGAAATCAGCAAGAACACATACAAAGCCAAATACATCAGCAAAGTACTCAAAATCATACCGCTACCGACATGCGAAGCAGCATCTTTGGTCAGCAAGACGCCTTGCACCAACCACGGTTGCCGCCCGATTTCGGTCACATACCAGCCTGCAACAGTCGCCACCCAGCCGCTAAACGTCATGCCAATCAATACTTTATTCACCAAAGGCGACAAAGTATTGGTGCGGCGCAATTGCCACGCGGCGAGCCAGCTCGTCAATAGCATCAACATGCCAACGCCAACCATCACGCGGAAACTCCAAAAAACCTTGGCAACGGGCGGATGCTCGGCAAATTCATTCAAGCCGCGAATTTCGCCATTTAGTTCGTGTGTCAAAATCAAGCTAGTTACTTTAGGAATGCCAATCGCAAAGTCATTGCTGCGTGTTTCAGCATTCGGTAGCGCAAATAACAAGAGTGGTGCGCCACGCTCGGTTTCCCAAATGCCTTCAATCGCGGCGATTTTAGCCGGTTGATGTTTAAACGTATTAAGTCCATGCATATCGCCGACCAAAATTTGTAGCGGAATCAGTATCGCCGCCAAAGCCACGCCAGTTTTCATCGCAGCCAATACGGCATTGGTGCGTTGGCCGATGAACCAGCGGTAAGCCGAAATGCCTGCGACTAAAAATGCAGCCGTTAAACCCGAGGCCAATAACATGTGCGTTAAGCGATAGGGCATCGATGGATTGAAAATCACCTCCAGCCAGCTGGTTACATGCGCTTGGCCGTTAATCATTTCAAAACCGGTTGGCGTTTGCATCCAAGAATTCAATACGATAATCCAGAACGCTGACAAGGTCGTTCCGCCCGCGACCAGCAGGGTGGCGAAAGTATGGACGCGGTTGCTGACCTTTTTTTGCCCAAACAGCATGATGCCCAGAAAAGTCGCTTCTAAGAAAAACGCGGTTAACACTTCATAAGCGAGCAAGGGGCCAGCGATATTGCCGACGGTTTGCATGTAACCAGGCCAGTTGGTACCAAACTGGAAACTCATCGTAATGCCGCTGACTACGCCGAGCGCAAACGTCAGCGCAAAAATCTTCACCCAAAAGCCATACGCTTCTTGCCATTTTTGATCGCCAGTAGCGTTAAAGCGCAGTTTGAAAAACAGCAAAATCCAACCCATAGCGATGCTGATGGTTGGAAATAAAATGTGGAAGGTAATATTGGCGGCAAATTGGATACGCGCCAAAACAATGGGATCGAGCAGGGAAGAGGCAACATCGGGCGACATGATGATTATTCCTTCGTGATTTCACTGCCACCCATAAAGGTTGGCAATTTTTGTTTGAATTCTAGAAATTTTTGCACTTGCGAGCCCAGCTTCATCAGTGTTTTTAAGGTGTCCACATCCAAGCGCTGCATATCGGTGAACCAACTGGTAGTTAGGTCAATCAAATCGTGCATTTCTGCCATGCGCGCTTGTGCGTGCTGGTCGGCATCGTTACTCGGCTTTTCAAGCAGCGCACCGCGCAGCATTGTCAGCGTTGGGTCGACTTCACGTTTTTTGCGCTCTTCAGCCAGCGTTTGAAAAATCGCCCACACGTCTTCCGGCGTTGAATAGTATTCGCGGCGATCGCCGGGCAAATGTTGCAGCTTCACCAAACGCCATGAGGTCAGCTCTTTGAGCCCCATGCTGACATTCGAGCGCGAAAAACCCAGCGCCTCGGCCATTTCATCGGCGTTCAGCGGTTTTTCGCTCACATAAAGCAGGGCGTACATCTGGCCGACTGTGCGATTAATGCCCCAATGGCTGCCCATTTCGCCAAAGTGCAGCACGAAAGATTGAACGAGTGGAGTGAGGTTCATGTATGTTTTGAATTTTCAGTAATTTGTGAAATTTGATATGGATCATATTCTTACTGGGCGTTGGCTGCAATTGTGGATGAATGTTTGCGGTGATTGTATTTTTCTATGTGATCGATAAAGAATGCCTAATTACGTGGCTTTGATGCGCTAGTCATATTCAAGACAGGTAAGTAAAAACACTTTCGGCTACAATGCGCGCCATTCAAGGTGATTTGCCGTGTGAGCGGCGAATTTAAACGGGAAACAGGTTCAAATCCTGTACTGCCCCTGCAACGGTTTTTCAGTGTGGGTTGATCACAAAAAATAAGTTTAAAAATGCTGTGCATCCCGCTATAGCGGTTCGCGCGGTGCTCGGAGTCCTCATGTACCTGCGTACATTCCGGCTTCTGTGCTCCGGGCTCTCCGCTCTATCGGGCGCTCGCTATTTTTAATTCTTATTTTTAGCCACTGTCCATTTGAGATGGGAAGGCGATCAATCAAGTCTGATCAGTCCGGAGACCGGCCTTGTGTCAACTCGCGCGTCGAGTTGAATTTTTACGCATGGCAGGGAGGCCGTGGCGGAATACTCTGTATCGTTTTTTACGATGTCGATTTGTTCTGCGCGGTTTCCAGCTTTAATCGCAATACGCAACGGGCGTATTGCTGGGGAACCTAATGAATATCAGTTTTACCAAATCATACCTACTTGTTTTATCTGCACTCTCAACAATGCCTGTATTGGCTGAAGTCACGCAACTGGAAGATGTTGTCGTTACGGCGACGCGCATTGCGCAACCCGCCCGTGAAGTGATTGGCGATGTGACGGTGCTCGATCGTGAAGCGATTGCTGCGCAAGGTGTGTCGAGTTTGCCAGAAGTCTTGGCTCGTCAGCCAGGGATTCAAATGAGCAGCTCGGGTGGTCCAGGCAAAGCGACTTCGGTATTTATGCGCGGTACCAACAATGGTCAAACCTTAGTGCTGATTGACGGCATTGTGTATGGTTCGGCGACTTTGGGTAGCGCTTCACTGCAAAATATTCCAGTGAATCAAATTGAAAGAATTGAGATTTTGCGCGGCCCAGCAGCCAGTCTATATGGCGGTGGTGCAATTGGTGGTGTGATTCAGATTTTCACCCGCCAAGGTTCGGCTGGGTTTAAGCCGAGCGTAGAAGTCGGTTACGGCAATTACAATACCATCGACGCTAAAGCATCAGTGGGTGGCGGTAATGACAGTACGACTTATTCGATGACGGTGGCGCATTTTCAAACCGATGGCACCAATGCGATTGTTAATCCAAAACATACTAGTTTTTACGCAGATGATGATGGTTATACCAACAGCAGTTTATCGTTCTCAGCGCAGCATAAAATCAATCAAGATCATCAAGTCGGCTTAAGCGCTTTGGGCGCTTGGGGTGAAAATCATTACGATGGCAGTTTTTTGACCAAGTCATACAAAAATGTCGCGCAAAGCTATGACTACCGTGATGAAAGCTTTAACGGTAGCGGTAATGTTTGGCTCAAAACCCAATTTACACCGAACTGGCAAAGCAAATTGCAAGCGGGCGCTAGTGTGGACGATAGCAAGAGCTACACACCTGTTTCAGAGAAAAACTATGCCGATGTAACGGCCAAAATTAAAACCCAACAAAACCAACTTTCTTGGATGAACGACGTCAAGATGTTGGGCGGCAATGTGCAATTGGGCTTGGAAACGCTAGAGCAAGAAGTCAGCGGCGATACGCAATTTGCAGTCGATCATCGCCGCGTCAATAGCGCCTTGGCGGGTTATTTGGCGCATTACGCTGATTTTACGGTGCAATTAAATGGCCGCAGCGATGACAATTCTCAGTATGGTCGCCAAAACACAGGTACGGTTGGCTTGTCTTACCAAATCAATGATGACTGGGTGATTGGCTCGACGATGGGCACGGCATTTAAAGCGCCATCGTTTAATGATTTGTATTGGCCAAAGCAAGGCAATCCAAACTTGAAGCCTGAAGATTCAAATAGTAAAGAAGCCTTTATTCGTTTTGCGACCAACAATTTGAATGCCTCGGTGACCGCTTATTACAACAAAGTGAATAACCTCATCGCTTGGGCGCCAACCTCAACTGGCGTGTGGCTGCCGAGCAATATTGGTGAAGCTCAGCTCAAAGGCGTTACGCTCACGAGCGATTGGCAATCTGAAATGTATATCGCGGGCTTTAGCTACGATTATTTGAATGCCGAAGATGCAACTGCGGGCAGCCAAACGAAAGGCAAGCAATTAGCACGTCGCGCGAAAAATTCAGGTTTAGTGTATGCCGGTTTGCAAAGCAAAGTTTGGACTGCTCGCGTTGAAGTTCAGGCACAAGGTCAGCGCTATAACGATGCTGCCAATAAGCAATCATTGGCAGGTTATGGTTTGACCAATATCGCGGCAAGTTGGCAGTTTGCTAAAGACTGGTCGCTAAATGCGCGGATTAATAATGTGTTTGATAAAGAATATGAAACCAGTAAAGACTACGGCAATTTGGGCGTGAATGGTTTGCTCAGCGTGCGCTGGTCACCGAAGTAATTGGTTATAAACGCCGTGTTCTTGCTTAATCCACTTACTTTTCTGGCCGCCTTGTTATTCGGGCTGGCCATCGAGTGGCTGTTCGGCGAGCCACGGCGTTGGCATTTGCTGGTGGGCTTTGGCCGACTCGCAAATGCCATTGAACGTGCAATGAATAAAGGAAGGATAGGTATTGCGATGGGGGCTATTTCTGTAATGGTCTTGGTGGTAATACCTATTTTTGCTTTTATGGTGTTGCGAACGTATGCTCAGAGTTGGGCATGGGTTTTAGATGGTTTGGCGCTGTGGTTTGCACTCGGCGCAAAAAGTCTGTTTGCGCATGTGCGAGCGATTGCGCAGCCTTTGATGCACGGTGATTTATCAGCGGCTCGAGTGGCCTTGAGCATGATTGTGAGCCGAGATTGCGCGCAATTGACTGAAACCGAGGTTGCCAAAGGTGCAATCGAATCGAATTTAGAAAACGGCGCCGATGCGATTTTTGCCACGCTGTTTTGGTTTGCACTATTCGGCGGCGCGGGTGCGCTGCTGCATCGATTGAGCAATACGCTGGACGCAATGTGGGGTTACCGTACGCCACGCTTTAATGAATTTGGTCGTTTCGCGGCGAGGCTGGATGATGTACTCAATTACATTCCCGCCCGATTGGTAGCGATTTCTTATGCCTTCCTCGGTAACACACGGCAAGCGGTGCGAGCTTGGCACACGCAAGCGCCGCTGTGGGACAGCCCGAACGCAGGCCCGGTGATGGCCGCTGGTGCTGGTGCGCTGAGTCTGACTTTGGGCGGCAATGCGATTTATCACGGCCAAGTCGAGGTGCGCACGCCACTTGGTTTTGGCCCCGCACCGCAAGCGATCGATATTGAGCGCAGCCTTCGCTTAGTGCAAAAAACACTGGCTCTGTGGCTACTTTCTTGCGTAGCCTTGCCGGTATTGATGTTGTTATTTCAGGAATGGCTATGAATCAAGCACCGCGTCACGGTGGTAATCTGCAAAATTTGATGCGCAATTTTGGCGGTACGCTCGCCGATTGGATCGATTGCTCAACCGGCATCGCGCCGTATTCATTTCCGTTACCGGCCATGCCGGTGGAAGTCGCGCAGCGTTTACCACATCCTAGTCCTGAGTTTTTAAGCATTGCCGCGAATTACTACGGCAGCGATCAATTTCTAACAGTCGCTGGTTCGCAAGCGGCGATTGCGGCATTGCCGCTATTGCGTCCGCGCTGCAAAGTCGGCGTATTGCGCGCTGCGTATGCTGAGCATGCTTGGCGTTGGCAGTTGGCAGGGCACACCGTGGTGGTGCTGGATGTGAGCGAAGTTGAGTCAGCAGCAACGCAGCTCGATGTGCTGATTCTGGTCAATCCCAATAATCCAACGGGTTTACTGTGGTCGCGGGAACAATTGCTGGTGCTGCACCAATCGTTGGCGCAACGCGGAGGCTGGTTGATTGTTGATGAAGCGTTTATCGATGTTGAGCCTAGCCAAAGTCTGTGCGCTGAGGTGGGCGTTGCGGGTTTGATTGTTCTGCGCTCAGTGGGTAAATTTTTTGGCTTAGCCGGTGTGCGTTTGGGCTTTGTATTTGCAGAACTGGCTGTGCGTGAGCAACTGGCAAAAATCATCGGCCCGTGGGCAGTGAGTGGCCCTGCGCTGTGGGCAGGGGAGTTGGCACTGGCTGATATAGCTTGGCAAAACGAGCAGCGTAAACGCTTGGCGAAAGATGCATTGTGGTTGACCGCTTTGCTAACCGACGTTGGTTTGCCGCCTACGGGCATTCATCCCCTGATGCAGTTTTGCCCGACTGAACAGATCGATCAATGGGGGTATGCATTGGCAAGCAATCGTATTTATAGTCGCCCATTTAATACCCAAGATATCGGCATCGATGCGATTCGTTTTGGCGCGGTGGCGGTGTCGCAGCGCGATGAGTTTGAGCGTCGATTGCGCAGTGCTGCGCAGCAAGTGAATCCAAAAGCATAATTTACGAGGGTTGGTGATGAAAGGGCCGCAGCGAATTGCTTGCTTAAGTAGTGAAACGGTTGAAGTGCTCTATGCATTGGGGCAAGAACATCGCATCGTGGGGATTACCGCGTTTGCGCGCCACCCTGCGGGCGTCACCAAAAAACACCCGATTATTTCAGGCTTTTCTACCGCCAAAGCCGACAAGATTTTTGCGGTTGAGCCTGATTTGATTTTGGCTTATTCCAGCTTGCAGGGTGAAATCGTCAAGGAATGCATTTTGGCGGGTTATGAAGTGCATTTTTTCAATCAGCGCAGCATCGCAGGCATTTTTAAGATGATTGAAACCTTGGGTTTGCTGCTGAAATGCACTGAGCGTGCCAACGCTTTGATCGCTCAATTGCAAGCGGAAATCGATGCAGCCAAGTTGGAGGCCACCCGGTTTGCGATACGCCCCAAAGTTTATTTTGAAGAGTGGCATACACCGCTCTACACCGGCATTCATTGGGTGTCTGAGCTGATCAATATTGCTGGTGGCGACGATGTGTTTGCAACGATCGCCCAGCAGGTGAGCGCCAAAAATCGAACTGTCTTACCCGAACAAGTCATTGCCGCCGCGCCGGATTTGATTTTGGGTAGCTGGTGCGGGCAGAAATTTGAAACTGAAGTCGTCAAAGCGCGTGCCGATTGGCAAACTATCCCTGCCGTACAGCACAATCAAGTCCATGAAATCGCCAGCGAAGATTTGCTGGTGCCCGGCATTACCGCCATCACGCGCGGCCTGCCGCTGATTCAATCTTATATTCGGAGTTTTCAATCATTATGAACGCAGAAAAAAACGCCCGTCACGCCGCGCGCATGGCGCGTAAAAAAGCCATTATCGACGCCCACATTGCTGAAGCGAATATCGACACTGGCATCATGATTTTGCTGACAGGCAACGGTAAAGGTAAATCATCATCAGCCTTTGGTATGGTCGCGCGCGCTATTGGTCATGGTTTGAAAGTCGGCGTGGTGCAATTTATCAAAAACCGTACCGACACCGGCGAAGAAGCATTTTTGGGCAAGCATTGCGAATGGCATGTAATGGGAGATGGTTTTACTTGGGAAACGCAAAACTTTGAAGCGGACAAAGCCCGCTCAGAAAACGCATGGGCGATGGCGGCACTGATGCTAAATGATCCAAGTTACGACGTGGTGGTGCTCGACGAGCTTACGTATTGCTTGTCATACAAATACCTCGATAAAGAAACAGTTTTGCACGATTTGGAATCACGCCCCGAGATGCAACACGTCGTCGTCACCGGCCGCGCCGCGATTGCCGAGTTGCATGAAATTGCGGATACGGTGACGGTGTTGGGTGATGAAAAACACGCCTACAAGTCGGGTATCAGAGCTCAAAAGGGTTTGGAGTGGTGAGCTGCGCACAGGTATTACTCGTTGCCGCGCCTTCTTCAGGCTCAGGCAAAACCACCATCACTGCGGGCCTCGCTTGGTTGTATCGTCGCCAAGGAAAACGCGTCAAAGTCTTTAAATGTGGCCCCGATTTTCTTGATCCCTTGATGCTGGGTTTTGCCAGCGGCGCGCGGGTGGATAATTTGGATTTATGGTTGGTTGGCGAAGGTTTATGCCGCCAAATGCTCGCCGAGGCTGCGCGCGATTTTGATGTGATTTTGATCGAATCGGTGATGGGTTTATTTGACGGCGAGCCGAGTACGGCAGACTTGGCGGTGAAATTTGGCTTACCCGTGTTGGCGGTGATTGATGCCGGTGCAATGGCGCAGACCTTTGGCGCGTTGGCGTTTGGCTTGGCACATTACCGTGCAGATTTGCCATTTTATGGCGTGCTCGCTAATAAAGTGGCGGGCGAGCGGCATGCGCAGATGCTGCAGGAATCAGTACAATTCCTGAGCAAGGAGCGCGAGAGTGCGTCGCGAGCCATTTGCGGGCAAGAAAAATCCGCAGCGAAAACTGAGATAGTACAAGAAGTACAGCGAAGTTTGAGCGAGGATTTGACGCAGCCAGCGAATGGCGCAGTAGCTCTATCGCGCTCCGTTTGGATGGGGTGGGTGGGTAAAGTCGAACCACTGCCCGAGCGGCATTTGGGCTTGGCGCTGCCTGAAGAAATTCCTGATTTAGCCGCCAAACTCGATGCGGTGGCTGATGCGCTGGCTAGCCAGCCGATTGCGCACTTGCAATCAAATGTTGAATTTTCCGCGCCGATTTCGAACGACATTCAGCCATTGCTGGCGGGTAAACGAATTGCGATTGCGCGTGATGCGGCGTTTTGCTTTATTTATCCGGCTAATTTAGCGTGTTTAACCGCCTTGGGTGCGGAACTGAAATTTTTCTCGCCGCTGGCGCATGAGTCTTTGCCCGAGTGCGATGCGTTGTGGTTGCCCGGTGGCTATCCTGAACTCCACGCTGACTCGCTGGCCGCGCATCCGACTATTTGCGCGGAACTGGCGCAGCATGTGGCAGTGGGTAAGCCGATCTGGGCTGAGTGCGGTGGCATGCTGGCGCTGTGCGAGAGCCTGACTTTAGTGGATGGTTCTGTCAAACCGATGTGGGGTTTGTTGCCTGCGCAAGCGGCGATGCAAACGCGCTTGGCCGCGCTGGGTGCGCAAAGTTTTAATCTAGGGGAAGGAGACGTTCGTGGCCATACTTTCCATTACTCCAAGCTCAGTACGACATTGACGCCAGTTGGGTATGGCTCGCCATGCCGCTTAGGCTCTAGTGGTGAAGCACTATACAAGCATGGGTATATTAAGGCCTCTTATATTCACGGCTGGTTTATGAGCCATCCTGCGGCGACGGCTGCTTTGTTTGGTGCGGTTTAATTCAATTCGGCTCGGGTTTTGATATGGCTTGTTAGGGGAGCTGATGAACTCCTTCCCCATTGACGGGGGACGGTTGGGATGGGGGTGGAATGGCTGATTTAAGGATAGACTTAATATTTCACCCTCACCCTAGCCCTCTCCCGTCAAGGGAGAGGGGACAAAAACATCAAGACAACACGCTGATTACGATTAACTGAAAACGACTTGTTGCGATGGCTTTTGCCAAAGATTTACTAATTTGGAAATGAAATGCGTTTGATATTGCAATTGAAATTGACCGTTGCTGCTTTTGTCTTGTGTGCAGGAGGAGCAAGCGCGGCCGTGAGCGTCAAAGACGACGTCGGCACGACAATTACGCTGGCGCAGCCCGCAAAGCGCATCATCAGCCTTGCCCCGCATGTGACTGAAGATTTATTCGCCATTGGCGCGGGTAAATTGATTGTGGGGGCGGTCAATTACAGTGATTATCCACCCGAAGCCAATCAAATCGAGCGCATTGGTGGTTATAACGGCTTTGATTTGGAGCGAATTCGTGCGCTCAAGCCTGATTTAATAATTGGCTGGGCCACGGGTAATCCGCAGCGCCAACTTGATCAAATCAAATCACTGGGTATTCCCGTGTTTTTGACGTTCTCCAAAAAAATGAGCGATGTGCCAGGCGTTTTAGAGCGTTTGGGTGAATTGACCGCCAATCAGGCTGGCGCAGCGGTGGCGGCGAAGCAATTTCGTGATCAATTGGCGCTTTTGGAGAAAACCTACGCAGGGCGCAAGCCGGTGCGCGTGTTTTATCAAATCTGGGATAGGCCGCTAATGACCATCAACAACACGCAGATTATTTCGGACGCGATGCGGGTGTGCGGTGCGGTGAATGTGTTTGGGCATTTGCCCGATTTAACGCCTAAAGTCGATGTTGAGGCGGTCTTGGCGGCCAATCCGGATGCCATCATGACCAGCGGCGAGCCTGGCGTAAAAACCGATTGGCTGGCGTCTTGGCAAAAATGGAAAAATCTAAAAGCGACTAAAAATAATCATTTCTTTGTATTGCCCAAAGACAGCGTCAATCGCATGGGGCCGCGATTGGTGGATGGCGCGCGCGCGATGTGTGAAGCGGTTGAAAAGGCGCGGCAATGACTGCTGGTCAAACATCCGCTCGGACATCTGCCCGCCTGACGCCCAAAAAAGCCGCCGCGACGCTGAGTATTTTGGGACTGTTCATGTTGCTCACGGTCGCGGCCAGCCTCTGTTTTGGTTCGACAACCTATCGGCCGTGGCAATTGTGGGGTGGGGCAGATGAAGCGGCGCTGGCGCGCGATGTAGTGTTGGAATTACGCTTGCCCCGCACATTGGCGGCGCTGGCGGTTGGCGGCTTGCTCGCCTTGGCGGGCACATTGCAACAAGTGTTGCTCAGGAATCCCTTGGCCGATCCATATATCTTGGGTACTTCTGGCGGGGCGAGTGTGGGTGCGTTGTTGGCGCTATTACTGGGGGTGGGTACTTTGGGCGTGAATGCGGCGGCGGGAACCGGTGCTTTGCTCAGTATTCTGATTGTGTTTTTGTTGGCGGGGCGCGATCACTCGGCGACGCAAACCCGACTGCTATTAACTGGTGTGGCGCTGGCTGCATTTTGTGGTGCGCTCTCGTCCTTGCTACTGAGCATGGCGCCCGATGGTTTGCTGCGCGGGATGATTTTTTGGCTGATGGGCGACTTGGCTGGGGCGCATTGGCAGTCGGCCACTGCGGTACTGCTCGTCTTGCTGCTACTGATTTGGCCTTTGGCGCGTGAGTTAAATATTATGGGTATGAGCTCAGAAGCATCCTTTTCTCTAGGCTTGAATCATATACATCTAAGGTGGATTTTGTATTTTGCTGCCGCATTGGCCAGCGCCTTAGCGGTGACTACCGCTGGCATGATCGGCTTTGTTGGTCTCATCGTACCGCATGCATTGCGCTTGGTAATTGGCCAAGATTTGCGGCTTTTATTGCCCGCAGCGGCCATTGCAGGCGGCATTGTGCTGTTGATTGCCGATATTCTGGCGCGTACCTTGATCGCGCCACAGCAATTGCCGGTCGGTGTCGTGATGGCTTTGCTCGGTGTGCCGGTATTTTTGTTTTTGCTCAGTAAAAGGGCGCAGCGATGAGTTTGCTACAAACCCAAAATTTGAGCCTAAAACAAGGCGAGCGCATACTAATTGCGGGTCTGAATTTGACGATCGGCACGGGTGAAGCGTGGATTGTTTTGGGCGAAAATGGCTGCGGCAAAAGTACGTTGTTATCCGCCTTGGCCGGCTGGTTTAAGCCTTATGGCGGGGCTGTTATGCTAGGCGGTCAAGCCATCACACAGGTCGTTCCCGCGCAGCGCGCGCTAGCGATGGCTTGGCAAACACAGCAAGACGAATGCCCGTTTCCGTTGACCACACTCGAAAAAACATTAACTGGTCGCCACCCGCATCTAAGCCGTTGGGAGTGGGAGAGCGATGCTGATTTAGTGCTGGCGCAGCAGCAATTGGCGCGGCTGGATTTGGCCGATTTCGGTGCGCGTGATTTGGCGAGTTTATCGGGTGGTGAGCGCCGTCGCGTGTCGCTTGCCACCGTGCTTACGCAGCAAGCGCCGTTGTTGTTGCTTGACGAGCCCCTGTCGCAACTCGACTTGCGCCATCAGCAACAAGCTCTGGGTGTACTGCGCGAAGAAGTGCAAGAAGGCCGCAGCATTGTTATGGTCAGTCATGACCCCAATCATGCGGCCCAGTTTGCGACTCATGCTTTGTTGTTATTTGGTAATGGAGAATGGCAAGCAGGGGTATTGGCTGATGTACTCAACGCAGAAATGCTCAGCAAGCTATACCACCATCCTGTATTTGAAATGCAGCAGGATGGGAAAAGCTGGTTTGTGCCTATTGCTTAAGTAATCAACAGTAGATTTATTCAGGAAATAATTGAAGATACCTTCGAGAAAAATTGATATTTATTTAAGTTTTGTCCGCCTAAACTCCCTAAGTACACGGTTAATTTAGAAAAAGAAAATTAAATACGGGATCAAAGGTGGATAAAGTGAATGAAAATATGATCGATATCGGCGGTATTCGTTTTAATGGATTGGATATTAAAAAATATTGGGTAGATTCTGAGTCAGCCGAAGAAAAGAAGATTAGATATTACTATCAAGATAATCACTACTTAGGTAGTGTTTTTTCTTTACTGATTGCTGGATTGGTCAGCACATTCCTTTCGCGAAGAAAAAACAAACCGCCACGAAAAAAATATCTCCATATCAGAACCCGTCAAAATGTGGCATACAGCTTTTCTGAAGATGAAATTAATATCAATGATACCGTTTTGAAATTAAAGACGTAGCCAACTCAATCAGTCGCGAAAATCTTTCGTATGTAGATTTTCGCTGTGTTGGCAGTCGCATTGCTTTCAGCATTCACCCCCAATTGCCATTATCTGCGGCAGGCATGAATAATTTTGTGACTATATGCCCATTGCATCAAGGCGAGATTGATCGTAAATGGCGTAGAATGTCGCCTTCCTTTGGGTCTCTTTGCTATTTATCCATGCCTGCTCTGACTATTCGTAAGAAATTAATGACTTTGCTTTCGTCTTGGCAAGCGTATTGCCAAGCTCCCAATGAAGAGCATTTCGTCGAATTTGCTTTGGGTGTCAATACTTTAGCCGAGTTGCTGCGCGCAGGCCCAAGCTTGGGTTTGGCGCGGATGAGTCATGATTTAGAGCAAGATGCACTGGCTTTGTTTAATACGCCCGATAGCCACCCGATTTCGTTTGAAGCGCAGGCGCGCTTGGCGGAGCAGATTGAAAACTTGTCACAATTGATCAAAGGTGATGTGCTGGCCACACAGCCCGAGCGTCGTCAGCAGGCTGATGCTGCGTGCTATGAGGCGAAGAAAGCGTCGATTGTTTTACTGTCGGATCAGCCCTCGCAATGGCAGGATTTGATTGCACAGTTGGGTTATTTTGGCTTGGCAATTGATGTACTGAGTTGGTCATCTGCACCGCAGCAATCGCAGGCTTTGTTGTTGCTTGATTTAAAATTTACCAATGATTGGCCTGCGCGGCTTAGTGTCTTGCGCGCCGCCAATCCGGCTAGCCAGATGATCGCCTTGGGGCTGAATTCTGAATTTAATTTGCTGCACCAAGCGCTGCAATTGGGTTGTGATCATTGTTTTGTGCAAGACATGAGCTTGCCAGCAATGGTGGCGCATATTTTGGAGTTGCAAAGCTGCCAAAATGAAGAGCCGTATCGGGTATTGATTGTCGACGATTCCTTGACCGCGCACGCGATGATACGCCGCGCTTTGGCTGATCAAGGTATCGAAACACAGGCCATCATCGACCCGCGCTTGGTGATCGAGCGCATGCACGAATTTCAGCCTGATTTGTTGCTGCTTGATATGTATATGCCCGATTGCACTGGCGTTGAGGCGGCGCGGATTATTCGTCAACATCCAGAATTTTTGTCGATACCGATTGTGTATTTATCGGGAGAAACCGATTTGGGTTTACAGGTTGAGGCGCTGCGCTTGGGCGGCGATCACTTTTTAACCAAGCCCTTCAATCCGGTGTTTTTGAATGCGATTGTGAATAGCAAAATCGAGCGTTATCGCACTTTGCGGCGCTCGATGTATCACGATAGTTTGACGGGTTTGCTCAATCATACAACGAGTAAATCGCATTTAGATTTGATGCTCGAGCAATGCCGTGCGCAGCAACGGCCACTGTGCGTGGCCATGCTCGATTTGGATCATTTTAAGCAAGTTAATGATAGCTACGGCCATCCGATTGGCGATCAAATCATTCGCAGCTTGGCATGGTTGCTCAAGCAGCGAGTGCGGCAAGGCGATATTTTGGGGCGTTATGGTGGCGAAGAATTTATTCTGGCCTTGCCCGGCGCCAGTTTGGCTGTCGGGCATAGTATTTTGGAGCAAATTCGCCAAGACTTTGCGGCGATTCGTCACCCCTTTGGTGATGGCTATTTCCAGCTGTCGTTTTCTTGCGGCATGGCGGCATATCCAGCGATTGAACACAGCGATCAATTGATTGAGGCCGCCGACCAAGCACTCTATCGCGCCAAACGGGCAGGGCGTAATCGAATTGAGTGTGCTTAACTTGATCTAGTTTTGAGTTTTTTATCGGGGTATTTTAGTCAGGCTATTTATTATAAAAGGCTAGGCTGAAATACCCTTTATTGTTTATGGAAGGGCTATATGCCAACGTTGATGATTCAAGGCTGTACCTCGGATGCGGGTAAGTCCACGCTCACCGCCGCGCTGTGTCGTTTGTTGCAACGGCGTGGGATTTCGGTTGCGCCATTCAAGCCGCAAAACATGGCGCTCAATTCAGCGGTAACGCAAGACGGTGGTGAGATCGGCCGTGCGCAAGCCGTGCAGGCCTTTGCCTGCGGACTCGCGCCGCATACCGATATGAATCCGGTCTTGCTCAAACCATCGAGTGATTGCCGCGCGCAAGTGATCATTCAAGGGAAATCAATCGGCAATCTGGATGCAGTGGATTATCACGACTACAAAAAGACCGCCAAAGCCGCGGTGTTTGATTCATGGCATCGTTTGGCGAGTCAATATGATTGGGTGCTAGTCGAAGGGGCGGGTAGCCCCGCCGAAGTGAATCTAAGGGCGGGCGATATCGCCAATATGGGTTTTGCCGAAGAAGCGGATTGCCCGGTGTGGCTGGTGGCCGATATTGATCGTGGCGGCGTTTTTGCGCACTTTGTCGGTACGCTGGCGTGCTTGAGCGAGTCGGAGCAAGCGCGAATTAAAGGCTTTATCATTAATCGCTTTCGCGGTGATATCGCGCTGCTGCAGCCGGGCTGCGATTGGCTGGAGTCGAAAACGGGTAAGCCGGTACTCGCCGTTGTGCCGTATCTGCATGGCTTAGACATTGCCGCGGAAGACGCGGTACCGAGGACGGCCAGTGGCAAGGAGGGCGACTTCAGTATTGTGATTGCCACTCTACCGCATATTTCGAATCACACCGACTTTGACCCGTTGCGGCGCATTACAGGCGTCAATTGCCGATTCGCCAATCCGAATCAACCGCTGCCCAAGTGTGATTTATTGATTTTGCCCGGCAGCAAAAATACCCAAGGCGATTTGGTATGGCTGCGCGAGCAGGGTTGGGATGCGCAAATCGCACAGCATTTACGCTATGGTGGCAAATTGCTCGGCGTCTGCGGCGGCTATCAAATGCTGGGTGAGACAATTATTGATAGTGAATGTATTGAGTCGCAGCAATTATCAAGCAATGGCTTGGCTTATATACCCATGAGTACTCGTTTAGAGCCAGAAAAACAACTCCGCAATGTAGTTGGGCAATTTATTTCAAATGGCACGGCTGTGGCGGGTTATGAAATCCACTTAGGGCAAAGTGAAATTTGCAGTTCTGAATTTACGCCACTATTTCAACTGAGCGATGGCCGTAGCGATGGTGTCATCTCACCCGACGGACAAATCATCGGCACTTACTTGCACGGACTATTCGATCAACCAGAAGCCTTAGCGCATTTAATGCAATGGGCTGGCTGGCACGGGGCAGGGGTGGATCTACCCGATGCCGATGTCATCTTAAATCGTGAAATTGATCGACTTAGCGATGCGATTGATGCGGCAATGGATTGGCGGAAGGCGGGCGAGGCAGGTTGGCTGTGATGTGTTGTTTAATTTAAAACACGGTAGCGTAGCATTTGCTATGAGCGCGTTTCAAAGGAGAAAGTTTTTCTCCTTTGAAATCAATGTGTAGACAGGCTTGAGAGAAAATAGTTGAAATATTTTAAACAAACCCCTTGCAAGCCGCAGAAACGCTAGGTATTATGCACGCCTGTTGCCGATGTAGCTCAGTTGGTAGAGCACCTGACTTGTAATCAGGGGGTCGCGAGTTCGATTCCTGCCGTCGGCACCAACAAATTCAACGACCTAGCGCGAAAGCGCTAGGTCGTTTTATTTTGTCCAACGCACTCCCAGCATTCTGCCAAACAACTCCCTGCAATACATCCCAACACTCACTTCAAAACATGCCATGTCACCAACATCATGATGATGTCTTGGCGTAGCTTTTTGCATCAACGCGACGGGCCATTTTGTTGTCAATTATGGTCGATTATTGTCGGTAATCGGTCAGTGAATCGCCCCGATTTTCTAGCCCCTGCCAAAGCGTTTGAAATACTGCTTTTCATACTCCACTGGTTATAGCCCATTATTGAAACTATGGCGGCGCTTGGGGTAGCGGTCTGGCATTGCTGCGATTGCTTTCGTCGGGCTTGAGATTTGAAAAATAAAATTTATCCGCATTAAAATTAATGAATATCTTTTATTGCGTAGATAAAAATCTGCGCACGTCTTTTGGTAATTGGCCAAATTGGCGTTTAAATGCCGTCGCAAAGTTAGCGGGGTTATTGTAGCCAGCAATCATCGCAGCATCGGTTACGTTTAGCCCTTGTAATAATTGCTGGCGTGCGAGTTCTAGTTTGTAATGCCGCAAATAAGCGAAAATACTCGTTCCAGTTTTTAATTGAAACTGTTTTTGTAATGTGGTCGTGTTGCTGCCGACGGCTTGCGCCATTTGCCGTAGCGACCATTGATCCGCCTCTCCGCTGCGTAACATTTCTAGCAGCGTATGAATACGTTGCTCGGCACGATAATCTAGTTGTGCTGGCAATTGGTTCGCAATCGGCTCAAGACCTAGCATTAATAGTTGTAATGCATCTGATTCTCTTTGCAATTTGTGTAAATGATCGTTTTTACCCATGCACATGAGTAAATTGTTACTCAAATGCTGAAGTCGAGGGTTAGCGGCCCACTGGTGATGTGCCAGATGTTGCTGGCAAAATTTTTCAGTGGTTTTAAAGCTGGGTATTTGGCTGTAACCACCGTCTTCAAACCATTCTGAGCTAATACTTAGCACGATTTGTTTTTGCTTTCCTAGTGCGAGCATCGCCCGGCTGTAGGGTTCTGGTTCTTGAGTGGCGAGTAAGAAGCAACCATTTTGTCGGGCATAAACACCTTGGATTATGTCGCCTGTATTCATGGCAATGTCCCCTTGCAACATAATGATTAATTTAATGCCCGGCATAAACTGTGCGTGACTTTGCACTTGCTGTGTTAGCTCGATGTCGCTGCAATGCAGGGTGAGTGTGTTATGAAATTCTTCATAAAAAACGCGCCCCGCTAACACGGGCTTGGGCTGCTCTGCCCAGAGTTGCACGTGGTTGCCGTCACGTTGTGATTTGAGGCTGGCCATTTCAAGCATGGATAAAATCCCATCGTATTTTCATATTTAAACTTCCATTTGATCGCGCTCTTTTTGTAAATCAACGCTCGTTCGGCACGCATACCACTTCATGCAAACAGATCCAAAAAAACAACTCAAATGACATTTTCCGCAAAGAAATGATTGCCGCGCGCAAAGGTTTGTTTACGAGGTTTCTGGCACAATTCCCATTGTAATGATATTCATTCTCACTTGGTAGTGCCATTTATTGCAAAGGAACACGTTATGACTTCGCGGCCAACATTCATCCATTTTACTTTACGGCCAATTCCATTATTGCTAGGGGCCTTGTTGGTCGCTCCTGCGACGACTTACGCTGACGACATCGCAGTTTTAAATCCAGTGGTCGTCACTGCAGCAGGTTTTGAGCAGCAAATTCGCGAAGCGCCAGCCAGTATTTCTGTGATTACAGGCGAAGAATTACGGACAAGGCCATTTAACAATCTGGCCGATGCGGTACGAAATATTGAAGGGATTAGCGTTACGGGCTATACGCCCAACGATAAAGACATCCAAATTCGCGGTTTGCCAGGCGAGTACACGCTTATCTTGGTCGATGGTAAACGCCAAAATACGCGCGAGACGACCAATCGTGGCTCGGGCGGGGTGCAGGCATCATTGATCCCACCGTTGGCGGCGATTGAACGGGTTGAGGTTATTCGTGGCCCGATGTCGTCCTTGTATGGAGCAGATGCAATGGGCGGTGTGATTAATATTATTACGCGCAAAGTCGGTAAAGAATGGCAAGGCACAGTCGGCGTCAATGGCACGCTGCAAGAAGATTCTGCCTACGGCAATACGGCAGCGGGTGATTTTTGGTTAAGTGGGCCGTTGAAGGAAGGTTTGTTGGGCTTACAAATTTTTGGTAACTATAGCGATCGTGCTGAAGATTCGATTTATTACCCGAGCAATGGCACGACAGGTGCTTTTGGCACTAAAAACACCAATGTCGGTATCAAGCTAACGCTAACGCCAACTGAAAACCAAGATTTTATTTTAGAGGCGGGGCGCAACGAGCTGACCTACGACAGCACGGTAGGCAAAACGAGTACCAAGGCGCTGGGGAATTTAGAAAATGTCAATTCACGTGACAATATCAGCCTGACGCACAATGGTCGCTGGGGTTGGGGCTTAACGTCGATGGCCTTGTATCAAGAAAAAGGGACCGAAACCAATACTAAAAATGGCGTTGATGAGCGTGCGCCGCGCGAGATTACCAACACCACTTTTGATGGTTTCGTGACCTTACCATTTGATCGGCATGTTTTGAAGTTCGGAACGCAACTTATTCGCAATGAGTTATCCGGTTTGGCCAATGAGTTTCCTGTGGCAGGCCATGCCGTCAGTCCCAATGATGCCAGCGCGAAATCATGGGCATTATTCTTAGAGGATGAATACGCCTTAACCAATCAACTGTCGTTGACCGGCGGTTTGCGGATGGATGATTCTGACTTGTATGGCTCGCATTGGAGCCCACGTTTATATGCCGTATATAAATTGAATGACTTTTGGACTGTGCGCGGCGGTGCAGCGACGGGGTTTAAAGCGCCTACGCTACGGCAAACCACAGCGGGTTATTGCATGACCACGGGGCGAGCTAATACAGGATTGCGGCCGGGCTCATTGTGCGGCAATCCGAATTTGAAGCCAGAAGAAAGTACGACGCAGGAACTCGGCGTTCGTTATGACGGTAGCCAAGGCGAATCATTCTCGCTGACCATCTTTAACAATGACTTTGAGAATAAAGTTGTTAGTTATGACACCGGGAAAAAAGACCCGCGTAATAAAAATTACAATATTTATGTTTACGACAACCTCGATGAAGCGGTGATTCGTGGTGCTGAGTTAGCCGGAAATTGGCCAATTAACCGTCAATGGGCCGTTTCGGGTAATTACACCTATACGTACTCCAGTCGCGAAGGCGGTAAAGAGCCAGCGTATAACGGCAGCTCTCTCGATGGTCAGCCGCTCAGCCGAACGCCTAAGCATATGCTCAATGCGCATGTGGATTGGACTCCGACGGAAAAATGGTCAAATTACTTGCATGCCAAGTACTCCGGTGAGGAGGTGTTTGCGGGTTTCCGTAATGGTGCAATGAATACCCGAACCCGCCCTGGCTCCCTCACGTTTGATTTGGGTGCGCGCTACACCGTCAACAAGCAACTGAGTGTGAGCCTGGCGGTGTTGAATTTGACCGACAAAATCGTCGATGTGGATACGCGAACTCGCGAAAAAGGTTTGGATGGTAATTGGATGGTCGATGAAGGTCGTCGTTACTGGATGAAAGTGGATACAAACTTTTAATTTCTTAGCTGTTTGAAGGCCTACATCGTCAACGAACTCTAGGTGGCGGCGATCAAGAAAAACTTGATCGCCATCATTGAGTAAAGCTTGCTTGGCATCGGCTAGAGAATTGTTTGTGTTTTTTGCCTCACCTTCTACAAACGCCTACAGGGCCGTTAATCAATGAGTTTGCAACCGTCCATGCCGTCAACGCCACATCAAGAGCGAATCTTGTTATTGATACTGGCGGGAATTCAATTTGCGCATATTCTCGATTTTATGGTGCTAATGCCGCTTGCTCCGCTGTTAATGAAAAATTTAAGTATCAGCACGCAGCAGTTTGCATTACTAGTGTCGATTTATACGCTGGCCGCTGCGTTTAGCGGGATTTTTGCCGCAACGTTTGTCGATCTGTTTGAGCGAAAACGAGTCTTGTTGGTGTTTTTTAGTTTATTTGGCTTATCGACTTTTTGGTGCGCATTAGCGGGTAGTTTTGAAACGCTGTTATTGGCGCGAGCTTTGGCGGGCGCTTTTGGTGGTGTGCTCGCAGCAATGGTGCAAACGATGGTCGCCGATCTGATTCCGTTTGAGCGGCGCGGCAAAGCTAGCGGTTCGGTGATGTCGGCAACTGCGGTGGCTTCGGTAGTGGGGGTGCCATTGGCGTTGTTGCTGAGTAATCTGTTTGGTTGGCGAGTGCCTTTTGCCGCCATTGGCCTATTGACCTTGGGATTTTTTGTTTTGGCGGTGTTGCGCTTGCCGACTTTGCGCACTCACCTGTCTGCAGCAGAGCAGAGCGCTTGGCGTCAGCCATTTGCCAAAATGACAGCAGTATTGAAAGAGCGTAATCATCGTATCGCCATCTTATTTATGGCTTTGGGTGGTGGGTCGACCTTTATCGTGATTCCCTATGTCGCGCTGTATTTAAGCAGCACGGCGGGTCTGGATGAATCGCAGATTCCACTGGTTTATGCCATTGGTGGTATAGCGAGTTTTTTTAGCGCGCGGCGCATTGGCAGGTTGGCCGACGAGTGGGGCAAAGTGCGCAGCTACCGTATCGTCGCCTTGCTGTCGATTATTCCTATTTTCATTTTAACGCATTTGCCCGTCGTGGCACTGGGCTGGGTATTGCTGGTCACGACAGTGTTTTTTGGTCTCGGGCCCGGTCGTGCGGTGAGTGCAATGGCGATTACGATTTCAGCCGTCAAGCCTCCGCTACGCGGCACGTTTATGTCGCTCAATGCGGCGATTCAACAGTTGGCCTGCGGTGTTGCCGCCTATCTGGGCAGCTTGCTGATCAGCCAGCAAGACAATGGTGTAATGGTCGGTTTTGGTCATGCGGGTTGGGCCGCGATTGCGATTACTGGTTTAACCATTTATTTGTCGGGTCAAATTCAAATGCATCAAATCCCAACGCTTGCGGTGAGTACGCAAGCGGCGTCGCCAGACGCTGAGTTATTGGTCGTGAAGGCAAATCAATAATCATGTTTTCAAACGTATACCACAGAGAGGCTACGCCCTTCTGCGGGTTCGGAAGGAGGAACAGCATGCCCTGTACTTTCTAGTCATGATGACATTCACCGACAGGCGGGACTTATCCCATGAATAATTTTGTAGCAATTTCAACGCCAACAGCGCGTGAGTTACTGGCGGACTATCACCACCAGCATCCATTTTTCTTTGCGACCCCCGAGCGTACCTTGCTGGCACAAGGCCATTACGCAACAGTTCCGCAGGCTAATAATCTTCAGGCACTCAGCCAATTAGTGGATACCGCGCTCAAAGCGGCACTGGATGCAGGTCACCCTAATCCGATTGTGGTGGGGGCGATTCCATTTGATGCCGATCAGATGGCGTGTTTGATGATTCCGCAGTATTTGCATCAAGCGGGGCCATTGCAAATGCAGGGCGAACATAGCTCGTCGACAGCGCAAGGCTTGGTCCCTAACGCGCATTACCACATCGAAGCAGAGCCAGCGCCGCAGGTCTATTTTGATAGCGTCGCCGAAGCAGTTTCGCGTTTGAAAGAGAAGCAGCTTAGCAAGGTCGTTTTGGCGCGTACCCTCAATTTATGCTGCGAAGACAATATAGACATAGGGTATTTGCTCGAACGCCTTGCTAGTAAAAATTCCAGTGGCTATACCTTTGCCGTTAATTTGAATGGTAGCGATGAAGGTACCTTAATTGGTGCCAGCCCAGAATTATTGCTTAGTCGTAATGGGCAGCAGATTCGCTCTCATCCATTGGCTGGTTCCGCTGCGCGCGTGCCGCAAGATGACGAAGAAAACGCCCGCCGCTGCGCGGTGCTGCTCAGTTCCCTCAAGGATTTGCACGAACACCAAGTCGTCGCCGATGCGGTGACTGCCGGATTGCGCCAGTTTTGCACCACGCTCGATGTGCCAGAGCACCCATCGATCGTTAGTACCGCAACGATGTGGCATTTAGCGAGCGATATACGCGGGGTACTGAATGACAGCAACGCCAGCTCACTCTTGCTCGCTGCGCATTTGCATCCAACGCCAGCGGTCTGCGGTTATCCCAATCAAGCTGCCCGCGATTTAATTCGGGAGCTTGAGCCGTTTGAGCGTGGATTTTACACCGGCATGGTCGGCTGGTGCGACGCGCAAGGTAATGGCGAATGGGTTGTGACAATCCGCTGCGCCAAAGTGAAAGATAAACAATTGCGCCTCTTTGCCGGCGCAGGTGTGGTGGCCGATTCATCGCCGCAAAGCGAGCTGGCTGAAACGGCGGCGAAATTTAAAACCATGCTCAATGCTTTGGGTTTGGCGCATGAAGGAGTGGTTTAATGATGGTATCGGATTACACGCCTTGGCCTGATAAGCTTGCTGAGGTATACCGTGCAGAGGGATGTTGGCTGGGTGAAACATTTTCGGGCGTACTGGCTGAGCGGGTCATGCAATTTGGTGATAGGGACGCCATCGTTAGTAATACCCAGCGTTGGACTTATGCGCAATTGAGTGAGCAAGTAACGCGTCTAGCGAAAGGATTCACCGCGCTAGGAATCAAACCGAAAGATCGCATTATCGTGCAGTTACCCAATTGTGCCGAGTTTTTTGCGGTGATTTACGCGCTGTTTCGCCTCGGTGCGCTGCCGATTTTTGCTTTGCCACCGCATCGTCGGTTTGAAATCAAGCATTTTTGCCAACACGCCGAAGCGGTTGCCTACATCATTGCTGATACGCACGCTAACTTTGACTATCGCCAATTGGCGCGCGAGGTGCTGCCCGACTCGCCCACTTTGCAGCACGTCATCGTACTGGGCGACGCTGCGGAATTTGTTTCATTGCACGCATTACCAGAGTTAGAAAGCGAACTGCCTGCGCCGCCGTTGGCCAGTGATGTTGCATTTTTTCAATTATCAGGCGGCAGTACTGGCACGCCTAAGCTGATTCCGCGCACGCACGACGACTATATCTACAGCCTGCGCGGCAGTGTTGAGATCTGCCAGTTAACGCCAGACAGCGTGTACCTGAGCGTGATTCCGGCCGGGCACAATTTCGCACTGAGCTCTCCCGGCTCGCTCGGTGTTTTCTATGCTGGCGGCAAAGTGGTGATGTGCGCTCACCCCAGCCCCGATGTCGCGTTGAACTGGATCGCCAAAGAAGGCGTCACGATCACCGCACTGGTGCCGCCATTGGTGCCGGTGTGGCTTGATGCCGCGAAGAGTCTCAAGCCTGATTTGAGTAGCTTGAAAGTGGTGCAAGTCGGTGGTGCGCGTTTTAGCCCCGAATTGGCGCGTCGTTTAACGAGCGAACTCAATATCACATTGCAGCAAGTGTTTGGCATGGCCGAAGGCTTGGTTAATTACACGCGCCTCGATGATGGTCTGGACGTGACGTGCTATAGCCAAGGTCGCCCGATCTCCAAGCACGATGAGATTCGCATTGTTGATGATGAAGATCAGCCCGTCGCTGCCGGCGAAGTCGGCCATTTGCTCACCCGTGGTCCGTACACGATTCATGGCTATTACCGCGCCGATGAACACAACGCCAAAGCGTTTACGTCCGATGGTTTTTACCGTACTGGTGATCGCGTTCGCTTAACGGCAGCAGGTAATTTAGTTGTTGAAGGCCGCGCGAAAGATCAGATTAATCGTGGTGGCGAGAAAATTTCGGCCGAAGAAGTCGAAAACCAGCTACTGGAGCATGAAAACGTGATCGACGCCGCAATTGTCGCGATGCCAGACGCGTATCTGGGGGAGAAAAGCTGTGCATTTGTCATTCGTAATAACGACGTAGTACGTAGCGTTGATTTGATTCGCTTCCTGCGCGAGCGCGGTTTGGCGACGTACAAAATTCCAGATCGCATCGAGTTCGTGAGCCAGTTCCCCAAAACCGGCGTCGGCAAAGTGAGTAAAAAACATTTGCGTGCATGGATTGAAGCGCAGCTGAGTAACTAAATTGTCGCCTAAATAATAATTTAAATACAGAGAGTTGAAGCAATGGCTATTCCAAAAATACCGACTTATGTTATGCCGACGCAAGCGCTTGATAACCGCGTTGATTGGCAAGTCGCTGCCGACCGCGCGGTGCTGCTGGTGCACGATATGCAGGATTATTTTATCGATTTTTATGATCGTAATGCCGCACCGATCCCTGAGTTGATTACCAATACGCGCCGCTTACTGGATCTGGCGCACGAGCAAGGTATTCCTGTCGTGTACACCGCCCAATTGCCAGAGCAATCGGCGGCGCATCGTGGTTTGTTGCAAGACATGTGGGGCCCTGGGCTGACTGCGCAGCCGCAGCGCAAGTCGATTGTGAGCGAATTGGCGCCGATCGACGGTGATACGGTGTTGGATAAGTGGCGTTATAGCGCGTTTCAGAAGTCCGATTTGCTGCAGCGCATGCAAGCGCAGGGGCGTGATCAGCTGATTATTTGCGGCGTTTACGCGCACATCGGCTGCATGATGACGGCGTGCGAAGCGTTTATGAATGACATTCAGGCGTTTTTTGTTTGCGATGCACTGGCCGATTTTTCGCTGCAAGAGCATGAAATGGCGCTGCGCTATGTCGCGCAACGTTGCGGTAGCACGCAAACTACAGATGCACTGATCAATAGCGTTGCTGTGGTTTTGCCTGCGTCAGTGAACGAGTTACGCGCGCTGATTGCTGGCCATTTGCAAGTGGTCGCCAGTGAAATTCGTGATGAAGACAATTTGCTCGATTGGGGCTTAGATTCAATCCGCATGATGACTTTGTTGGAAAGCTGGCGTCGTGCTGGGCGTGAACTCACGTTTTTGGCGCTGGCCGAGCAGCCAACACTGGCCGCGTGGTGGAATCTGCTCACCGATGAAACCCAAAAGACAGAGTCCGTTCTAGCCTAAGCCACAGCGCAATGCCTTGCTATGCGAGTGAGGCATTGGGATTTTGATGAAGAAAAGGATAAGCCATGC
This sequence comes from Deefgea tanakiae, assembly GCF_019665765.1. GTDB lineage: Bacteria > Pseudomonadota > Gammaproteobacteria > Burkholderiales > Chitinibacteraceae > Deefgea > Deefgea tanakiae. The sequence goes on from NZ_CP081150.1 coordinate 1,016,417, forward strand.
TCACTAGCCAAGCCACTTTAAGCGCAGAACACGCCGATAAAGTTTTGTACAAATTATGCAAGCACTTCGCACTGAAAATCCCGGTCGATTTCGACACAGAGCAAGCGCATATCAAATTTCCGTACGGCGAATGCTGTATCCAGCGCCGCAATGAAGTGTTGGCGATGTTCTGTGTGGCCGCCGATGAAGCATTGCTGGCGAAAGTGGAGTGGGTGATTAACGACCATTTGGGGCTCATGGTCAAAAACTCAGCATTGCAGCTAGAGTGGCAGCGCGTCACTGCATAAAGCTTCGGTGTTATTGGTTTAATCGTCTTAGTATCTATTCTAAGTCTAATTGGAGTAAGGCTTTTGGCCGTATACCACCGAGTAGTATCGATATGGATTGGAACACAAATGCTTTTTAATCAAGCTAGTATGGCGGTGGAGCCTACCGCGCAGGTGGAACGAGTCACGCCAGTAACTGCGACTTGGCCAGCGGACTGGCAAACGGCGCAGCGTGATCGCACGCTCAGTTTCGAAATTAGCTCGCAGCATACTGGCCAGCGTTACCGCATTTTGTTGGGCTTGCCTGCATGCGCTGCACCGAAAGATGGTTATCCAACGGTGTGGGCGTTAGATGGTATGGCGAGTTTTCCGATAATGGAAGCGGTGCGCCCGCAGTCGGTTTCTTGCGGTGAGCATAAAGCGTGGCGAAATAAGCCGCGCCCTCGTGATGGGTTGATCGTGGCGATTGCGCATGTTAGCGGCAAACCGTTTGACGTCGATGCGCGTGCGCTCGATTACACCCCGTTCACAACGGCTAAGACGGGCGATTTCTTGTCTAGTCAACACGGTGGTGCCGATCAATTTTTGCGCTTTGTCACTGAAGAGTTGCGCCCGTTGATTGCGCAGCATTTCGCGCTCAATTTGCAGCAGCAAACGCTGTTTGGTTTCTCTTACGGCGGGCTATTTACGCTGTATGCGCTCAGCACACAGCCGCAGCATTTTCAGCGTTATTGGGCGGCGAGTCCGTCGCTGTGGTTTGGTGAGCATCAAACGATTAAATACTTGCCACAGCAATTAGAGAAAATCGATTGGTCAGGGTATGACGCCAAGGTATTTATTACTGTTGGGCTTGATGAGCAATACCCTGATAGTTTTTCATCGCCAGAAGTGGAAACGAAATTAGGCGCACGAACAATGGTCGACAATGCAGAGCAATTTGCGCAGCTATTGCGTGATTTTAATCGGTGCGAAAGCAAGCCGTTTGACGTGAGTTTTCATAGCCTGCCTGCGCACGATCATCACGATATGTTGATGCACGGCGCGCGCCGCGTCATTGATTTTGCTTTTGCACAATAAGGCTAGGGCGATTACGACAGAGTGAAATCCATGATGATGACAAGTTTTATCGACTGTACTGGGGCAGCTTATACGCTTGCCCAACTGATCGACATTTAGGATAAATATGACTGCAAATTCTGCTCGTTTACCCGCCACTTCAGCCCAGTTCGGGATTTGGATGGGCCAGCAAATGGCGCCGCTCAGCCCGTGTTATTTAACTGCCGAAGCGATAGAGCTGACTGGCGTGCTCGACTTGGCGGCGTTGAGCGCCACGGTGCGCGATGTGCTTAATCACAGCGCCACTTTGCATATACGTTTTGAGATGAACGATGAAGGCCTGTGGCTGTGGCCGCAAACGCCTAGCGCCCAGCTTGAATACATCGATTTTCGTGGTGAGGCTGACCCAGATGCCGCAGCGCAGCAATGGATTAAGCAGTCCTTGTCGGTGCTGTGCGATCCAACCAAAGATACACTGTATCGCAGTGCGGTGCTGCAAACTGCCGACGATCAGCAGCGATGGTATTTGCAAGTACACCATATCGCGATCGATGGTTTTGGCTATGGCTTGATTTGTCAGGCAGTGGCGGCGCGCTATAGCGCAATCGTGCAAAACCAGACCTTACCCGTGCTGCCCGACTGGTCGTTGGATAAAGTGCTGCAGGCGGAAAAAACGTATCAAGAAAACGGCAAGTTGGCGCAGGATAAAGCATTTTGGATTGCACATATGCAGCAAGCGCCGGGCGCGGCGACCATTGATGCGGCGCAGGAATTGTCTGATGATGTGCTGCGCCACAGTACGCGCTTAAGCCGCAATGAGTTGGGCGTGTTGCAGCGCGCCGCCCAGCTGGCGGGGCAAGATTGGGGGAGCTGGATGCTGGCGGCAATTAGTGGCTGGCTGGTCAAACAATCGGGCCAGCGGCAGCTGACGTTTGGTTTGCCAGTCATGAATCGGCTTGGCACACCGGCGATTAATATCCCGTGTATGGCGATGAATATCGTACCGATGAGCGTGAATGTCGATCCGGCCAATACGATGCAAGCGCTGAGCGCGCAGCTGGCGGGCAGCGTGCGCATGATACGGCCGCATTTGTATTATCGCTATGGCTGGATACGCGCGGATTTAGGTTTGCTCGAAATCGGCAAGCATTTGTTTAATCAAGCGGTCAATATTATGCCGTTTGATCGTCACGCTCCGTTTGCTGGTTTGACCAGCGTCATTCACCCGATTACCGCTGGCCCGGTTAAAGATTTAAACATCAGCGTGTCGGTGCTCAATGCCGAATGGCGTGTGTGCATGGAGGCTAATCCCAATGCGTATAGCCTTGCGCGTTTGGCTGAGCTGCACAGCGATTTAATGGCTTGGTTGGCTGCACTGGCTAGTACGCCGCCGACTGAGCCGCTGAGCAAATTACTGCGCAATCTGCCGCCTTTGTCGCAAATGACGGGAGCCGCAGTTGAGCGGCCCGTCAGCCCCGTGATTACGCAATTGATCGCAATGGGCGAGCAATTTGGCGATAAAAACGCGATTGAATTTGTACCTGATAATGGCTTGGCGAGCGATGCGCTAACTTATGCGCAATTGCTTGCGCGGGTGCAGCAGCTAGCGACACGACTGGTCACCAACGGTTTGCAAGCCAACGATAAAGTCGTGATTTTAATGCCGCGCAGTCCAGACGCAATTATCGCGATTTTGGCGACGCTGTGGGCTGGCGGCTGCTATGTGCCGCTCGATCCATTGGGGCCAACGATGCGCTTAGAGCGCGTTTTGCTTGATGCGAATGCGCAGCAGATTATGACGTTGAAGTGCTGGGCGGACAAAGCGGGTGGTGTGGCTCATTTAGTGTTGCTCGATCAGAATGATGAAAATCAAGCGACTTCACTAATCCCCGCATACACCACGCCAGCAGTCAGTGATCCAGCGTATTTGTTATATACATCGGGCTCAACGGGGGCTCCGAATGGCGTGTTGTTGGGGCATGGCGCTTTGTCGCAGTTTGTCGCCAGCTCCGCTCAGTTATATCAAATCAAAAGTAGTGATCGCGTATTGCAATTTGCGCCGCTGCATTTTGACGCCAGTATTGAAGAAATTTTCCTTGCGCTATGCAATGGTGCCACGCTGGTGTTGCGCACCGATGCGATGCTCGATTCCGGTGCGGCCTTTAGCCAATTTATCGCGGCAAAGCGCATTTCAGTGCTCGATTTGCCAACGGCATACTGGCATGAATTAGCGCATGCGTTGACCGATGAGCAAGCTCAGCTTTTTAGCTCCGTGCGTTTAACGATTATTGGCGGCGAAGCCGCTTTGCCCGAGCGAGCTCGTCGTTGGCAAAACTTGTTTGCAGAGCAAACGCTGCTCAATAGTTATGGGCCGACCGAAGCATCAATTATCGCGACGACCGCTGCATTGAGCGGGCCGAACTGCGTGTGGGATGGTAGCGATAGCGTGCCAATTGGCGCGCCGCGCCCGGGCGTGACTGCGCAAATCGTGGATGAACATTTGTACCCGGTTCCGCTAGGCCAGGCCGGTGAATTGCTATTGTGCGGCGAGGCGTTGGCGCTGCACTATCACGGCCAACCCGAGCTGACTGCGCGTCGCTTTGTTACGTTATCTAAGCAAGTCCCGGAACTGCGTGCGTATCGCACTGGCGATAGGGCGTGTCTGCAAGATGGTCAGCTGCGCTTTTTAGGGCGGCTGGATAATGAAATTAAAATCAGCGGTTTGCGGATTGATCCCAGCGAAATTGAAAATGCACTACTGAGCAATACGGCATTGAGCGAAGTCGCTGTAGTCGCGGTGCCGCGCCATCATTGCGGTTATGCGCTTGCCGCATTTGTTGTGTGTGCGGAGCAAGCTAATTCAGATAATCGATTGTCATCTGCGCAATTGCGCGCGTTTTTGACCGAGCTATTACCTGCGCCAGCGATTCCAAATCATTGGCACTTTTTGGCTAACTTGCCGCGTAATGTGAACGGCAAAATCGACCGTAAACACCTCGCCGGTTTGGTCAGCCAGCGCGAAGTGGGCGAGCTGCCCGATGCCAGTCCTTTAGAGCAGCAAATTATGCAGGTTTGGTTTGACGTCCTTGGCGAAATGCCGGTTGGCGTGCAAGCCAATTTTTTTGATCTGGGCGGAAAGTCGCTACAAGCGATACAGGTCTCCAGCCAGCTCAGCCGTGCTTTGCAGCGCGAAGTCGCAGCATCGGCGCTGTTTAATCACGCCACCGTGCAAGCGTTAGCCAAAGCATTGAGTGCGCCGGTTGCGCATAGACCGCCAGTGCCAATGGATGGTCAAACGAATCTCGAGCAAAACGCCGCGTTTGCGCCGCTGCTCACCATTCAGCAAGGTACATTGCCTGCGCTGTTCTGCCTGCATCCGGCCGAAGGTTTGTCGTGGTGCTATTTAAGCTTGGCCAAGCATTTACCGGACGTCACGATTTATGGTTTACAGGCCGATCATCAGCGGCTTGCCAGTAGTTTTGACGCACAGGTTGAAAGCTATGTAGAACGCATTGTGCGGCAACAGCCGCAAGGTCCGTATCGTATGCTGGGTTGGTCGCTGGGCGGAGCGCTGGCGCACGAGATTGCTGCGCGTTTGCAAGCGCGCGGCGAGCATGTGGAGCTGGTCGCTATGATGGATAGTTACCCGGCAGCGGCATTTGTAGATTGGCGTGAACCGACTTTGCACGATGCGCTGATTACCGTGCTCAGTGTGAACGGTGAAATTGCCAGCGATGCATTAAGCGTTGACGATATTTATCAGCGCTTGATGCGCCCGAGTAGTCCTTTTTCCGCTTTAGGGCGCGGGGCTTTGGAGCGGCTAGGGCAGGGGGTTTGGCATAGCATGAAGCTATTCCGCGAAAGCCAGACGGCGACATTTGCGGGTGATGTACTGCTGTTTCGTGCTGGGCGCGATAACAAAGATACGCCAGTGCCTGCGACTTGGCTGCCGTATTTAAGCGGGAAAATTGAATGTGTTGAGCTCGATTGCAATCACTTTGGCATGAGCGATCCGGCGCCGATGCGCGTGATTGGGCAAGCATTGGCTGCGCGTTTAGCTTTATAAATGGGTAGGTATATTGATATAGGCTATTCTTTTTAAGAACTAAATTGGTATACCTATTAATAATTATTCTTTGCTTGTGCGGTATTCTGTTTAGTGATAAAAGATAAATAATAATCATTATCGTTAATGTTGTCTGTGATTTGATCCCCATTCAATGTCAATAATCAATTTAGGTTGAATATGAATAAAAAATTAGTGTGGCGTAGCGTGGTTTTGGCCGTTTTGTTAGCGATTGCGGTGTATTTTATTGTGGCTTCGCGTGCGCCAAGCACTTCAAATGCAGCAGAAGGCGCAGCCGCTGCGAGCCATCAAGTGATTGACTCCGCTGGCCGCAAGGTGAATGTGCCGCTAAAACCATTGCGGGTGCTGGCCTTGGGCGAATTTGATTTAGATGCGCTGCTGTCACTGGGGTTGCGGCCTGTGGGGGCGACCAATGGCCGCGGTCAAGCAGGTGTGCCAAATTATTTGCAGACCAAAGCAAAAAATATCACCAGTGTTGGTGCGTTTGCTCAGCCAAATATGGACAAAATCATCGCTGCGCAGCCGGATTTAATTGTGACGAGTGTGATTCGGGATCCGCAAATCATCGCGCAGTTAGAGCGCATTGCGCCAGTGCTCATTACAACTCAAGCGGGTGCTGATTGGAAAACCGCGTTTAATCAAATGGCGGCATTATTGGGTAAAAACGCGCAGGCTCAGCATTTTTTGGCGCAATACCAAACGCGGGTAGCTCAACTGCGAACGCAAATTAAACCCGCTCAAACGATTAGCATTGTCCGCTGGGACCCCAAAGGTCCAGGTTTTATGTTGAAAGATGCTTTTGCCAGCTTGGTTGTGCAAGATCTTGGTTTGACTCGCCCTGCTGGACAGATGCAGCCGGGCGCAAATCACTCCAAGCCATTAAGTCTCGAAGCGCTGACCGAAATCGATGCCGATTGGTTGTTTATTGGTACTTTATCACCGGAAGGTGATGCGGCGGCAACGCTAAAAACGGTGCAAACCGCGCCCGCGTTTAGAAATCTGCACGTGGTGAAAAATCAGCAAGTACGCATTATTGATGGCTCTTTATGGACTAGCACGGGTGGACCATTGGCGGCATTGGCGGTGCTAGATGACGTTGAAAAAAACCTTCGTACGGTGCAGATTGCGCAAGTGACGCAAACTGCTAATTCAGCGCAGTGAACTGTGTCGTTCAATGAGTAATGCAATGACTTATACCTCTGATAGCGTTCAGCCCGTTCACTTAGGCGCGATACTGACGTTTACTCTATTGGCGATGATGCTTTTATCATTGCTGTCGGGTTCGGGCCATGTGGGAATGAGCGCGAGTTTTGATTTTCTACTGGGCAAAACCAGTGTCAATCAAGCGCAGCTGGACATGGTAATTCGCCAGTTGCGCCTGCCGCGCACGATGGCAGTCATCATGGTGGGTGCGAGTTTGGGGGTGGCTGGTGCTTTGCTGCAATCGGCGACGCGCAATCCGCTGGCTGATACCGGTCTACTTGGGGTGAATGCCGGAGCCGCTTTGAGTATCGTGATTGGTTTTAGCTTAGGCCTAGCCCATACCAGTGTGGATTATTTACTGTGGGCCTTGATAGGTGCGCTGATTGCGAATGCCTTGGTGCTATTGATTGCGCAAACGGGCTTACAGTCGACAACACAATCGAGTTCGCCGCTGCGTTTGGTTTTGGCAGGTTTAGCCTTGGGAGCGACGTTTCAGGGCGCAACGTCGTATTTATTGCTGATGAACGCCAGTGCTTACGAGCAATATCGTTTCTGGATTTTGGGCTCTTTAGCAGGCAGCAGTGCTGAAATGATTTGGCCTTTGCTTCCGGCTTGTGTGCTGGGATTGATCGCGGCCTTCGTGATGGTGCGGCCATTGTCGGCGCTGCTGCTGGGAGACGATAGTGCGCGGGCGCTGGGTTATCGGCCGGGTTTGATTCGCGTTTTAGTTGCGCTGATTACGACTTTATTGAGCGGTTTGGCCGTTGCGCTGGCTGGGCCATTGGCTTTTTTGGGTTTGATTGCACCTTATCTGGCGCGAACTTTAATGGGGCCGCGTTTAATCAATCAGATGATTTTTTCGGCTTTGCTTGGTGCGATTGTGCTGCTTGGGGCTGATATTATCGCGCGGTTATTGAGCCAGCCGTATGACTCACCCGTCAGCATTATATTGGCATTTATCGGTGCTCCCTTGCTGATTATTCTGGTGCGATCTAATCGCTTGGTGGCTTAAGCGATGTCAACGGACTTTACTTCTCAAGCGGATTTCTCAAAGCCAAAAATATTCCAATATAAATCAGTCTCTATTTTGTTTTCGATGGAATCTTTGCTTGGCACGCTCAATATCCTATTGATTTTACTCGGCGCGATTGTCGTCTCATTGATGCTCGGCAGCACAATGCTGTCGCCTGAAGCTGTGATTCAAGCTTTGCTGGGTGAGGGCAGTCGCGCCAGCCAGATTTTGGTCGTTGAAATCCGTTTGCCGCGCATTATTGCCGGCTTGGTTGCAGGCGCGGCGCTAGGCTTATCCGGCTGCTTAATCCAAACGATGGCACGTAATCCGCTGGCATCGCCAGATTTGTTAGGTATTTCACAGGGCGCAACGTTGGCGGTGGTTTTGGGCTTATTGCTAGGCAGTAGCGGTTTGCTGGGCGATTGGACGCTTGCTGTTTTTGGTGCTGCGCTGGCGGCTTTGTTAGTGATGTTGGCGGCAGGGCGCACTGGGCATCAAGGTTACCGTGTGCTGATTGTGGGCTTAGGGATTGCAACTTTGCTGCGTGCGGCGGCGGAATTATTGCTGTCGACAATTAATTTGCAGCACGCCAGCGAGCTATATGCATGGAGTATCGGCAGCTTAATTGGCCGTGGCTATACGGCATCGCTGCCAACGGCGCTCGGTTTACTGTTCTTATTGCCGTGCGCGGTTTTGCTGTCGCGACAATTGGCTGTGCTGCGGTTTGAGCCTGATTTAGCGAGCAGCTTGGGGCTGAACGTCAAACGCGTACAGTTGTGGACATTATTGCTTTCGATTGCACTAGCAGCTTTAGGCGTGTCGATCGGTGGGCCGATTGCATTTATTTCGCTGACTGCGCCGATTTTAGCGCGGCACTTTAGTGCGGCCAATCAAGTGCCATTGACGCGCTCTGCCTTAATCGGTGCGCTGATTGTTGTTTGCGCCGATACATTTGGTCGTAGTGCAGGCGGCAGTACCGAAGTGCCGGTAGGTGTGATTACATGCCTGATGGGCGGGCCATTTTTGCTGTGGATTTTGCTGCGTAGAGAGCGTGATTAGTACGTATGTCTCTGAATGAATTTTTCATATTGGCTTGTGTGGCAATACCCTTGTACCGTAGTGCTCTAATTTAGCGCTAGTATTGATAGTAGTAGCAAGTATTGAAATGAGATAAGCATGCGATTAATGGTTGAAAATTTGAGCGTTCGTTACGAGAGCAAAACCGATAGCCATACCGCGGTGAAAGGCGTAAGTTTGAACGTGGGGGCGGGACAACTGGTGGTTATCGTGGGGCCCAATGGTTGCGGTAAATCGACGCTGTTGCGTGCAATTGCACGCTTGCAAAAGCCGCAGGCCGGCCGCGTTCAAGTGGATGGCAAAGACGTTTGGCAATTAAGTGCGCGTCAGGCGGCGCATGCGATTGCCTTGCTGCCGCAATCACCACTCGCGCCTGAAGGCATTAGCGTTGTCGATTTGGTGCGCTATGGTCGCCATCCGCATCAAAGCTTGTTTCAGCAATGGTCTGCATACGATCAGGATGTGGTTGAGCGTGCAATGGCTGCGTGCAATGTCAGCGATCTGGCATACAGGCGGCTTGATCGCTTGTCGGGTGGGCAGCGCCAACGCTGCTGGTTGGCGATGATTTTGGCGCAAGAGGCGCCGCTGATGCTGCTCGATGAGCCGATTAGCATGCTCGATTTGGGGCATCAGCTTGAAGTGCTGTCGCTGGCAAAAAATCTGGCGCGTACGGGCGCTAGCGTTGTCATTGTGCTGCATGATCTGATCGCCGCCGCGCGCTATGCCGATGTGCTGGTCGCGATGCAAGATGGTCATATTGTCGCACAAGGTGCGCCAAGCGATATCGTTACGCCAGCCTTGGTAAAAACGCTGTATGGCGTTGATGCTGACATTTTAAGTGCGCCCATTGATGGTAGTCCGGTCGTAGTGCCATCGGCGTCGCAAACAGTTTAAACCGTATAGATGTTTTAATCGCGCTGTTTTCTATTTTGGAATCAACCCCTTAAGGATTTGTATGCAAGGCAAAATCGCCATCGTTTCGGGAGCGGCGCAAGGCATCGGTGCGTCGATTGTTGAAGCACTCAGCGCGCAAGGCGTCACCGTTGCTGCGCTCGATGTGCAAGTCGATGCGCTGGCGGCGCTGGCACAAACTAGCGCCAATATTCATGCCTATCCGGTCGATGTGCGCTCCAGTCAGGCTGTACGCGATGTGGTTGCCCAAATCGAAGCTGAGCTGGGCGCAATTGATATTTTGGTTAATGTCGCTGGCGTACTGCGCCTTGGTGCTGTTTGCGATTTAAGTTTTGATGACTGGGAACTGACTTTTTCGGTCAATACGCATGGCGTATTTTATCTATCGCAAGCGGTGGCGCAGCGCATGAAAACACGCCGTGCGGGTAATATCGTGACTGTGGGCTCAAATGCTGCCGCTGTACCGCGCATGCAAATGGCGGCGTACGCCGCGTCAAAAGCCGCGTCTAGTCATTTCACCAAATGTCTGGGGCTGGAGCTGGCCGAATACGGTATCCGCTGTAATATCGTGTCGCCAGGCTCGACCGACACCGCGATGCAGCGCCAATTGTGGACAAGCGAAAGTGACGCGCAAAAAGTGATCGATGGCGCTTTACCCAGCTTCCGCACCGGCATTCCCCTACGGCGCATCGCCGCGACCACAGATATTGTAGCTCCAGTATTGTTTTTGCTATCAGACGCAGCTAAACACATCACAATGCATAATTTATGCGTCGATGGTGGGGCGACTTTAGGTGTTTAAATCAAGTCAGTTAAGTGCTGGCCGTTGATTGAATGGCGACATCTGGCTGATAAATATCGATATCAACGTTAGAGATAAAATCTACCTGAAAATGGTACTTGAGATGCGCCCGGCTTGGCCGATGTGTCGAAGTTCATTGTGGCTAATTGAGCGCCCGCTTCAATTTCCTTACCAGTCACTCACGGCGTGAATGGCTTAGAGTCCGTTGTGGGTCCAGACTGCCTTTGTTGCATAAATCAGCACAGTGCGATTGATGCCTCTAGACTAACGATCTCCACGAATAACTAGTGGCCTATTGTCACCATCTTGGATACGCCGATAACCTTTAAGCGTTACTAGTAAATCACTAAAAGCATACGTGTATTTATCTTGGTCGCCGTAATATGCCCACGTATATTCGCCACCGCTATGCTCATGGGTATTACGTACCTCAGCCATTAAGTCCATATGCCACTCGCCATTTGTTTTTATAAAGAAGTGAGGGGATACGAAAGGCGTATTGGTGAAGTAAAGCAATGCCAAGTCGCCACGCTCAACAACTTTAAACTGCTTGCCGTACTCACCGAATAAAATGAACTCAGCATAAGCAGGGCTACTGGGCAACGAAGCTAAATATTGACGAGACTCAGTTGTAAAAAATTCTGCGTTTAGATTCATTGGCCAATGTGCCAGCCAATCTAGATAAGTATGATATGCACTAGCTGGAGATTTACCAGCGGGAAAGGCCAGATTCCTTTCCGGCTGGGCTGTTGGTTTGCTGCCGTCCTTTGTACCAAGTGCAAGCACCGAATTAACCCCTGCACCACCAGAAAGGTATTCCAACTCTCTAACTTTACTGATAGTACGCGGGTCGAAATCATTACCAATAACGGCTTCACGTATCCGATGTTGCAATAGACGCAACATTAAACGCAAACCTAACGATGCATCTCCAGAAGCAAAGAATGTTTTTACGTGATCTTGCACTAGGTAGTTTACAAATACATCAGGAAAAACTTCCTCTAAACCATAACCCACTTCAACTTTAAGTCGTTGCTCTTTCATGTCGTATAACAACAAAATGCCACGCTGTTGGCCTGTTTGCTTGCCAATCTGCAATTGTGACATCAAATCTACGGCCTGGGTCTCAATGGATTTATTGCTCACACTAGGTAAAAACACGATACGCACATCAATACCTGATTCACGCAAAATCCAGCCCATGTACTGATCAAAGCGCGGGATGTCGCCAGAGGGGATGATGCCTGCATGGTCAATGAGGTGAGAATTTACGGGCAGTCGTACTTGCGCTGATATTGGTTCAGACGCAGACACTTGGGTGACTAGATTAGATTCATGTGGATCATGCCAAAACCACAATGCAGACAGTGAAATGGCACATAACAACACACCAAATGTCGTGCTGCGAGTCATTATTTATTTTTCGCTAAGTATTTTAACGCACGTTCTTCACCTTGCGCTGCCGCTTTTTTAATCAAAGCCTCCCCCACAGCAGAGTTGACTTCGATCCCTTGTCCCGTCAAGTAATGAAACCCCAGTGCACTTTGCGCATGCATATTTCCTTGCTCCGCCGCTTTACGGTACAAATTTAATGCTTGAGCTAAGTCTTGCTGGACACCTTTTCCACTCTTATACATAGTTCCTAAATTGTACTGAGCCTTGTCGTAGCCTTGTGCTACCGACTTGCGATACCAAGCTGCAGCCTCGGTGTAGTTAATTGCGGTGCCAAATCCATTGTAATAACAGAGTCCCATATTGTATTGAGCATTGGCATAACCTTGATCGGCCGATTTGCGATACCAAGCCATTGCGGCAGCATTATCGTATCCTCGCGCTAAATTGCCGATTTTGTTTTGAGCATAGACATCACCGCTCTTCGCCTCGGCTAGCAGGGTGTCAAATGAGCTTTTGTCACCTGTTTGCGCTTTGTCATACAAACTATTGGCTTGCTGCTCGGTTAGTTTGGCACTAGCGATTTGAGCAATAAATAAGGTACTTGCTACTAGCAAAAGAAATGATGCTGACCGATTCATGATTTACTGTAAGCAAAAGTTATAAAGCAACAGCGTATTACAAGCTTGTTTGCGATGCATTAATAAGCATCGCTCTGTTGTTAAACTGTTTCTCTCGAAGTGGAGGCATATGAGTGGCGGGTTGCCGAATAGCACTGGCGCAAATTCACAATAATGAAGGCAGCTCCTGATGGTGGCTGTGTAAAAAAATCCTAATTTAAAAAGTGGGGTGTAGCTGCCCAAAAAAGCATTTGTTTGCTACTAATGTGGGAGGTATTGCTGACTAATGATATAAATACCCGTTCTTGGTGGGGGTATGCGATAACATCATTTTTCAGCGTTTTTACACCGCCTGGATGTTTGCGGCCTTTGATATTTTAAGCCAGGATATCGACTCCTCGGCCTAAGCAGATATCATGGCTATAAGCCAAGCTCACTCAGACTCGGGTGATTATCAGGTCGCCGACCTTGTGGCCAATGAAAGAGTCGCTCGGATTCGGCGATGGCTAAATCGTTGATACTGGCAAAGCGGCGATGCATCAGGCCTTGGGTGTCAAATTCCCAATTTTCATTGCCGTATGAGCGATACCACTGGCCGTCTTGATCTAGCCACTCGTAGGCAAAACGCACTGCAATTCGATTGGCGTCAAACGCCCAGAGCTCTTTGATCAGGCGATATTCCACCTCGCGTTCCCACTTGCGAGTGAGAAATTCAATTACCTGTTCACGACCACGCGGAAATTGATCACGATTGCGCCAAATCGTATCGGGCGTATAGGCCAATGCGACGCGTTGTGGGTCGCGTGAATTCCAGCCATCTTCAGCCAGGCGTACTTTTTGTGCAGCCGTTTCGCGGCTGAATGGGGGGAGTGGTGGTTGAATCGCACCGGGTTTCGCGGCGGCTCCAATTCTTGAGAGAATGGCGCTATGAAGAAATCAACTCACTTTTCCCCCGAAGTCCGCGAACGGGCTGTTCGCATGGTCATTGAGCACCTTGCCGAATATCCATCTGAATGGGCAACCCTCGTTTCAATTGCCAGCAAAATAGGCTGCACGCCAGAAACGCTGCGCACATGGTGCCGTCGGCAAGGTGGCGATACCGTTCAAGCCAACAAAAATTCAGCAGAGAACGAACGCATTAAAGCGCTAGAACGCGAAGTGCGCGAACTTAAAAAAGCCAACGAAATTCTGCGACTGGCCAGCGCGTATTTCGCACAGGCGGAGCTCGACCGCCGCTTGAAATCGTAAGAGGATTCATCGATACCCACCGTGAGCAGCACGGGGTCGAGCCGATCTGCAAGCTATTACAGGTCGCCCCGTCAGCCTATCGACGTTATGTCGCTCGGCTGCGCAATCCAGCGTTGCGTTGTCAGCGTACCATTCGTGATGAGCAACTGAGCGGTGAAATTGAGCGTGTCTGGCAATTGAATCATCAGGTGTACGGGGCGGTAAAAGTATGGCGGCAGCTCAAGCGAGATGGACATACTGTGGCGCGCTGTACCGTTGAACGCTTGATGCGAAGCCTCGGTTTACGCGGCGTATCGCGTGGCAAAGCGGTGCGAACGACACGTCCCGATCCTGCCGTTGCTTGCCCACGCGATCATGTGAATCGTCAATTCGTAGCCGAACGACCGAATCAACTCTGGGTGTCGGATTTTACCTACGTGTCGACTTGGCAAGGCTTTGTCTATGTAGCTTTTGTGATCGATGTTTTTGCTCGTTATATCGTGGGCTGGCGAGTGAGTCGCAGCATGCACACTGAGTTTGTGCTGGATGCGTTGGAGCAAGCCCTTTGGGCGCGGCAACCAGAGCGTGAGGCCTTGATTCATCACAGCGACCGAGGTTCGCAATATGTTTCGATTCGCTACACCGAACGATTGACTGAAGCTGGCATCGAGCCATCCGTTGGCACGACCGGTGATAGTTACGACAATGCATTAGCAGAGACGATTAACGGGCTCTACAAAACAGAAGTGACTCACCGTTTGGGACCTTGGAAAAGTCTAGAATCCGTGGAACTAGCGACATTGGAATGGGTTTCGTGGTTCAATCAGCATCGTTTGCTGGGGTCGATTGGCCACATTCCACCCGCGGAAGCAGAGGCAAACTATTATCGTAATCAAAGCGAGCAGGCCGTGTTGGTCTGACTCAAACCAAACAGCCTCCGCGAAACTCGGTGCGATTCAGTCGCTGTTCGCACCGACAATTTTTAAACGCATCTGCCGAGATTTGCGTGACCCACGGCATTACGCAGCAAGCTATTTAACCTTATTGAAAAAGACAATTTTGCTTGGGTCAGTTGAGTGTCGACAGATGGGTCAAAAAAGCATCGGCGACAACAAAATAGCAGATTTATTTTTTTCACATATATTTGATGACTTTATGTGCTGAATTTGTGGCGAAAATTCTTCGAATTAATTCATTTAGGAAACGGTCCATGAAGAAAGTTTGGTAGCAGTTATCCATTTGAGTGCAGATTTTACTGTTGACGGTCGTCTTGATGCTGCCAATTGCCGCAGTTTTGGGCTGGTTTTTACATGAAAATCTGCGCCAGAAGCGGGAGGAGGCGCAAACAAAATTAAAGCTAGACGTTGAGCATGCCTCGCTAAGCATTGAGCAATTGTTTGGGTTTATTGAGAGTGATTTAAAGCTAATCGCACAGCGTCGCCAAATCATGACAATGGATCGCAATAAGTGTGATTCTATCTTGAATGACTATATGAGTATCAGAGGCGACGTTTTCATGGGTATTAGCCGAAAATGAATTGGCGGAGCGGGCGCAAGAGGCGTTGAGTAAATCCCTGCTGGGCGAGTAGCTGATTGGGTTCATTAGCTGCGATGGTATGGCGATTGAAGTCCGCGAGCGCACGGTTAAAACGAAAGTGGCCGCTACTGAGTTCGCTGTTGACAAGCCTAAGAAAACGCGGGCGACCACACAAAGGTTAGGTACAACCCGCCGCCAAAGCATCGCCGCTTGAGCGGCAAAAAGGGCATGATATGGGCATGATGTTAGGGAGTTGCCCACTAACTATGATCGTGCCTGTAAGTGCAATTCACAGGGGCATTATTTGGTGGAGCGTTTTGCAAGAGGCTCGGTGAAGAACTTGTTTTTCGACAGAAAGGAATTAGTGGATTTGTCTTTAATGTTGTTGGAGCTGGTGTGTTTGTTGAGTATTCATGAAATTAGACGTAACTTCATGCCTATATTGTTGTAGAAATAATTGGTGCTTGGAAATGTTTATTTTAGGTGGGACAATGCTGAAGTGTTTTTGAAAGTGGTACTATAGCTGGGACTATTATAAAGACTATACTCGATGATGTTGAAGTTTTTCTTGAGCTAAGTCTTTGATTTTATTGGTGCACCCGACAGGAATCGAACCTGTGACCCTCAGTTTCGGAAACTGATACTCTATCCAACTGAGCTACGGGTGCATTTGATTAGGTGTGCGATGATAGCTGCTTATGACTCACTCGTCTAGTCGATAGGTGAATTGTGTTTTGTTGTTGCTGTGTTGTCGGTATAATTGCTAACGATAAGGGCTTTTTAAGGCTCATTTTAATAATACGCACAACTTCAAAAGGGATGACAGCATGGGCGGTTCCAGCGCATCGGCGTTTAAAAGCGCAATCGGTATTATTCTTACGGCATTGATTGGAGTGCCTTTGTTTGCATATCTTGCCATTAAATTGGCGACTTCAGGTATGTCGACAGATGTAACAAGTTCCACAATGACTAAGGAAGCCGTGGCGGCTCGTTTGCAGCCTGTTGCTGTAGTCAAAATTGTTGATGGTGGACCTCCTGGATCAAAATCTGGCAAGGCAGTTTACGAGTCGGTCTGTATGTCCTGTCATGACGCCGGCCTTGCTGGCGCGCCAAAGTTTGCTGATGCAGGCGCTTGGGCTGGACGAATCGGTCAAGGTTTTGAAACTTTGGTAAAACACGCCATTGGTGGTTTTAATGCGATGCCTGCTAAGGGCGGCGCTGCTGATTTGACCGATGATGAAGTCAAGCGTGCTGTTGCTTATATGGGTAATGCCGCTGGTGCTAAATTTGAAGAGCCAAAAGTGGCTGGCGCGGCAGCCGGCGGTGCAATTGATCCTGCCGTTAAGGGTAAAGAGATTTACGCGAGTGTGTGCATGGCCTGTCATGACTCGGGTGTTGCAGGTGCACCTAAATTTGGTGACAAAGCGGCTTGGGCGCCACGCTTGAAAGATGGCGTAGATAGTGCGATTGCGATTGCAGTGAAAGGTATCGGTGCCATGCCAGCAAAAGGTGGCTACAGTGGTTCTGATGAGGAATTCAAAGCTGCAGCACTTTATCTGATCAATGCTTCTAAATAATTGAAACTTTGAATTCCAGTTAAAAGCCACATCGCGAGATGTGGCTTTTTTGTTGGGTGGTGTTCGTGAGTGACTTATTCGGTCGTTACTGTCTTGCTGATATTTCGTGGTGCATCGATCGTATTGCCACGATGTATTGCGGTGTAATAAGACAAGAGCTGCAGCGCGATGGCATACAAAATAGGGTTGAGGTGGGCGAGTTTCTCTGGCATTCGAATCGTGTTGAAGCCTGCAATTTGTGGTAAGGCAATGTCACTCAGTGCAAAAATCTCGCCGTGCTTGTTGCGAACGTCGTGGAGATTAGCCAACAGTTGATCGGCCAACATGTCCCATGGCAAGCAAGCGATGACAGGTAGGTTGTTTCCAACTAGTGCTAATGTACCGTGTTTGAGTTCGCCGCTGGGGCATGCTTCTGCATGTAAATATGCGACTTCTTTGAGTTTAAGAGCTCCTTCTTGCGCGATGGGGTAGTAACTTTGTCTAGCGGTAACAATTAAATTGGGTTTTTTGCTCAGGTAAAGCCCCCACTCTTTGAGTTTAGGGCTGAGTGCTAGTACTGCTGCAATCGCTGAGGGTAGCTTGCGAAGTTCCGCATCAAGCTGTGCGGGTAGATTTTGATGGCGTGCTTTGGCAAGTGTCGTTGCGACTAAAAACAAGCAAAGTAACTGTGCGGTAAAGGTTTTGGTTGAGGTTGCGCCGAACTCTTCGCCAGCGCGCAGCTGGAATTGTAAATCGGCTTGGCGCATTAATGCGCTATTGGCTTGATTGCTGATTGCAAGAGTAACTTGGGCGCCTCGTTGTTTGGCGTGTTGCAGCGCTGCAACGGTATCGATGGTCTCTCCTGATTGGGAGATGACTACAATCAGTGTATTGGGTGTGATGGTTCTGTCTTGGTAGCGAAAATCACTGGCTAATTCGACTTGTGTAGGCATTTTGGCTAGATTTTCTAGCCAAAAGCGAGCGGTTTGCGCAGCATGATGGCTTGAGCCGCTGGCTATTAATAGTGTGTTATCAATATGACTGAATAGCTCTGGTGTGTTGAGCCAGTTTTCTAGCTGCTGTTCTTGTGCGTGATGAATGAACTCTGCGGCGTTGCTGGCTTGAGCGTGTATTTCACGCACCATGAAGTGCGGTAGTTGCCCTGCGCTATGCACTGGACTTGGATCTCTCAGTGCGATGGTGCCATTTGCGTCAAAAATGCATATTTTGTGTTCTGTGAGCTCCGCAACATCGCCGTGATGCAATTGAGTGATCAGTGCGGCACGCTCTTGCAGTAAATTGGGTTCGGATGAAAACACACTCATGCCATTGCCGTGGGCAACAAATAATGGGCCGCCAGTGGTAGTGCAATAGATGGTGCCTGGCTTTTCTTTGCTGAATGCCGCGAGGGAGTAATAGCCTTGCAGTGTTTTACAAACGCTTTGGATGGCGCGCAATAAATCACGGTGTTGTTGCCAGTGCCAGTCAATCAGGCAGGCTATTTGGTGCTCAAGTCGTTTTTCTTTGCTGAGGTGATCGGTTTCCATCAATCGCTCTGCAACTTGTTCAATATTCTCAATAACGCCTGATATCGTGATGCATAGATGGTTTTTATAGAGATAGGGAGCTGTAGCGATTGCTCCAAATTCGCTGCTACGTAGTATAGCCAGTCGACACTCTGGCGTGTCGGCGGCATCTGGAACGATTTTGCCAACCCATAAGCTACAACCATCTTCACTGGCGTAGCTTAGTGCAAGATAGGGGTGTTGCTGAGGGTTTCGTTGTAGTGCCCGCATTAATTGCGGCCCGATATTGTGATTTGAAATCCCGCCGAGCAAAGTGTCCATGAGTCTTCTGTCGATAACGTGGCTGATAAGTCATCGTAGACTGCTCAAGCGCCAGCTTAAAGGTGTGTGCTCTTTTTTTGTTGTTGATGCAACAAGTCCAATGCATGCTCAGTTGCGACATCAGCACTAAATTTACGCGCAAATAATTCAGGTCGATTGTTGAGTGTTTTTATTTCATCAGCTTGAAATGTTTTAGGTGACCATGCGCCTTTATTCCATTCGAGATGGCGCATAGATTTGGGGTTGAGTTTGTTCGCCAAACCGGTGTGCATCAGCACAGTTTGAAAAAACATTTCATCGGGCACGAGCGTGCGCTTAAAGAACGCAGTGACGTTTGGATTGATTTCTAACCAACTTAACATTGTTTTGCAGGCGCGCTCACTGAGTATCCACCATTGAGACCCAGCGTGAATCGCTTGTAATGGGCTGGGCAGCTGACGTTGAATGCCGCAGGCATTAGCCCAGCGTTGAATTTTTTGCAGTGCTTTACCACTGGCTTTGCCATTTAGCGCTTCAAAGTGCCAAGCGCGGTAGCGATAGGCTACATCAAATTCGGCGGCGGGTTTTAATTCGATAAAGCCAGCCTCTTGGCTGGAATTCAAGAACTCTGTTATGTATTCATTGCTATGAATTGGGTAGTCTTGTCCAGAGAGTAATACCCCCCAGTCGAATCCATCTTGTATTGCGGCTTTGATTAGCCTTAAACTGGCATCCACTAATGAAAAGCCGCCCCAGCGACACGGTTGGCGGCCGATGAAGGTTGCATTGCAGTGGATATTTTTTACCGCAGCCTTCATGGACGTATATGTCTCAGTCGGCGTATTGGCATCGATGTGAATATAAAAGTGCGTGTTGGCCGTATTGAGTTGAGTGACGAGACGCGCTAGTTGCTCGGCTTGAGCGTGCGCAAGAATAAAATAAGCGATGCGGGGCATGATGGAGCGGATGGGCGATTCAAAGTGCATCTATTCTAGCAGTCTGCCTGTGTAAGAGCGTGTTTTATGCTGCGCTGTATGTTTGTGCAGAAAGGTCAAATGCCGCTCAAATCCTTGTAGGGGGACGTGTTCGCTACGGTTGCTGTGTGTTGGGTGGTTCGTTTTGATGGTAGTGGTCATTTTAAACTTCGTGCGAAGACGTAGTTCGCAATGCGTAAATAACAGAATTGCTGTTTTCAACGAGGCGGCAAGGGTACAATGGCTTCCTTTTTACCCTTCGCGGCTGGCTTGACGGCTACGCGGTGGGTCGTTATCGTTCCACGACTTTTCATTTTAGGCCCAGGATAATGGCGAAAGCAGCAAAATCGGTGGCGTTGCCAGAGAATTTCGAACAAGGCTTGGCCGAATTAGAGGGTTTGATTGCTCAGATGGAAGGCGGCAATCAGCCGCTCGAAGCGAGTTTGCTCGCTTTTCAGCGCGGGACTGAGTTGCTGCGCTTTTGCGAAGGCAAATTGTCGGCCGCCGAACAGCAGGTTCGTGTGCTGGAAGCGGGCGAGCTGCAAGCTTTACCGACTGCTGGAGTTTAAGTCGATGTCTTTTAATACAACAAATTTCAAAGCTTGGATGAGTGAAGTTCAAGCGCAAATGGAAAAAACACTGTCTAGCGTGCTGCCATCAAGCACGCACCTGCCAGAACGTCTGCATGACGCGATGCGTTATAGCGTGCTCGACGGTGGGAAGCGAGTGCGGCCTTTGCTGGCATTCGCGGCGGGCGCGGTGGTCGATGCGCCGGTTGAGCGCTTGCAGTATGCGGGTTGTGCAGTCGAATTGATTCATGCCTATTCTCTGGTGCACGATGATATGCCGGCGATGGATAATGATGTGCTGCGCCGTGGTAAGCCGACGGTGCATGTGGCCTACGGTGAAGCAACGGCTTTACTGGCAGGGGACGCCTTGCAAACCGCAGCTTTTGAAGTGCTGTCGAATCGTACTTTGGCGGATAACGCGCAAGATCAACTGCAAATGATTCGGATTTTGGCGAACGCCTCGGGCAGCTTGGGCATGTGCGGCGGGCAGGGCGTTGATTTATATAGCGTTGGGCAAGAATTGACGCTGCCGCAACTGGAAATGATGCATATTTTGAAAACTGGCGCGCTGATTCGCGCTTCGGTTTTGTTGGCCTCGTATTGCGGTACGCCACTGGCTGCTGATCAGCGCGAAGCACTCGACCATTACGCCAAATGCATAGGACTCGCGTTTCAAGTGGTGGATGATATTCTTGACTGCGAAGCCGATTCGGCAACGCTGGGCAAAACGGCAGGTAAAGATGTTGCCAATAATAAGCCGACCTATGTCGCTTTATTGGGCATGAAAGGTGCCAAAGAAAAAGCCTCCGAACTCAAAGCATCGGCGTTGGCCTCGCTCGCGCCATTTGGTGAAAAAGCAAATATGCTTAATGCCCTTGCTGGGTATATTGTTGATAGAAAATATTAATAAGGCTTGTAGGGGTATACCCCGTGCAAGGCAAGGTAGACATGAAATACCCATTGCTTGATACCATTCAAATTCCTGCTGATTTACGCCAGATTGAGCGCAAAGATTTGCCAGCGGTTGCGCAGCAATTACGTAGTTATCTGCTCGACTCCGTCAGTCAAACCGGTGGCCACTTCGCGTCGAATTTAGGCGCGGTCGAGTTAACCGTCGCGCTCCATTATGTCTTTGACACGCCGCATGACCGCTTGGTGTGGGATGTGGGCCACCAAAGCTACCCGCATAAAATCCTTACTGGTCGCAAAGACCGCATGGGAACGATGCGCCAAAAAGGCGGTTTGGCGGGTTTTCCTAAGCGCGAAGAATCTGAATACGACACCTTTGGTGTTGGCCATTCTTCGACGTCGATTGGTGCGGCGCTGGGCATGGCCGAAGCTGCGCTGATTAAGGGCGAAGCGCGCAAGGCAATCGCAGTGATTGGTGATGGCTCGATGACGGCAGGGCAGGCGATTGAAGCTTTGTTTAATGCCGGGCATCGCGATGAAATCGATTTGTTGGTGATTTTGAACGACAACGAAATGTCGATTTCGCCGAATGTCGGTGCTTTTAATAATTACCTCGCCAAGTTATTGTCGGGCAAGTTTTATAACGGCATTCGTAATGCATCAGGCAAAGTGCTTGATGCAGTGCCGCCACTGAAAGAGCTAGCGAAAAAAGGCGAAGAAAGTGTCAAAGGCTTTTTGACTCCGGGTACGCTGTTTGAAGAGATTGGCTTTAACTATATCGGCCCAATTGATGGGCACGATATGGAAACACTGGTGGCGACTTTATCGAATATTAAAGAATTAAAAGGCCCGCAGTTTTTGCATGTGGTTACCAAAAAAGGCAATGGGTATAAGCTCGCAGTCGCTGATCCTGTTAAGTACCATGCAGTTACCCCATTTAATCAAGAGGCAGGTGTTTGCGGTAGCAAAGGCGGCAAGCCGAACTTTACGCAAGTGTTTGGCGAATGGCTCTGTGATATGGCTGCTCGTGATGAGAAGTTGGTTGGTATTACGCCGGCGATGCGTGAAGGTTCTGGCATGGTGCGCTTTCATGCTGAATATCCAACGCGCTATTTTGACGTGGGTATCGCTGAACAGCACGCGGTCACGTTTGCGGCGGGCTTGGCCTGTGAGGGTTTAAAACCCGTCGTTGCAATCTATTCGACCTTCTTGCAGCGCGCCTACGATCAATTGGTGCATGACGTGGCTTTGCAAAATCTAGATGTGACCTTTGCGATTGATCGCGCGGGTTTGGTTGGCGCTGATGGCCCAACGCATGCAGGCAGTTTTGATTTATCGTTTATGCGCTGCATCCCGAATTTGGCGATTTTAGCGCCGGGCGACGAAAACGAATGTCGCCAAATGCTCTACACCGCATATCAATATAATGGCCCCGCAGCAGTGCGTTATCCTCGCGGCTGTGGTTTGGGTGCTGCGGTACAAAGCGAAATGAGCTTGTTGCCTTGGGGTAAGGGCGAGATTCGTCGCCAGGGCATCCAATTTAACGGTAAGAAAGTCGCCATTTTAGCCTTTGGTACCGTGCTCGAGCCTGCTATGGCTGCGGCAGAGGGCTGTAATGCGACGGTGGCGAATATGCGCTTCATTAAGCCGCTCGATACTGCGCTGGTGCTGGAGTTGGCCGCAACGCATGACCTGCTGGTGACGGTGGAAGATAACGCCATTATGGGTGGGGCAGGTAGTGCTGTGCTGGAAGCGTTGATGCTGGCGGGCGTGATGAAACCGGTATTACAATTGGGCTTGCCTGATAGCTACGTTGAGCATGGCGAACAAAAGCAAATCTTAGCTGACTGTGGCCTAGATGCGGCGGGGATTGCTGCGAGTATAGAAGCCAAGCTGGCGTTTTTATAGTGCGCATTTCTGTTTTAAAGAATAAGCCCTGCGATGCAGGGCTTTTTTATTGCTTAGCTGAAGTTGTAGTGCTTGCGTAGATTCTGCGTGATCTGCCATGTGCAACTCATTCCCGTTGGGAAGATCGCTAAATCGCCAGCACTAATCGTTACCGGCTCGCCGCCGTCAGGTGTTACCGTCACTTCGCCGGCAATCAGAAAACACGTTTCGCTTGAATCGTAAGTCCATGGGAATGTGGAGGTGTTTTTTTCCCAAATCGGCCAGTGTGCTATTTTGAGTTCGGCTTGGCGAGCAGTAGAAATTTGGCGTTCGATGTGGATTTGCTGCATGGTACTTCCTTGGTGGATTCGATGTGCTGATTTTACGCCGACCGTTTGTCGTTGCTGCAAAAAATCCACTTGGCAAAACAGAATAATTTTATGATAATGAGAATAGTTGCTAATAAGGTTCTCATTATGATTGTTTGTGTTTGCAATAATGTCAGCGATAAAGCCATCCGCAAAGCCGTCGAGCAATCCGGCGTGCGCACCTATATCCAATTGCAGCGTGTGACCAGCGCGGGGACTTGCTGTGGTAAATGCGGCAGCTGCGCCAAGCAAGTACTCAATGAATCCGTTGAGCAATACGAAGCAGCCATGCTTGCTGATTTGCAGGATGTTGCATTCGCTTAAACGTACACAGCTACCCCTGAATTCCAATAAAACCGAGCCCTTGTGCTCGGTTTTTTCTTATCCACCGTTCGATTTGTCGTTTTCCCCATTCATTATGCTTAAGTCTGTTAGTGAGCTGTGAATAAGTGATCTAGTGCCTTGTTTCAGTTTAATAAAATGCCGCTGGTCAAGATTTAGGCAGGTGCAAGGTCTAATTCACATCACAAAGGGATAGTCGTGTGAGTAGGCTGTGGATAGGTCGCTTAAGCGACTGTTTTAATGTGGTTTTAATGGTTTGATTAAAATATAGGCGGCAAACGGTCAATTTTGCCTTGAAATCCATATTTTATGAACTAAGGCAGGGCTTGGGATAATTTGCTGATTTATCCCAGAAAAAATTAGTTAGGGTGTGAGTTGCTTGTGGGTAAAACAATCAAGTAACTGATTTATATCATTTTTTATTGTCTGACTGTTTTTTGTGCAGGCTTGTGCGGTATAATCGCCGCCTTTCCTGTTTTCAGTATGCGACACACAATGACCCTCAAAGCCCCTGAACTCTTATTGCCCGCCGGTACGCTCGATAAAATGAGCGCCGCTTATGATTTTGGCGCCGATGCCGTTTACGCCGGTCAGCCGCGATACAGCCTGCGTGCGCGCAATAATGAATTCAAGCTAGAGCAAATTGGTCAAGGTATCGAAGAAGCCCACGCGCGTGGCAAAAAATTCTTTGTCGCCAGCAATATCTTGCCGCACAACGCCAAAGTGAAAACGTATCTGGCGGATATGGAGCCAGTCATCGCGATGAAGCCGGATGCACTGATTATGGCCGACCCGGGCTTGATTATGATGGTGCGTGAAAAGTGGCCAGAGCAAGTGATTCACTTGTCAGTCCAAGCCAATACGGTCAATTACGCTGGCGTGAAATTCTGGAAATCAATGGGGCTGGAACGCGTGATTTTGTCGCGCGAATTGTCGCTCGATGAAATCGAAGAAATTCGCCAATTGTGCCCAGATATGGAGCTTGAAGTATTCGTGCACGGCGCGCTGTGTATTGCGTACTCTGGCCGATGCCTATTGTCGGGGTATTTCAATCACCGCGACCCAAATCAAGGTACCTGTACCAATGCCTGCCGTTGGGACTACAAAACGCACGACACTGTGGAAGACGACGCGGGTGATGTGCAACAGAAAGAGCAAGTAATTCAGTTTGACTTCCAAAAAGCGATAAACGAAGCGAATCAGGCATTTGCTCCGACATCGGCTTGTGGCGGTCAAGAGCGCCATCCGCTAGCGGATAAAACGTATTTAATCGAAGAAGGTAATCGCCCGGGCGAGTTGATGCCGATTATCGAAGACGAACACGGCACTTACATCATGAACAGTAAAGACCTGCGCGCGGTGCAGCACATCGAGCGTTTGGTCAAAATGGGCGTGGATTCGCTGAAAATCGAAGGACGCACTAAATCGTTGTACTACGTGGCGCGTACCGCGCAAGTCTATCGCCAAGCGATTGACGACGCCGTTGCCGGCCGCCCATTTAATCCTGCCTTGCTCGCCGATTTGGATGGCTTGGCTAATCGCGGTTATACCGATGGCTTCTATCAGCGTCACACCACGCACGAAGCGCAAAACTACCTCGATGGTCACTCTAAAGCCAAACGCAGCCAATACGTTGGCGAAGTACTCAATATACAAGACGGCTGGGCTGAAATTGAAGTGAAAAACAAATTTTCAGTCGGCGATTCGCTGGAAATCATCCATCCAAGCGGCAATATCATTGTGAAGTTGGAACAAATTCGCGGTAAGAGTGGCGCATTGGTTGAGTCGGCATTAGGAAGCGGCGCAAAAGCCGCAATTCCGCTGGATGCTAAGTACGAAAATGCATTGCTGGCAAGATTGTTTTAATTGCTGATGACTGTAAAAAAGCCGCTGAAAAGCGGCTTTTTGTTTGAAATGATCGGCTATCGACCCAGAGCGGTCACTACAATGCAACCGAAAGTATAAAACTGCTCAGGCTAGAGCAGTTTTATATTGTAAGAATTTACTGTTTATTTTTTAGGTAAACTGCGATGGCTCTGTTCAAATTATTTGGCTTAGCCATTTCACTGCTTAATCGCTGACTTGCTTTAACTTGTGCGGGTGACATCTTTGACAAGGCAACATCTTTATTATTAGCAGCTATCTTATCTACCGTAGCAAGATGAAACAGCGCATATGCCACGACCCAGTCCTGCGGCACTCCTTGACCGTCGGCGTACATCGTCCCAAGGTTAGAGAGCGCATCGGGGTCGCCTTGCTCAGCGGCCTTACGATACCAACTCACGGCTTGGGCATTGTCTTGCGTTACACCTTGACCGTTGTCGTACATCACACCGAGGTTGAATTGTGCAATAGCATTCCCTTGCTCAGCTGCCTTACGAAACCAAGTCAAGGCTTGGGTGTAGTCTAGAGTTGCACCTCTACCGCTGTAATACATCACGCCAAGGCTGTATTGCGCTGTTGCATCGCCTTGCTCTGCGGCCTTGCGATACCAATTCACGGCTTGGGCGTAGTCTTGAGGTGCGCCTTGACCGATGTCATACAGCTGTCCGATGTTGAATTGCGCACTGGCATTGCCTTGCTCAGCGGCTTTACGATACCAACTCACGGCTTGAGCCTCATCTTGCGCTACACCTTGGCCTTTGGCGTGCATCGCACCGAGGTTGTATTGTGCATCGGCAACGCCTTGCTCAGCGGCCTTAAGATACCAACTCACGGCTTGAGCCTCGTCTTGTGCTATACCTTGGCCTTTGGCGTACATAACGGCGAGATTGAATTGTGCATCGGCAACGCCTTGCTCAGCGGCCTTACGATACCAACCTCCAGCTTGAGCGTAGTCTTGCGGTACGCCTCGACCTTTACCGTACATCACACCGAGGTTGAATTGCGCATCGGCATTGCCTTGCTCAGTGGCCTTACGATACCAAATCACCGCTTGGGCATAGTCTTGCGTTACGCCTTCACCGATGTCATACATCACACCGAGGTTGAATTGCGCAATTGCATCGCCTTGCTCCGCGGCCTTGCGATACCAATTCACGGCTTGGGCGTAGTCTTGAGGTGCGCCTTGACCGAGGTCGTACATATAGCCGAGGTATTGTTGCGCACTTGCATTGCCTTGCTCAGCGAGCGTTGAAAACTCTTTGAACGCTATTGTGTAATTTTTAGCATTGTAAGCAGCGATGCCTTCGTTGATTCCAGCGTGTGAACTTGTAATGCAACTTGCTAACAGCGCGGCGTGAATGATTTTTTTCATTGGTTAAGTTCAAAAAAAAAATTTGATTGGGATTTACATGCTGATTCGTGATGAGCCAAATACGGATTTCTTAGTTTTTCAATTAATCCGCCTTTGACCGACTTAAGCTACTGCGCTCGACCCAAAGCAGACCCCGCACACCGTTACGATTCAGGTAGCCCATCCGATTCTACCCATAAATAAATACTGTTTTCTTCGGTCTCTGGGTTGCCAAAGGAGGAATGCAAGTTAAGCAGAAAACCAGCTAAATCCATCGGGTTAATGTTGAGTTCACTCCACAGAGGAAATTGCGCCCATCGAGCTCCCGCATCCAATAATTCTTCTTCTGTAGAATTGCGAATTGCGGTAGTAAGCCTCTTATCTAGGATGTAAAAAGACTCATTTGATAGAAGAATCCGTTCAGCTGAACACGCATTAGAACCTGTAAGTATCTCACTCAGTAACGTCAATGCGCCCCAGTCGGGAATTGATAGGCCAGTGCAAAAGAATCGCTCGCATGCATCTTCCCAGCTACAAGTCACTATTTGCTCTTCTTTGCATACAAAGAAGTCGATTGAAATCATATTTCAACTGCCTTTAGGCGTTACGGAGTGAAATTAACTCTGCCTAATAATTATGAGTCCGCTGTTGGCCGAAAGCGGCTGCATTGGTATATTGTCAAAGGCAATGATTTTGTTGCTCTCTATCCACATACATCTCATTTTTTATTGAGTAATGCTTGATAGATTTCCGGTTTAAAGCCTACTTGGGTGTGCTGCTCGGTCGCTAGTACTGGGCGTTTAATGACTGAGGGGTTGGCGATCATCACGGCCAACGCGCTGTTGGCATCAGTGACGCTGGATTTGGTCGCGTCATCGAGTTTGCGCCATGTTGTGCCTTGTTTGTTGATTAAAGGCTCCCAGCCAATCGCGGTTATCCAAGCTTGGACTTGCTCGGTGCTGAGGCCTTGCTTCTTGAAATCATGCCATTCGTAGTTAAAGCCATTCTCGGTGAGCCAGGTGCGGGCTTTTTTTACGGTGTCACAATTAGGGATGCCAAATAATTTCATACGTTTTCCAAAATAAAAAAGGCCGCCAAGGCGACCATCTGGGTCTGTTAGTGTAGCGATAAATCGAAAGAAATGTCGGGTTCGGCGGGTTTGTTGTTGGCGGCTTTGCGACTGGCTTCTTGTTCTTGCACCGATTGCGCGTTATTGACCATCCATGACAAGTTGGTGGCTGAATCGGCGTTGCGTAGTGCCTCGTCGAGTTCGACTTCGCCATCACGATACATTTTGTACAGTGATTGCTCGAAGGTTTGTGAGCCCTCGGATAGTGATTGCTCCATCGCTTCTTTGATTTCAGAAAGCTCGCCATTTTTGATGAGTTCGGCGATGCGATTGGTGTTGAGCATTACTTCCACGGCGGGTTTGAGCTTGCCGGTGGATTTGCAGCGCACTAAACGTTGCGAAATAATTGCTTTCAGTGATGTGGATAGATCGTAAAGCAATGATTCGCGTGCTTCTTGCGGATAAAAATTTACAATCCGGCTCAGTGAGTGGTAGCTGTTGTTGGCGTGTAGCGTCGAAATGCACAAATGGCCCGCTTGCGCATATTGCATCGCATAAGTCATCGTGGCGCGGTCGCGGATTTCTCCGATCATCAAAACATTGGGGGCTTCACGCATCGCATTGCGAAGAGCGTCGTCGTAGCTGTGGGTGTCTGTGCCGACTTCGCGCTGATTAACGAGTGATTTTTTGTGTTGGTATATGAACTCAATCGGGTCTTCCATCGTGAGGATATGACCGCTGTGGTTCTCGTTGCGGTGCTCCAGCATCGCTGAAACAGTGGATGATTTGCCCGAGCCCGTTGCACCGACAACGAGAATAATTCCGCGTTTTTCCATGACCAAATCCTTGAGGATTTCGGGCATGAACAGCTCTTCGAGTGTGTCGGCTTTGGGTTTAATAAAACGTGCTACTAATGCAACACTGCCACGGCTTTTGAATACATTAACCCGAAAATTGCCAATCCCACTGACGGGAAAGGCAAAGTTCATTTCAAGGTCGCGTTCAAAAGTCGCTACTCGAGCTTCGCCCATCAGTTGATAAGCGAGTTGCTTGACGTGCTCAGCACTGAGGACTTGATTGTTGACGGGGTGGCAAGCGCCTTGAATTTTAATGACTATTGCCGAATCGGCGGCTAAAAACAGATCAGATGCACTGCGTTCGGCCATAAGTTTAAAAAACGGCAATAGATTCATTTTGTTTCCTTGGTGCGAATGTATTTAATTGCGAAGCTCTCGGCGCAAAATTTTACCTACATTCGATTTAGGTAGGCTATCTCTAAATTCAATGACGCGCGGAATTTTGTAGTTGGTGAGCTGGCCACGGCAAAATTCGATGATTTCTTCGCTGGTCAATTGTGGGTCTTTTTTGACCACAACGAGTTTGACGGCTTCTCCTGTTTTATCATCGGCAATGCCAATGCAGGCGACTTCAAGAATGCCTGGATGATTGGCGACTACATCCTCGATTTCATTCGGGTAAACGTTAAAGCCAGACACCAAAATCATGTCTTTCTTGCGGTCAACGATTTGGAAAAAGCCGCTCGGTTTCATAATTGCAATGTCGCCCGTTGCCAAAAAGCCGTCTTCACCCAGAATTTGCGCAGTGTCTTCGGGGCGATTCCAGTAGCCTTTCATCACTTGAGGGCCGCGAATAAAGAGTTCTCCACGCTCGCCTGCGGGAAGGACTTGGCCGGCATCGTCACGGATCTCGCCGGTCGTGAGCGGAATCGGCAGACCAATCATGCCGTTAAATTCCGTGGTGTTCATCGGATTCATCATCGCGGCGGGGGAGGTTTCGGTGAGTCCGTAGGCTTCAACCAAAGGAATGTGCGTGATTTTTTTCCATTTATCGGCTACTGCGTGCTGAACGGCCATGCCGCCACCGAGGGCGAGTTTCCATTTGGAAAAGTCTAACTTTGCAAAGTCTGAATTGTTGAGTAGTGCGTTAAAAAGTGTGTTTACGCCGGTGAGGCAGGTGACTGGGTATTTCTCGAGTGTTTTAACAAAGTCAGGAATGTCGCGTGGATTGGTAATCAATAAGTTTGTCGCGCCGATTTTGGTGAAGACCATGCAGTTCGCAGTGAGTGAAAAGATGTGGTAGAGCGGCAATGCGGTCACAATCATTTCTTTGCCATCAGTAACGACAGGGCTAATCCATGCGTGCGCTTGCTGCATATTCGCGACGATATTACCGTGCGTGAGCATGGCGCCTTTGGCGACACCAGTGGTGCCGCCTGTGTATTGCAAGAAAGCGATGTCTTGATGGTTGAGTTGTGGTTCTTTAAGGGTATTGTCCTGACCTTTTTCAAGCGCGGAGCTTAGGGTTGTATGCCCTGGTAGGGTATATGTAGGGACGAGTTTCTTAATGTAACGAACAACGCTGTTGACGAGTAGCTTTTTTGGAAAGCCAAATAAATCACCTAATTCCGTCACAATGGTGTGTTTTATTTGGGTGTTCTGAATAATTGCTTCGAGTGTGTGAGCAAAGTTGGCCAAAATAAGGATGGCTTCTGCGCCAGAATCATTAAGTTGATGTTCTAGCTCGCGTGGTGTGTACAGTGGATTGACATTGACAACGACATAACCCGCGCGAAGGATGCCAAAAATAGCCACGGGGTACTGCAATACATTGGGCATCATCACCGCAACACGTGAGCCTGTAGGTAGTTTCAGTGTTTGTTGTAGATAGGTTGCAAACTGTATTGATAATCGATCTAAATCACCGTAGGTGATGCTTTTGCCCATGTTGATGAAGGCATCACGATCGCGGTATTTGGCTAGGCTTTGTGCGAAAACTTCGGGGATTGAACTGAATTTTTCAAGGTTTACTGTGTGTGGTACGCCGCTTTGATAGTTGGCTAGCCAAGGCTGGGTCATGATTTGTCTCCAATCGTTGATGTACTTTATGAGCAAAAGCACCCGTGAGACAAGTGCATCTTTATCAAGGAGTATTTCGCCAGCTTATCTTTTCTGTTAGAATCGGGAAAATCCCGTAAAAAATCATGCGGGAGTGCTTTCAGTGGGTTTTATGAATGGGCGCGCAATAGTTTGCAGCCCATTTTTTGTTTGTGGTTTTTGAGAAGGGAAGTATGGCGGTCAATCTGCAATCCGTGTTGGACAGTACCTTACCAGGTCTAGGGTACGAATTAGTCGATTTTGAAATGGGCGAGAAGGGCTTGCTGCGCATTTTTATCGATAAAGAAGGCGGCGTCACCATTGACGACTGTGTGTTGGTGAGCAATCACTTATTACGCTTGTTTATGGTTGAAAATATTCCCCATGAGCGCCTTGAGGTGTCCTCACCGGGATTAGATCGCTTAATCAAAAAACCGGCGGATTTTGAGCGATTTGCCGGAGAGATGGTGAAGGTGAAGCTGCGTTTGCCCTTGCCTGATCGTCGCCGGAATTTAGTCGGCAAGTTGTTGGGCTTGGTGGATGATCATGTGGTGATTGATGTGGCTGGCGAAGAGCTGAAGTTGGCTTTGTCGAGCATTGATCGGGTACGGATCGAACCGCAGTTTTAAGCTGTGTCACCTATTTGGCAAATACTGTTAATTTGGCTTTTGTTTGATGCCGGAGGACTAATTTATGAATCGTGAAATTCTAGTGCTGGTCGAAGCACTTGCGCACGAAAAAAATGTAGAAAAAGAAGTTGTGTTTGGTGCTTTGGAGTCTGCACTCGCTTCTGCCACTAAAAAACGCTACGAAGATGAAGTCGAAATTCGTGTTTCGATTGATCGCCACAATGGTGCGTATCGCAGTTTCCGTGTTTGGGACGTGGTTGAAGACAATGACCACGAAGAGCCATCACGCCAAATCGCGATTACTGATGCGCCGGACTACAGCGCTGATTTGAAAGTCGGTGATGTTTGGGAAGTTGAGTTAGAGCCAATCGAATTTGGCCGCATCGGTGCGCAAGCAGCCAAGCAAGTGATTTTGCAAAAGATCCGTGATGCTGAGCGCGAACAAAACTTGAATGATTTCCTTGAGCGTCGTGAGCATATCGTTTCAGGCAGTATCAAACGTATCGAGCGTGGTAATGCCATTCTTGAGTTGGGCAAGCTAGAAGCAATTCTGCCGCGCGACCAAATGATCCCGAAAGAAAATTTACGTGTTGGCGATCGTGTTAAAGCCTTCTTGTTGCGCGTTGATCGTAATGGTCGTGGCCCGCAATTGGTCTTGTCGCGGATTGCGCCGGACTTTATGGCTAAATTGTTTGAGTTGGAAGTGCCTGAGATTGAAAACAATTTGATCGAATTGAAAGGTGTTGCACGTGATCCTGGCATGCGTGCCAAGATTGCCGTTAAGTCGAACGACCAGCGCGTTGACCCACAAGGCACTTGTATCGGTGTGCGCGGTACGCGTGTTAATGCCGTGAGTAACGAACTTGCTGGTGAGCGTGTAGATATCGTATTGTGGTCGCCTGATGCGGCACAATTTGCGATCAATGCTTTGTCACCTGCTGAAGTGAGCTCCATCATTTTGGATGAAGATACGCACAGCATGGATGTGGTGGTGGATGAAGAAAATCTGGCGATGGCGATTGGTCGTGGTGGTCAGAATGTGAAATTGGCGGCTGAGTTGACAGGTTGGAAACTCAACATCATGACTGTTGATGAAGCTGAGGAAAAGCACGAAGAAGAATTCACTAAGATTCGCGCCTTGTTTATTCAAGCGTTGGATATTGATGAAGATGTGGCCAGTGTGTTGGTGCAAGAAGGCTTCAATACACTAGAAGAGGTGGCCTATGTGCCACTGAATGAAATGCTGGAAATCGAAGCGTTTGATGAAGAAACCGTGAACGAACTGCGCTCTCGTGCTCGTGATGCCTTGTTAACTCAAGCCATCGCGCGTGAAGAAAGACTTGAGCATCAGTCCGAAGACCTGAAGACGCTTGAGGGTATGACCCCGGAGTTGGCTGCGCAATTGGCTGATAACGAGATACGTACCCGTGACGATCTAGCAGATTTGGCGGTCGATGAATTAACCGAAATGACTGGTATCGACGCAGAAACCGCTAAACAACTGATCATGAAAGCGCGCGAACATTTGTTCGCCTAAGGCGCGGGAGAGTAATCTATGAGTGAACCCAAAGTCAGCCAGTTTGCTGCCGAATTAAAAATGCCAACCCAAGAGTTGCTTCAACAATTGAAAGCAGCTGGTGTTGATAAAAATAGTGCCGATGATGTTTTGAGCTCGGATGATAAGCAACGTTTGTTAGGTCATTTAAAGCAAAAACATGGTCAGGCGGGCGATAAGCCCAAAGTTACCTTGGCGCGTAAAGAAACAACTGAAATTCGCAAGACGGATGCCACAGGCAAATCGAAAACGATTCAAGTTGAAGTGCGTAAAAAGCGTGTATTTGAAGCGCCAGAAGCGCCGGTTGCTCGTGTTGTTGAGCCTGTTGCTGCCGTGGTTGCGCCAGCAGCGCCTGCAGCTGCCGTGCCACAAGCTCCTGCAGCACCTGCAATGGTGATTGATGAATCACAGCGCCTAACGCGTGAAGCTGAGTCTCGCCGTCAAAACGAGCTTTATGCTCGTCAAGCGGCAGAAATGGCTGCTAAGAAAAATCGTGACCAAAAACCAGTTGAGCAAGTGGCGCCTGTAGTTGAGGCTGCGCCTGTTGTTGCTGAAACCGTTGCGCCAGCAACATCTGCACCAGCCAAGCAAGCCAATGCACAGCAAGCGAAGCCACAACAACCAGCGCAGCAAGCCAAGCCGCAACAGCAGGCAAAACCTGCTGAAGCTGCTAAGCCTGCCGTGAAACCACACTTGAAGCCAGGTCATGAGGCGCCACGCGTTGGTGCTCGCGTTGATTTCCGTCGTCCAAAAGAGACGCCAATTCACGCCCCAGAAAAAGCGGCTGCACCTGCACCTGTTGCTGCAAAACCAGCGGATAAAAAAGGTGTAACCACTGCACCTAAGAAAGATGAGAAAGGCGGCTGGAATGATGGTCGTCAGAAGAAAGGTATCAAAACCCGTGGTGGCGATACTGGTAATGATTGGAAGTCGAAGAAAGGCGGTAAACGCAATAATGCGGCTGCTCAGCAAGATAATGCCCATGCCTTTGTTGCACCGACAGAGCCGGTAGCGCGTGAAGTTGATGTGCCAGAAACCATTTCCGTAGCAGATTTGGCGCACAAAATGGCCGTTAAGGGCGTTGAAGTCGTTAAGGCGCTGATGAAAATGGGCATGATGGTCACGATTAATCAGGTTCTCGACCAAGAAACTGCAATGATTGTGGTTGAAGAAATGGGCCACACACCTGTTGCTGCCAAGCTTGATGATCCCGATATTTATTTGGATGAAAGCGACAAAACTGAACACGCGATGACGTCACGTGCGCCAGTTGTAACGGTTATGGGTCACGTTGACCATGGTAAAACCTCTTTGCTCGACTATATTCGACGTGCGAAAGTAGCTTCGGGTGAGGCGGGTGGTATTACACAGCATATTGGCGCGTATCACGTTGAAACTGGCAAGGGTGTTGTTACATTCCTTGATACCCCTGGTCACGAAGCGTTTACATCTATGCGTGCTCGTGGTGCTCAATTGACCGACATCGTGGTTCTGGTTGTGGCTGCCGATGATGGTGTGATGCCGCAAACGATTGAGGCGATTCACCATGCGAAAGCAGCGGGTGTGCCAATTGTGGTGGCGGTGAATAAGATTGATAAGCCAGAAGCGAACTTTGAACGTATCCGTCAAGAAATGGTTGCGCAAGAAGTGGTTCCAGAAGATTGGGGTGGCGATACTCAGTTTGTGCACGTTTCAGCGAAAAAAGGCTTGGGTATTGATGAGTTGCTTGATGCGATTCTGTTGCAAGCTGAGGTGCTTGAGCTGACTGCGCCAGTCGATGGTCCTGCGAAAGGGATTATTATCGAGGCACGTTTGGATAAAGGCCGTGGCCCTGTGGCTTCGATGTTGGTTCAGTCGGGTACCTTGCGTAAAGGCGATACCGTGCTTGCAGGTCAAGTTTACGGTCGTATTCGTGCGATGTTGGACGAGAACGGCAAGCCAATTACTGAAGCTGGCCCATCAATGCCAGTTGAAATCTTGGGCTTGTCTGAAGTGCCGTCCGCTGGTGTCGATGCGATGGTGTTGGCTGATGAGAAAAAAGCGCGTGAAATCGCGATGTTCCGTCAAGGTAAATTCCGCGATGTGAAATTTGCTCGTCAACAAGCGTCTAAACTCGAAAACATGTTTGCGCAAATGGCGGAAGGCAATGTTCAAAACTTGCCAATCATCATTAAGGCTGACGTTCAGGGTTCTTCGGAAGCCTTGTCACAAAGCTTGCAAAAACTCTCAACCAGCGAAGTTCGTGTGCAGATCTTGCACAGCGCAGTGGGCGGTATTTCTGAGTCTGATGTGAACTTGGCATTGGCTTCTAAGGCAGTCATTATCGGCTTTAATACACGTGCGGATTCTGCAGCACGTAAATTGGCTGAGAATGAAGGCGTTGATCTACGTTACTACAACATCATTTATGATGCTGTGGATGACGTGAAAGCGGCCTTGTCGGGTATGTTGGCACCAGAGCGCCGTGAGTCAATCATCGGTATGGTTGAAATTCGTCAAGTCTTTGCTGTATCGAAAGTGGGTACGATTGCAGGTTGCTTGGTGATGGAAGGTCTTGTTAAGCGTTCGGCAGGTGTTCGTGTCTTGCGTAATAACTTGGTAATCCATCAAGGTGAGCTGGAAAATCTGAAACGCTTTAAAGATGAAGCTAAAGAAGTTAAAGCGGGTTTCGAATGCGGCTTGCAAATCAAAAACTTCAACGATATTCAATTGGGCGACCAGTTGGAAGTGTTCGAAGTGGTGGAAGTCGCTCGTACGCTGTAATGATGTGAGGTGTTCGGAGTGGGGTGTGAGGTGTTCTCGCTCCGACACAATAGCGCAGGCCCTCGATGGTGCTTGCGCTTTTTGCTTTTTAATTCAGGTGTCGAATGGGTATTCACCTCACTCCTCGCACCACACTCCTCACAGAGATTATGGCTAATAAACAATTTACTCGCGCTGACCGTGTTGCTCAGCAAATTCAACGAGATTTGGCGACGGTGATTCGGGCTGAGCTTGATCATCCGCATGCATCACTGATTACTGTCACTGATGTTGAAGTATCGCGTGATTATTCACATGCGAAAGTTTTTTACACTTTTTTGGGTGATGCAAGTCATCGCCCTGAAATCGCTCACTTGCTTGAGCGTGCAAAGGGTTTCCTGCGTGCGCAAATTGCACGTGGTTTTTCTTTGTACAAAATGCCTGAGCTTCATTTTGAATACGACGAATCAATCGAATATGGTATGGATTTGACGCATAAAATTGAACAGGCCAACTCATTACCAAAAGCACCTGAAGAAGATGGCCAAGCGTAAAATCGATGGGGTTTTGTTGCTGGATAAGCCGTTTGGTTTTTCGAGTAATGGTGCGCTTTTAAAGTGCCGCTGGTTATTACAAGCGGAAAAGGGCGGTCATACCGGTGTGCTTGATCCATTTGCAACGGGGCTTTTGCCCTTGTGTTTTGGCGAGGCGACTAAATTTGCTCAGCGGATGTTGGATGCTGATAAAGGTTATCGCGCCACGATTACTTTTGGACAGGTTTCGACGACTTTGGATGGTGAGGGTGAAATTACCGTTAGTGGTGTTGCGCCTAGTGGCCTTGATCAAATATTGCCAGTATTGCAGCAGTTTGTTGGTCCAATCATCCAAACTCCCCCTATGTATTCGGCGCTAAAGGTTGATGGTAAACCGTTGTATGAATATGCCCGTGAGGGTGTTGTTTTAGAGCGGAAATCTCGGCCAGTCACAATCTATGAGATGACTGTGGTGTCTTATGAGGCACCGGTGCTAGTGGTTGATGTATTGTGCTCGAAAGGGACTTATATTCGTGTTCTGGCAGAAGATATTGGCAATGCATTGGGTTGCGGTGGCTATTTATCGGGCTTGCGCCGCACATTAACGGGTGGTTTTAAGTTAGAAGATGCAATCACTCTGGATGAATATATCGCGCTCGAAATGCCTGAAC
Source organism: Deefgea tanakiae (assembly GCF_019665765.1). GTDB lineage: Bacteria > Pseudomonadota > Gammaproteobacteria > Burkholderiales > Chitinibacteraceae > Deefgea > Deefgea tanakiae. The sequence goes on from NZ_CP081150.1 coordinate 1,053,367, forward strand.
GAGAGGCTATGTTGTTGCCGGGTGAACAACTGATTGCTGAGTTACCGAGCTTTGAGCTTAATTTGGCGCAAACGGCGTTGATGCGAAATGGGATGCCGATTCTGGACGCAATTAATGCCCCGCTTGGGGAGTTAAGGCTTTACGGGAACTCGGAAAAGTTAGATAATCCTATGTTCATTGGTTTGGGTGAAGTGGGCGCTGATGGCGTGCTGCGACCCAAACGACTGCTTTCTACCCATGTGGCGTAGAAAGTTAATGGAGCTAGAGTGGGTTTTTCGCTCAATCTAGCTTGTCTAATCACCATTTGGGTGATTTTTTGGAGAAGTTTGAATGTCTGTTTCTGTTGCTCAAAAAGCTGAATTAGTAAAAAAATTCCAACACAAGGAAGGCGATACTGGTTCTTCTGAAGTACAAGTTGCTTTGTTGACTGCTCGCATCAATGATCTGACTGAACATTTTAAAGTAAACAAAAAAGACCACCACTCACGTCGTGGTTTGTTAGCAATGGTTTCTCGTCGTCGTCGTTTGTTGGATTACCTCAAACGCACGAACAACGAAAGCTACCGCAGCTTGATCGCTGCGTTGGGTCTACGTAAATAAGACCCACGGCAAAAAAGTCGCAGTCTATCGATTGCGGCTTTTTTTCTATATGGTCGCCTAATTTTAGTTTCAAACCTTTGCTCCGCCCAATAGCGATTCCGGCGGCAGGGTAAAGTTCGGATGTGCCGGAATCGGCGATGTGCAAGCAATAGCTTGGCGATCCCATCGCAGCGGAAGCAACTTATCGCCATGGTCGTTGGCAAACATTGTGAAAAGGACAACGAGTGTTCAATAAATTTACTAAAACTTTTGCTTATGGCAAAAATACTGTCACTTTGGAAACAGGTGAAATTGCGCGCCAAGCTACAGGCGCCGTAATGGTTGATATTGATGGCACCTCTGTTTTGGTGACTGTCGTTGCAGCACGCTCGGTTAAGCCGGGCCAAGATTTCTTCCCATTGACTGTGGATTACCAAGAGCGTACTTACGCTGCGGGTAAAATTCCTGGTGGTTTCTTCAAGCGCGAAGGCAAGCCATCTGAGAAAGAAGTACTAACAAGCCGTTTGATCGATCGTCCGATTCGTCCATTGTTCCCTGAAGGTTTCTTTAACGACATCCAAATTATCGCTACTGTGATGTCAATTAACCCTGAAGTTGATTCTGATATTGCTGCAATGATCGGCGCCTCTGCAGCGCTAACATTGTCAGGCGTGCCTTTTGACGGCCCTATCGGCGCAGCGCGCGTGGGTTACATCAATGGCGAATACGTATTGTGCCCAGCTATGTCAGAAATGAAAGACAGCCAGATGGATTTGGTTGTTGCTGGTACTAGCCAAGCGGTATTGATGGTTGAGTCTGAAGCGAACGAATTGTCAGAAAGTATCATGTTGGGCGCTGTGGTCTTCGGTCACGAGCAAATGCAAGTGGCTATCAACGCGATTAATGAATTGGCTGATGAAGTTAATCCAGAATTGTTTGACTGGACAGCGCCTGTTGCCAATGAAGCTTTGATTGCTCAAGTACGCGGCATCGCTGCTGAAGGCTTGGCACAAGGTTTCAAGCTGCGCCAAAAACAAGCTCGTACACAGAAAATCAATGAAACTTGGGCTTTGGTAAAAGATGCGCTGATTACTGAAGAAACAGGTACTTTGGCTGCTAATGAAATCAAAGGCATCTTCAAAGGTTTGGAAGGCGAAATTGTTCGTGGCCAAATCTTGGCTGGTGAACCACGTATTGACGGTCGTGATACACGCACTGTACGCCCGATTTCAATTCGCACTGGCGTATTGCCACGCGCGCACGGTTCGGTGTTGTTTACGCGTGGTGAAACACAGGCCATTGCTGCTGCTACATTAGGTACTAAGCTCGACGAACAAAAAATTGATGCATTGCACGGTGGCTACACTGATAGCTTCATGTTGCATTACAACTTCCCTCCGTATTCGACAGGTGAAACTGGCCGTGTAGGAGTGCCAAAACGTCGTGAAATCGGTCATGGTCGTCTAGCTAAGCGTGCTTTGATTGCAATGCTGCCAAACAAAGAAGACTTCGCTTACTCAATGCGCGTGGTTTCTGAAATTACTGAATCAAATGGCTCTTCTTCAATGGCGTCAGTTTGCGGTGGTTGCTTGGCGTTGATGGATGCTGGCGTGCCGATGAAAAATCACGTTGCGGGTATCGCAATGGGTTTGATTAAAGAAGGTAATGCGTTTGCTGTATTGTCTGATATCTTGGGTGACGAAGATCATCTTGGCGATATGGACTTTAAAGTTGCAGGTACTGAAAACGGTATCACTGCGCTGCAAATGGACATCAAGATCACTGGTATCACCAAAGAAATCATGCGTGTTGCGCTTGACCAAGCAAAAGAAGGTCGCGTTCACATCATCGGCATTATGAAAGGCGCTCTCGATGGTGCGCGTGAAGAAGTGAGCGAGCACGCTCCACGTCTTTATACGATGAAAATCAACCCAGAAAAAATCCGTGATGTGATTGGTAAAGGCGGTGCGGTAATTCGAGCGTTGACCGAAGAAACCGGCACACAAATCGATATTACAGAAGACGGCACCATTACGATTGCTTCTGTGTCGGCTGAAGGTGCTTCTGAAGCACGTCGCCGTATTGAAGAAATCACGGCTGAAGTTGAAATTGGTCGCATCTATGAAGGTCCAGTTGTTAAAATCTTGGACAAAAACGTGGGTGCAATCGTTTCAATCATGCCAGGTAAAGATGGCTTGGTGCACATTAGCCAAATCGCTAATGAGCGCATCAACAATGTTGGCGATTACTTAAAAGAGGGTGAAATCGTTCGCGTTAAAGTGATTGAGCAGGATGAGAAAGGTCGTATTCGCTTGTCAATCAAAGCGGTATTGAATGACGAAGCTGCTGCGAATGCACCTGCTGAAGCGGTAGTGGCTGAGGTGGTTGAGGAGTAAAACCGAGGGGCTTAGCCCCTTGGCAAATAAAAAACGGGCACTTTTAAGTGCCCGTTTGTTTGAGTGATTCAAATGAAATTATTGTGCTGTGCTGCTCGTGCCGTTTGTTTTCTTGGCTGCAGTTTTCACCGCATCGGCCGTAGCTGTGGATGCGGCTTTTACTGATGCATCAGCAAATTCGGCAACTTGTTTTGCAGCTTTGGTCATGCTGTCTACTGCGGCTGCAGTCGCTTGTACCGTTGATTTAACTGCTGCTACAGCTGCATCTGAGCCTGCTGGAGCAGATTTAACAAAGCGGTCTAAGCCAGAAACAACGTTTTTGTTAAAGTATACGCTGCGCTCATCAACGAGCTTGCTGAATTCTGTTTGTGCTTGAGAAGCGATTTCGTACAGGTTGCGGCTGTAAGCCATTGAGCTTTCGACGGCAGCTTCAGAAATTTTTTGTTGAGCTGCAAATACTGCTTGTGCGTCTTTGACGGTCACAAACTGTTTTGCGTTACGTGCTGAATCTTCGAAGGTGTTTTTTGCAGTTTCAACTTGCAATTTAACCATGCGCTCTGCAGCATCGATAGAAATGCGCGCAAAACGTAAAACAGTTTCAAGTTGTTCGGTGGCAAATTCGTTGATTTGTTGCTGTGCTGTTGTCATGCTAGTACTCCTGAAAGATGTTTGGGTGAACCAGACTCAATCTGGTTAAATGCTGCATTGCACAATACGGTGTCATTTTGGAAGAGCTTTTTGTTGTTGTCAATATAAATTTGTGCGGTGCATCATGTTGCATCGCGACTCACACAAGACTATCCTCAGTAGATGGTTTGAGTGATTCAATTAATTCGGGGGGTTGAAGCAATGAGTGTCGATAAAAGAGTCATCAAGAAATACCCCAACCGTCGTTTGTACGATACGCACACGAGTAGCTATATTACGCTGACGGATGTAAAGCAGTTGGTGCTTGATGGTATTGATATTTCAATCTTGGATGCCAAGACCAGCGAAGATTTGACGCGCAGTGTGTTGTTGCAAATTATTTTGGAAGAAGAGTCTGGTGGTATGCCGATGTTCTCTTATGATGTGCTGACACAGATTATTCGTTTTTATGGCCATGCTATGCAGGGCTTGATGGGGAATTATTTGGAAAAAAATATGCAGTTGTTTGCTGAAATGCAGGGTCGTTTACAGGATCAGGCTAAGTCAACCATCATCAGTGACAACCCTATTTTTGCAAACAATAACCTCTGGGGTGAATTCATGAAATTCCAGGGCCCTGCAATTCAAAACATGATGGGCAATTATCTAGAAAGTAGCACTAGTATGTTTGTTGATATGCAGCAGCAATTACAGGACAGAGCCAAAAACCTATTTACGGGTTTTGGTATGCCTGGTGGCCCGCAACGGACTGATACGGATGGTGTGCGTCCGACAGAGCCGCCGATGGCGGAAGCTTCTCATTCTTCGTCTTCCGTTGAGTCTAGTGAGCCAGCAGCTTCTCCAGTGGTCAAAAAGCCTGCCGTGCGTCGCAAGCCGGCACCAAAATCAGAATGAGCGTATTTGCCTGTAGCCATTGATTAGATTGGCTTTGGTATATATACGTATGGTTATGTTGCAGCCCCTTTGGGGCTGCATTATTTTGGAAGTGAAGAATGGATTTTTCTGATTCGTACCGACAGCGCTTTGCTGGTATTTCTAGGTTGTATGGTGCTCAGGGTTTAATCAAATTCAGTGCTGCACGAGTATGTGTCATTGGCGTTGGTGGTGTTGGGTCTTGGGCGGGTGAGGCTTTGGCTCGGTCTGGCATTGGCCATGTCACATTGATTGATCTGGATGATGTATGTATTTCGAACACAAATCGCCAATTGCCCGCTATGGATGGGCAGTTTGGGCGTATGAAGGTCGCAGTGCTGGCCGAGCGGATGTTGGCAATTAATCCAGAGTTACAGATTCGTCAGGTTGAAGATTTTATTGCGCCAGAGAATTTTGCTGAGTATTTGCTTGATCAATTTGATTTTGTTATTGATTGTATCGATAGTGTCAAAACCAAAGCCGCTTTAATTGCGTGGTGTCGCCGCAATAAAATGAAACTGATTACGGTGGGGGGCGCAGGGGGGCAGATCGATCCTACGCAGATTTTGGTTGATGATCTGAGTCGTACAATACAAGACCCATTGGCCTCAAAGGTGCGAAGTCTATTGCGGCGCGATTATCAATTTCCAAAGGCAGGGAAAAAATTTGGCATTGAATGTGTCTATTCGACGGAGCAATTGGTTTATCCGCAGGCGGATGGCTCTGTATGTGCACTAAAACCGCAGGCGGGCGAGGGTGTTCGGTTGGATTGTGAGGGTGGTTTTGGTGCTGCAATGACTGTGACGGCGACTTTTGGTTTGGTTGCGGTTTCTAGGGTGCTCAAATCGCTCGCAAGTCGTTAAAATGGTTTGAGGGTTAAAAAAAGCCACGATAAAAATCGTGGCTTTTTTTATTGAGTTGGGAGGCTAATTAAGCTGCTTCGCCAACAACTTGAAATTTAACAGTGCTAACAACGTCGTGGTGTAATGCCAATGCCACTTCGTATTCACCGATGGCCTTGAAAGGGCCTTCTGGCAAGCGAACTTCAAATTTCTTGATTTCAGTGCCTGCAGCAGTGATTGCATCTGCGATGTCTTGTGTGGTTACTGAGCCGAACAAACGACCATCCACACCTGCTTTTTGGCTGATAGTGAATTCTGCGCCTTCTAGCTTAGCGGCACGAGCTTGTGCTTGAGCAAGAATTTCAGCTTGCTTGGCTTCTAATTCAGCGCGACGTGCTTCGAATTCAGCTAAGTTTGCTTCGTTAGCGCGTTTAGCTTTGCCTTGTGGGATCAAGAAGTTACGAGCGTAACCATCTTTAACTTTAACCACATCGCCCAAAGTGCCCAAGTTTGCTACTTTTTCGAGTAGGATAATTTGCATGAAAAGTTCTCCCTTCTCGATTAGTGTTGGTCAGTGTATGGAAGCAAAGCCAAGAAGCGAGCTACTTTGATAGCGGTCGACAATTGGCGTTGGTATTTTGCTTTAGTACCTGTGATACGTGCAGGAATGATTTTGCCGTTTTCAGAGATAAAGTCTTTTAGCAAGGCAACGTCTTTGTAGTCAACGTGTGCGATACCTTCTGCAGAGAAGCGGCAGAATTTCTTCCGCTTAAAAAGATTGCGAGACATGAGTTAATCCTCAATTCAAAAGTTCAAATGCATCAATATGCAAAACCAGTATGTTTCGAGCACGTTGATTTTTAGCAGCTAAAAACCCTTTGCATTTAAGTTGGGTGTTTTGCGGGAGTCGTGAAATTGCTTGCGCGATGGTTCCCATAGCTAAAAAATTAATTTCAAATTCAACTTTTCGCGTACTGCCTAACTCTTCTTGTGATGAAAGATGGATGATTTGTCCTTCAATCATTTCAATGCCAGCAGGGGTGGTGCGCAAGGCTGAATTTGTTGCCAACGTACCTTCAATTAATACACGGTTTCGTAAGTTCAATTTTGGCCGAATTAAGCGGCGATACCTTCACCAGCAGCTTGTGGCAATGATTTAGATTTTTCTTCTTTCATCATTGGCGAGGCTTCTGTTGCGGCAGCATCAGTTTTTAGTGTCAAGTGACGTAAAACTGCATCATTGAATTTGAATGCATGCTCGATTTCATCCAAAGTAGCTTGGCTGCATTCGATGTTCATCATTACATAGTGAGCTTTGTGAATTTTTTGGATTGGGTACGCCAATTGACGACGGCCCCAGTCTTCTAAACGGTGAACTGCACCAGCGCCTGAAGTGATCAGGGTTTTGTAACGCTCGATCATTGCAGGAACTTGTTCGCTTTGATCAGGGTGTACGATAAATACGATTTCATAGTGTCGCATGAATTCTCCTTACGGGTTGAAGCCTACCGTTAGCGACCACGGTTAGGCAAGGCTGAGTAGAACCATAGAATATAACTGGTTTTAGTCAATTTAGCAATTAATTGCCGGTTCCGATTTATATTAGCGCTCAATCTCGTCCATTTTTCCCGAGACGGCCGCCCAAATTTCGTGGTCATTAAGAGGGTCTTTTTTTTCTACGATGGTTGGCCATGTTTTGGCTAAGTCTGCATTCAGGGCGATAAACGCAGTCATGGTTTCTGGAACGTCGTCTTCGGCATAGATCGCTTCAACTGGGCACTCTGCTACGCAAAGAGTGCAGTCGATGCATTCGTCGGGATCAATCACTAAAAAATTGGGGCCTTCGCGAAAGCAGTCTACTGGGCAAACATCTACACAGTCGGTGTATTTGCATTTCACACAGGCATCAGTCACAACGTAAGTCATTGCTTGTCCTTTTAAAATAGCTGCTGTAAAAATGGAATTATTTTAGCAGAGTGTAATGTTGATTAGGTGAGGTATGGCAAATATAAAGAACCATGTTTTATTAGAAAGTTCGCCTGCCTATGTGGGGCGTTTTGCACCAAGTCCGACTGGTTATTTGCATATGGGATCATTAATTGCAGCCGTAGCTAGCTATCTTGATGCACGCGCAAATCATGGTCGTTGGCTGCTGCGCATTGAAGATGTTGATGAAATCAGAACTCAAAATGACGCAAAGGATGAAATTGTAAGAGCATTAATTAGGTTTGGTTTTGAGTGGGATGATGAGTTGGTGACTCAAAGTGATCGCTATCATATGTATCAATCTGTGTTAAATGATTTAATTGAGGGTGGCAATGTATACCCCTGTAGCTGTTCGCGTAGAGAAATTGCATTGCATGCTCGTCGAGGTGTTGATGGCCCAATTTATCCTGGGACTTGCCGGCTCGGTATGAAAAACAAACTCTCTTCCCCTGCTTGGCGGCTAAAGGTACGGGGTGGATTGATTCGGTTCACTGACTTGATTCAGGGGCGGGTTGAGCAGGATTTGCAGGGCGAGGTGGGTGATTATGTTGTGTTGCGTGCTGACGGCTGCTGGGCTTATCAATTGGCCGTTGTGGTCGATGATGCTGCCTTTGGTGTAACTCACGTTGTTCGTGGCTCAGATTTGCTAGATTCGACATCAAGACAGATTGGTCTGCAGCAGATGTTAAATTATCCTTCGTTAACTTATGCGCATATTCCTGTCATTGCTAATATGCAGGGCGAAAAACTAAGCAAGCAAACCAAGGCTGAGCCATTACTTGCGGGGTTAGAGTCGCAGCAATTATTTTTTGCATTAGACTTTTTGGGGCAGAATCCACCCGCGGAATTGCTTGGGGCGTCTTTGGTTGTGTTGTGGTCTTGGGCGGTAGCGTCTTGGGATTTAGCGAAAGTGCCACAAAAACGTAGCGTCTCTGTTACGTTCAAGCATAAAAATGAATATAAAATTCTGCTTTAGTTTGAATTGTTAGTATTATCGGTTAATTATTGAATGTGAAATGCCACAAAGATGTTAACTCTTTCTTTGTTGGAAAGCTTTGAAATTGTTTCGGTAAAGAAATTAAATCGAATTTGATTCATGGTTCAGAATTTAGCGAAAATTGTGTGACCGCGATTGGGAGATTGCTTGTGCTTAAAACGCCACGACTAAAAACATGCGTATTGGCCGTAACGATGGCTGCTTTACCTTTGTTTGCTAATGCAGCTGGTTTGGGGCGACTCAATGTTTTGTCTGGGTTGGGTCAGCCATTTCGTGGTGAGATTGATTTGGTTTCCGTACAGCCAGGTGAGGCTGACTCATTGGTGGTCAGTTTAGCGCCGCCGGAAGCGTTTTCAACCGCGCAAATTACATATCCTTCTAGTTCACTTGGCTTGCGGTTCAATATTGAAAAGCGTGGTAACGGCCAATACTATGTGACGGTTAATTCTGCTCAAGCAATAACCGAGCCTTTTTTGGATCTATTGGTTGAATTGAATTGGGCGTCTGGACGAATTCAGCGTGAATACACTGCGTTGATCGACCCCGTGGGTTACGCGCCTTCTTTGGCCTCGGGCAGTTCAACCAAATTTTCTCCAAGTGTCCTGCCTGGTACAAGAACAACTGGCGCAATAAAATCAACTACGTCCAAGCCATACAAAGCGGTTAATCAGGATGTGCAAGCCAAAGAGCCCGTAGCAACTGAGTCACGTAAAGACAGCTCAGCACAGGAGTCTGCAATTGATTCTTATATGACTAAAGGCGGCGATACACTTTCTGCTGTGGCAAAAAGAATTAAGCCTGAAGGCGTTAGCCTGGACCAAGTTTTGGTTAGTCTGTATCGCAGCAATACCGATGCTTTTGATGGCAATATGAATCGCCTAAAGCGCGGAAAAATCTTGCGCGTTCAGTCTGCACTTGAAATGCAGCAAATTGGTGTAAAAGAAGCCAGTAAAGAAGTTCAAGTGCAATCGACAAACTGGAGTGAATATCGCAGTAAATTGGGTGAGGCTGCTGCAAAAGCGCCTGCACGCGATCTGACTGAGCAGGCTTCAGGTGGGAAAATTACAGCCAAAGTTGAAGATCAGGGCGCTTCTGCTGTTGATAAAAATAAAGATGTATTGAAATTATCTAAGGCTGCCGATGCAGCTAAGAAATCGGCTGATAATTCAAAAATGCTTGCTTTGGAGGAGGAGGTTGCTGCTCGGCAGAAGGCGCTAAACGAAGCCAATCAGCGTGTTGCTGAGTTGCAAAAAAATGTGGCTGATATGGAAAAACTGGCCGCTATGCGTTCTAAAGGTGCCGCTCCAGCGTCTGCTGTAGCAAGCCCAATCCCCGATGCGGTTAAGTCTTCTGCGCCTGAATCAATTGCATCTGATGTTGCTGTGGTTGCTTCTAATGTTGCTGCCGCCAGTGAGGTGGCTGCAAGCGCTGTAGTTGCAAGTGCACCTGTGGCGAAAGTAAAAAAACGAATTGAAGTGGTTGCTGATGTCCCTGAGGAGCCGGGTTTTGTAGAGAGTCTTTTTGAAAATCCATTGGCTTTGGGGGGCGGAGCATTGGCCATCTTATTGGGTGCAGGGGGGTTGTGGTATGCACGACGACGCCAACGCCCTGGGGTCTTTGAGGATAGCATCATTACTGGCGGTGATTTAAAAGCCAATACCGTTTTAGGTAGTACAGGTGGTGGTGTAATCAGCACGCAGTCTACTGAAAATTCATTCTTGACGGACTTTAGCCGCCAAGGGTTGGGCACCATCGATACGGATGAGGTGGATCCAATTGCGGAAGCTGAAGTGTATATGGCCTATGGTCGTGACGCTCAGGCGGAGGAAATTCTAAAAGACGCTCTGCAAAAAGATCCGTCCCGCCATGAAATTCGCATGAAGTTGCTCGATATTTATGCGGCTCGCAAAGATAAGGTGTCTTTTGAAGAGCATGCCTCTGCATTATTTGCGATTACAGGCGGAAAAGGTATTCACTGGGAAAATGCAGCCGAAAATGGCCGTGCAATTGACCCAGAAAATCCACTTTATCAAGCTTTAGATGCAAGTAGTGGCTTAGTTGATACGAGTGTGCTTGCGCCTGCTGCAGTAGGTGTTTCTGCTGCTGCTTCACTGATGACTGATGTGACCGAGCCTGATGTGTCGCAATCACTCGAGACTGATTTAGATTTTGAATTGGACCTAGACCCAACACAAAACAAAAATGACTTGTCTGAATTTGAGGCTGAGCCGCCTGAGGCATTAGAGTCTACTGATGAGTTTGACTTTGGGATTGGCGAGTTGCCATTGGATGATGGTAATGAATTAAGTTTTGATGTTCCGACGAACGATTTAACAGATGTGAATGAATCCAATCCAGAAGATAAGGCTCTTTCACTGCCCGAAGCTGAACTTAGCAATGAAATGATGGCGTTGGATTTACCTATTGATTTAGGCGTGCCTTCGGTCGATGCTGATGCTGAATTGGCAGGCTTAGATGCCTTGGCAGACTTTGATCTCGATGCGGCTCTGAGTCCAGTTCAGGATGGCACCGTTGAAATGCCTTCAACTGTAATGAATGAATTTGAGTCTATGGCGGACTCTTTGGATTTAGATATCTCATCTTCTGTTGAAGAACTTAAAGATGATTCTATTGAATCTTTCGCAGGATTGGAGCTGCCTAGCTTGAGTGATTCAGTACCAGAGTCTGAGGACGTAGCGGTGGGTGATGTGGCACTTGAATTGGGTGATATTGGTCTGGACTTTGATTTTGATTTGAGCGAGGGCGTGGCGCCTTTAGCTGCGCTAGATAGTGGTGTTGCATTTGGGGCAATGGATGCGCCTTTGGGGGATATTAGCTTGGGGCTGGATGCCGCAGCTACCGATAGTGAGCTTGATTTTGCGGCTGATGATCCCGTGCAAACAAAGATTGATTTGGCGCGTGCATATATTGATATGGGTGACGTTGAAGGTGCGAGGGAGATCTTGCAAGAGGCGCTTCAAGAAGGTAATCCTGATCAGCAGAGTACGGCAAAAACGCTATTGTCTGATTTGTAATTCTAGGTTTTTGTTGAATTAATTTTTGAAACTCCATTCTGTAAATTATTTGGCGCTCTGGTTGTGGCTACTTACGTTGTTGCCATGGCTTGAGCGCCATTATCTTTTTGTAACTTGTGGTTTATTGCTTCTGGCAGCCTTGTTTTGGGCGCGAGGTAAATTGCAGAGGAGCTTGCCACGGTTAAAGTGGCTTGTTTTATCGATTCTGCTTATTTATGGCTGGACTGTGCCGGGTCAGTATTTGTGGTTCTCTCGTTTTTCACCCACTGACGCTGGTGTGCTTTTGGGTTTAGAGCAGGTGGCTAGGGTTGTGATTGTTACTTCAAGTTTGCAGTTGTTGCTTGTTAAGATGACTCGCGCTGAAATATATTCATCAATTTATATTTTTCTAAGCCCTTTGCAATATTTTAATCGCATGCAAACACGCTTTGCATTGAGATTTGCTTTAACATTGGAAAAAGCTGAAGAGCTGCTGGTGGCGAAGCTAAGTTTTTCTGACCTGTTGGGTATGATTTTAAAGCCTAGTGGTTATGAAGTTGCCGAGTATTGCTTTGAATATGCCCCATTGAGTCAGCCTCAGCGAGTTTTTTTCTCAATGCAGTGCATCTTGATATTACTGACTATATCCATGGGAGTGAGTGGATTTTGGAATTAAAGCGATACGCATTGGCGATTGAGTACGATGGGCGAGATTTTAGTGGTTGGCAGGTTCAGCCGCAAATGCAGACGGTGCAGGGCGAGATAGAGCGTGCTGTTGCTAAAATGGCTGGGCATCCAATTAGGGTGCATGCCGCAGGTCGAACTGATGCAGGTGTTCATGCTAGCCGGCAAGTGATTCATTTTGATACTCATGTGCAGCGCCCAATTACGGCGTGGGTTCGTGGGGTGAATAGTTTTTTGCCAACTGGCGTTGCTGTGTTGTGGGCGCAAGAGGTGCCAGATCATTTTCATGCCCGTTTTGTAGCAACTGCTCGCCATTACCGTTACTTATTATTGCGCCACCCTGTGCGTCCTAGCTTGCAAGCAGGCCGTGTCGGCTGGATTCACTACGATGTTGATGTTCAAAAAATGAGTAGTGCGGCGCATTTTTTGTTGGGCGAGCATGATTTTAGTAGTTTCAGGGCGGCAGAGTGTCAAGCCCTCTCACCGATCAAATCATTGCAGCGCATTGAGATTAGCGAGCAGGGTAATATGCTGTGTTTTGATTTTTCTGCGGGTGCGTTTTTGCACCACATGGTGAGAAATATGATGGGCGCTTTGCTGCATATTGGCAAAGGCAAGGATGAGCCCGAATGGATGGCGTGGCTTTTGGCGCAAAAAAATCGCAAATCTGCGCCGCCTACATTTATGCCTGACGGTTTGTATTTAACTGGGGTGACCTATCCCGAAGAATTTGCTTTGCCAACTGAACCAGAATATCGCTACGGATTAATATAAATGAGTCGACATGTTCATACACGGGTCAAAATTTGCGGCTTACGTGATGCGCAAACTGCACGAAGTGTGGCTGAGGCGGGTGCCGATGCGATCGGCTTGGTTTTTTATCCGCCAAGTCCTCGTAATGTGTCCGCCGAGCAAGCGGCTGAGATCGTGGCCGCACTGCCTGCCTTTGTGATGTCGGTCGGTTTGTTTGTCAACGAATCTCCTCTCGTTGTCAGTTCTGTGTTGGCAAAGGTGCCGTTAGACTTGCTGCAATTTCATGGTGATGAAGATTTAGCTTATTGCAGTCAATTTGGTCGACCTTTTATCAAAGCAGTTAGGGTAAAACCCGACTTAAATTTGTTAGAATATGCCCAGCTATTTGTTTCACCCTTGTGTCGCGGCCTTTTATTAGATGCTTGGGTTGATGGTGTACCTGGTGGAACTGGTCATTCATTTGATTGGAATGATTTGCCAACTGAGTGGCCGTTGCCTTTGATTTTGTCGGGTGGATTGCATCCTGACAATGTTGCTGAAGCAATTGTGCAAGTTCAGCCTTGGGCTGTGGATGTTTCAAGTGGTGTAGAAGTTATCAAGGGCGTTAAAGATTTACAGCGGGTCGATGCTTTTATTCGTGCCGCTATTTAATAATCTGCTTTAGTGTTTATGTGAGAGAGTCATGAGCGAAATTTATCAGCAGCCAGATTTACGTGGTCATTATGGTATCCATGGGGGCATTTATGTTGCAGAAACGTTGATGCCAGCATTGGAAGAGTTGCGGATTGAATTTGAAAAAGCGTTAAAAGATCCGGCATTTATGGATGAATATCGCTATGTCTTGAAGCACTATGTAGGGCGTCCAAGCCCGATTTACCATGCTGAGCGCTGGTCAGAGGCATTGGGCGGTGCGCAGATTTATTTGAAGCGCGAAGATTTGAACCATACTGGCGCGCATAAAGTAAACAATACGATTGGCCAAGCTCTGTTGGCACGACGTATGGGTAAAAAACGCGTGATTGCTGAAACAGGTGCTGGTCAGCACGGCGTGGCATCCGCTACCGTGGCGGCACGCTATGGCATGGAATGTGTGGTGTATATGGGCGCTGAAGACGTTGCCCGTCAAGCCCCCAACGTTTATCGGATGAAGCTCCTTGGTGCTAAAGTGGTTGCTGTCGAATCAGGCACCAAAACCCTAAAAGACGCGATGAACGAAGCGATGCGTGACTGGGTGACGAATGTTGATTCGACTTATTACATCATCGGCACTGCAGCAGGCCCGCACCCGTATCCGCAGTTGGTTCGTGATTTCCAAGTTGTAATTGGTGAAGAATGCAAAGTTCAAATGCAAGAAATGATTGGTCGTCAACCTGACGCTGTCTTGGCTTGTGTCGGCGGCGGTTCAAATGCGATCGGTATTTTTCATCCATATATCGAAGTGCCTAATGTTCGCTTGATCGGCGTTGAAGCCGGTGGTGATGGCGTTGAAACTGGTCGTCATGCTGCGCCATTGACTTCAAATGCCAAGCATGGTGTGCTGCATGGTCAGCGTTCTTATTTGATGCAAGACGATGATGGTCAAATTAGTAATACACATTCGATTTCTGCTGGCTTGGATTATCCTGGCGTCGGCCCGGAGCATAGCTTCCTGAAGGACATTGGTCGCGCTGAATATGTTGCGGTTAATGATGATGAAGCCTTGGCTGCATTTCATGATCTGTGCCATTTTGAAGGGATTATCCCCGCATTAGAAACCAGCCATGCCTTAGCGCATGCGGCAAAAATGGCAAAAACGATGCGCAAAGACGAAGTCTTGCTCGTGAATTTGTCGGGTCGTGGCGATAAAGATATTCCAACGATTGCCAGAATGAGTGGTATTCAACTTTAAATCTATTCTTGGCGGGTATGTCCCGCCAATTACTGTCAAATAATGTCGTGGTAAAGATACCTATGTCTCGTATTCAAAGTGTTATGCAGCAGCTTGCCGCACAAAATCGTCAGGCGCTGATTCCGTTTATTACTGCAGGTGATCCAAATCCAGGTATTACTGTTGAGTTGATGCACGCCTTGGTGCAGGGTGGTGCTGATGTGATTGAGCTTGGCGTGCCATTTTCAGACCCAATGGCAGATGGCCCAGTAATTCAACGCTCTTCAGAGCGTGCTTTGGCGCACAAAGTGACCATGCGTGGTGTATTTGCAATGGTCGCAGAGTTTCGCAGCAGTAACCCAACAACGCCAGTCGTTTTGATGGGTTATGCCAATCCAGTCGAGGCGATGGGTTATGAAGAATTTGCAAAATCCGCAATTGCTGCTGGGGTTGATGGTGTATTAACCGTTGATATGCCGCCTGAAGAAGCAGAAGAGTCGGCAAAAGTATTTAAGGCGCATGGGTTAGATCCTATCTTTTTGCTAGCACCAACGACACCCGAATCTCGGGTTAAAGCCGTCGCCGAGTTGGCGAGCGGTTATGTGTACTATGTTTCCCTGAAAGGCGTAACCGGCTCGGCCAATCTTGATGTCGCTGATGTGAAGGCTAAGTTGGATGTATTAAAGCAATTCTTGTCGATCCCTGTGGGGGTTGGCTTTGGTATTCGTGATGCAGCCACAGCAAAAGCTGTTGCTCAGATTTCTGATGCAGTCGTGATTGGTTCACGTCTGGTGCAAGAATCAGAGCAGGGCGAAGCAGGTTTGGCTGAGCGCTTGCGCGTGTTTATGGCCGAAGTACGTGCCGCAATGGATAGTGCCCGTATTTAAGGCTTAAGGAGTGAATGAATGAGTTGGTTGCAAAAACTATTACCGCCAAAAATCCAAAGTCGTACTACGGCGAGTAAATCAGCCGTACCAGAGGGGTTATGGAGTAAATGCAATGCTTGTAATGCAGTGTTGTATCGTACTGATTTAGCTAATAATTTAGAGGTTTGCCCGAAGTGCAGTTTTCATAATGCTGTGCCAGCGCGTGAGCGCTTGAATCAACTTTTGGATGCCGAAGGCCGTTTTGAAATTGGCGCTGAAGTTAAGCCAGTTGATATCTTGAAGTTTAAAGATGGCAAACGCTACCCTGATCGACTCTCTGCTGCGCAAGCGGCTACGGGAGAAGATGATGCTATGGTGGTGATGCAAGGCTCGATTCTGACTGTGCCTGTAGTGGTTGCTGCTTTTGAATTCAAGTTTATTGGCGGCTCGATGGGGTCGGTGGTTGGTGAGCGTTTTGTGCGTGGTGTTCAGACGGCGCTAGAGAATGACTTGCCATTTATTTGTGTATCAGCTTCTGGTGGTGCGCGGATGCAAGAAGGCTTAAGTTCTTTGATGCAAATGGCAAAGACTAGCGCTATTTTGACTAAGCTGGCTGATAAGAAATTACCCTTTATTTCTTTGTTAACTGATCCAACGATGGGGGGGTTTCTGCCTCTTTTGCGTTTTTGGGTGATGTGGTTATGGCAGAGCCTGGTGCTTTGATTGGTTTTGCTGGCCCACGTGTGATTGAGCAAACGGTACGTGAAACCTTGCCAGAGGGCTTTCAGCGCTCTGAGTTCTTGCTAGAAAAAGGGGCGATTGACATGATCGTAGATCGTCGTGAATTACGCCAGCGCTTGGCGGACGTCATTACGTTGCTGAACCGCCAACCTGCAGCTCAATAAATGTCAGCTTTCAATGCCGATAGCTTGGCTGAGTGGTTAAGCTATTTAGAGTCTTTACATCCAATTGCAATCGATATGGGTTTGGCGCGTGTCACGGCTGTGCGTGATGCGATGCAAATCAATCCGCAATTTCCAGTGCTTACTATTGCTGGTACGAATGGCAAGGGCTCGGTGTGCGCGATGCTGTCGCAAATATTGCGAACTGCTGGATATAAGGTCGGGACTTATACCTCACCCCATTTATTGCATTACAACGAACGTATTGCTATCAATGGCACCGCCGTTTCTGATGGCATGATTGTCGATAGCTTTCGAGCGATTGAGGCGGCTCGTGGCGAGATTACTTTGTCGTACTTCGAGTTCGGCACCTTGGCTGCAATGCATCAATTTGTTGAGCAGGGCGTTGACGTTGCAGTAATGGAAGTGGGACTCGGTGGTCGGCTTGATGCGGTCAATATCTTTGAGCCAACCGTATCTGCCGTGGTAAGTATTGGTATTGATCATCAGAGTTATCTAGGAGATACGCGTGAGAAAATTGCGGTGGAAAAAGCGGGCGTCTACCGCACAGGCAAGCCTGCGTTATGCGCAGATCCTCAGCCGCCGCAGACACTGCTGGATGTCGCAACAGAACTCGAAGCCGATCTCCGATTAATTGGTAAAGACTTTGGCTTTGAAATGCAGGTTGAGGGTTTGCAATGGTCGTGGTGGAATAAAGCCGGTGTTCGACGCCATGCTTTGCCGTTGCCTGCTTTGCGCGGCAAATACCAACTCAATAATGCCTGTTTGGCGTTGGCGGTGCTGGATGCTTGTCAGGATCTGCTTCCTGTGTCTTTGGGCGATATTAAGCGCGGTTTGCTGGAAGTGGAGTGGCCTGCTCGTTTTCAGGTATTGCCTGGTAGGCCAACAGTCGTCTTGGATGTGGCGCATAACCCCCATGCCGCTTTGGTTTTAAAGTCTAGCTTGGATGGTATGGGTTTTCACCCCAAGACGCATGCTGTGATGGGGATGATGCAAGATAAAGATATTGCAGGCGTGGTAAGTTTGCTGGCTGATCGCATCGACGTTTGGCATTTAGCGGCCCCGCAACTGCCAAGAGCTGCTTCTGTAGCCAATTTGGCGCAGATTGTTTTGCAATATTCACCTCAAGCAAGGGTTGAGCAGTACGAAACAGTCGCAAAAGCCTATCAATCAGCCTGCAATAATGCGGTTGAAGCTGATAGAATTGTGGTCTTTGGATCTTTCTTTACTGTGGCTGAAGTCATGGTGGCGCGTGGGCAATAAAGTATGGCAAATGTGAGTGATGAACTTCAGCAGTTAAGAAAACGCGCCCGCCGCCGTTTGATCGGTGCCATTGCTTTGGTCATCTTTGCGCTCACATTTTTGTGGACGGTTTTAGATGGTGAGCCACCCAAAAATCTAGTGGATAACCATGCAGTAGAAATTATCTCTAGCGCGCCAGCATTGTCTTCTACCGTTGATAATCAAATTCAAGCGTCTGCTGTTCATGAAACGGCGGCTTTGGAGCCAGCCCCTGTTGCTGAGCCGCCTGTGATCGAAGCGTCTAAAGTTGCGCCTGTTGCGCTACCTGGCAAGTTAGTGAGCCATCAAGCAGAAAAAAACGTTGAAACTGTAGAAGCGCCTGTGGTTGTTGCGACTGAAAAGCCTGTTGTGAGCCAAGCCGCCATTACGACCCCCAAACCAGTGCCAACGAAAAAGCCAGTTGAAAAACCAGTTACTAAGACTCCAGCGCCCAAAAAACCTGCAGTGAACCCAGAGGATATCCTAGAGGGGAAGCAATCAACGAATGCAGCTCCACCTGCGAGTGCTAAGAAAACCTATTATATTCAGGTTGGGGCTTATGCTGATGCAGAAAAAGCTGCCGAGCTGGTGAGTAAACTTAAAAATGCTGGGGTTAAAGCCAGTAGTGAAAAAATCAAAACCAGCAAGGGTGAATTAACTCGTGTTCGAGTTGGCCCAACTGATGATGAAGCGAAAGCCAAGGCGTGGATCAAAGCCATGCAGGAAATGGGTGTTTCAGGCTCCCTAGTTGCTAAGGCCGCGCAATGACCTCGTTTGATTATGCCGCACTTGGCATTGTCGGCTTATCAATTTTATTGTCTGTAATGCGTGGTTTGACACAAGAAATTTTGGCGTTGTGTGCATGGGTGCTGGCATTTTGGAGTGCAATTCAGTTTGCAGGGCAATTTGCATTGTGGATGCCGCTAAGTATTCCAACCGAATCTTTGAGGTATTTAGGGGCGTTCGCAACCATCTTTTTTATTGTATGGCTACTGTCTGCTATTTTTAGAATTACCTTAAATCAATTTATTAAAGCAACTGGATTTAAACCCATCGACAGAGTTCTAGGGGCTGGGTTTGGTGTTGCGCGTGGCTATTTACTGGTGCTGACTCTCGTTTTGTTAGCGGGATTTACCAGTTTGCCAAAAGAGCCAGAATGGCGGAATGCGATGTTTAGTCCTTTGTTTGAACAAAGTGCTTTTCTTGCTAAGTCTTGGCTCCCAGAAGCTTTTGCTAGCCGTATAAATTACGATTAAATTTTTTCAAATGTTGTAAACGCAAGGAATCTTGACCAATGTGTGGCATTGTAGGTGTGGTCGCTAAAACTCCGGTAAATCAGATGCTGTACGACGGCTTGCTCGTCTTGCAGCATCGTGGGCAAGATGCCGCCGGTATCGTCACTGCTGAACAGCAAGTGCTTCATATGCATAAAGGCCAAGGCCTTGTTCGTGATGTGTTTCGCACACGCAATATGCGTTCTTTAATGGGTAACGTGGGTATTGGCCATGTTCGTTATCCAACTGCCGGTTCTGCTTCAAGCCTGGCAGAAGCGCAGCCGTTTTATGTTAACAGCCCGTTCGGGATCGTGTTGGCGCATAACGGCAATCTGACTAACGACAAGCAGCTTAAAGAAGACATGTACCGCACCGATCTGCGGCACATTAATACGAATTCAGACTCCGAAGCGCTCTGTAATGTGTTCGCACATGAGCTGTCTCGCCGTGTTTCTGGTCCCCAACTGGATGCCGACACTGTATTTGACGCGATTACTGCGGTGCACGGTCGTGTTAAAGGCGCTTACGCGGTTGTCGCGATTATTGCTGGTTTTGGTATGGTCGCTTTCCGTGACCCGCATGGTATTCGACCCCTGTCTTTGGGTTGCCATGAAACAGCTGAAGGCATGGAATACATGGTTGCAAGTGAATCAGTTGCGCTCGATGTGCTTGGTTTTAAATTCATGCGTGATGTCGCACCTGGCGAAGCGATTTATGTAACGTTTGATGGTCAGTTCTCAAGTCGCCAATGCCATGCAAGTCCTGAATTGGTGCCCTGTATTTTTGAACATGTTTACTTTGCACGACCGGATAGCATTATTGATGGAATTTCAGTACATGAATCTCGCTTGAAAATGGGCGAGCAACTGGCGGATAAAGTCCGTGCTATGGTTCCTGCGCTCGATATTGATGTGGTTATTCCTATTCCAGATACAAGCCGCGACTCTGCTTTGCAATTAGCTGATGCGCTGGACTTACCATATCGCGAAGGGTTTATGAAAAACCGCTATATTGGCCGCACTTTCATTATGCCGGGACAAGCGAGCCGCAAGAAATCAGTACGCCAAAAGCTCAATCCCATCGCGGTTGAATTCCGTGGCAAAAACGTGTTGCTCGTAGATGATTCGATTGTTCGTGGTACAACATCAAAAGAAATCGTGCAGATGGTCCGTGATGTCGGCGCGAAAAAAGTTTACCTCGCGTCTGCTGCACCACCGGTTAAATTTCCGCATGTGTATGGAATTGATATGCCAACGCGCAACGAACTCATCGCAACGGGTCGTAACGCAGAACAGATCGCGGCAGAAATTGGTGCCGATGGTGTGATTTATCAAGAGCTAGATGCTTTGATCCAAGCCTGTACCGAAGCCAGCGGTGGCAAAATCACTGCTTTTGAGACATCTTGCTTTGATGGTAAATACATCACAGGTGATATTACTGACAAGTATTTGGATGAACTTGAAGCGAAGCGTATTTCTCCGTTGTCGACGAAGGCCGGCGATAGTGAAGGTGATAGTCGCATCCTCGATTTGAATATTGGCGTTGCAGAGCAGAATTTGATTTAATTGTAAAAACGCAGAAAAAACGGGAGCCGCGTGCTCCCGTTTTTATTGAATAAAGGATAAATATGTTGAATTTGGATGATTTACACCCTGAAACACTGGCGGTACGTGCTGGTACGATGCGTTCTGAGTTTGGCGAGCATTCTGATGCGCTGCATTTAACATCGAGTTTTGTGGTCGGCTCTGCTGAAGAAGCGCAGCTTAAATTTACTGGGCAAGTGCCAGGTTATATCTATTCTCGGTTTACCAATCCAACGGTTGCTGCCTTTGAGCAAAGATTGGCTGCTCTAGAGTGTGGTGAGCGTGCAGTCGCAACCGCATCGGGTATGAGTGCGATTTTGTCGCTGTGCATGGCGCATCTGAAATCGGGCGATCATATTGTTGCCTCTAGTGGATTGTTTGGTGCAACGATTCAGTTGTTTAATACCTACCTCAGTAAATTTGGTGTGACAGTGAGCTATGCCGCACAAACTGATTTGTCGGCTTGGGATGCTGCTGCACAAGAAAATACCAAGTTATTTTTTTTGGAAACCCCTAATAATCCGCTGACTGAAGTGGCCGATATTGCTGCAATTGCAGAAATTGCACATCGCCATGGCGCATTGTTAGCGGTTGATAACTGTTTTTGTTCGCCCGCTTTACAGCAGCCACTCAAGCTGGGTGCTGATATCGTTGTGCATTCGGCGACCAAGTTTATTGATGGCCAAGGGCGAGTGCTTGGCGGAGCCGTGGTCGGTAGTCATGCGGTGATTGAACCGATCTACCTGTTTTTGCGTACCGCTGGGCCGACCTTGTCGGCATTTAATGCATGGGTTTTGTTGAAGGGTTTGGAAACGCTGGGTTTGCGCATGAAAGCGCATTGCGAAAATGCAATGAAATTAGCCGAGTGGTTAGAGCAACAACCGCAAGTGACTCGCGTATATTATCCTGGCCTAAAATCGCATCCACAGTATGAGCTAGCGCAGCGCCAGCAAACTGGGGCAGGCGGCGTATTGTCATTTGAATTAGAGGGCGGGAAATCAGCAGCTTGGGCGCTGATTGATAAAGTGCAATTAATGAGCCGTACCGCCAATTTAGGTGACACTCGCACCACGATTACCCATCCTGCTACGACATCACACGGACGGTTAACGCCTGAGGCACGTGCACTTGCGGGCATTACTGATGGTATGGTGCGGATTTCGGTGGGACTAGAGTTTGTTGGTGATTTGATTAATGATTTAAAATCGGGACTTTGACTAGGTATTGCTATCTGGGTGTTGATTGGTATTGCCTTTTGATAGATACCCACTGTTTTTCTCGTCGGCTCTGGGAGGTTTTAACTGTTTTAAAATTCTGTTGGTCTGCTACGCAATGCGACAATTACAGTGATATATTCGCCCTGCTTATGCAGACAGGCTAGAATTTGTGCATCTTCATCTGTTGAGAGTTTCTAAATGAAAAAGCAATTGATAGTGTCCCTTGTCGGAGCGTGCTCGGCATTCACTTATGCGGATGATGTGCGTTGGAATTTTAGTGTCACACCTATTTATTCGCAGAAAACTGATCTTGATGCGGGTGGTCAGGTTAGTTCAGACATGATTTTAGCGTCGCTCGGCGCAACAACTGCGATAGATCGAAATCAGCGGATTGGTTTTAATCTAAACATGAATCGCCAAGAATGGAACTTTGATGGGGCCAAGGCTTGGGGTGGGAAAACGCCATTTGGCGACTTTAACCGCGTTGTTTTGACAGTTCCATACAGCTACGCCACATCTGCGGGTTGGATTTATTCATTTAGCCCAGGGGTTGAGTTTTCAGCGGAGGAAGGTGCAGATCGAAGTGAAAGTATCAATTATGGTTTTACCGCCTTCGCTGCTCATCAGTTTAGCCCAGCTTTAATGCTGGGCTTAGGAGTCGGTGCGTGGGATGGCCCGATTGAACATAAAGTGTTTCCTTTTCTCGTTGTGAATTGGAAAGTGACCGATAGACTTACTTTGAAAAATCCTAATGTAGCTGGCCCTGCTGGCCCTGCTGGTTTGGAGTTGGCTTGGAATGTGGCGCCAAAGTGGACGTTGTCTGCTGGTGGTACCTGGCGTGAAGTTGAAATTCGTTTGTCAGATACTAATCCGATTGCGTCACATGGCTCTGTAGAAAATAGAACTGTACCCTTATTTGTGAGTGCAGATTATGCTGTTTCTTCGAGTACGAGTTTGAAATTCTATGCTGGCGCTGCGATGAATGGTCAATTTATTATCAATGATAATAATGGCAATGAAGTTTCTAAAGAAAAGTATGCGACGATGCCATTTTTGGCTTTAACGCTATCTGGTCAGTTTTAATTAAAATAAAAGGCTGAATCATTCAGCCTTTTATTCTTTATTCTTGCTTGAAAAATCCCTGCCACTAAGTGGCAGGGATTTTTTTACTTCTTGATCATGTTTTGATAAATTGTATTGACCAATTCAGCATCAGGGGTGTCTTGAGAAAGTTCCCAAGCCATAATCCCACCGAGTTTTTTCTTCTTGGCAAATTCAATTTTTTCTTTCAGTAATTGTACGTCGTCGTACACCCAAACGTCTTTGCCATTTACTTTCCAGAATGCACGAGTTTTTTCATCACGATGCTCGGTGCCTGGTAGTTTTTTCAGGTAACTATACGGCGCTGAACCTGCTTCGAGTGGCCCTTTTGCTTTAGCAATCGCAGGTTGATACATGCCGTTGTTTTCGAGACTGTTGACAGTCCAGCCGTAACCATAAAATGGCACTCCGAGTACTAATTTGTTTGATGGAATGCCACGAACCAAATAGTCTTCGACCGTGCTATCGACAGAAATACGATCTTTCGCGCCGCCAAAGAGTACCGCATGATGACCCGTAGCGCCTGACCATGGACCGGTAAAGTCATAAGTCATTAGGTTAATCCAATTGAGATATGGAATAATTTTTTCTAGCTCAATTTTCTCTGATTTTGCCGGTGAAGCTGGGGCTGCAATCGTCAAGATTAGTCCTGGCTTCACAGCGTCGAGTTGTTTACGGAACTCTGCTAATAGCGCTGTGTAGTTTTGGGTATCTTCGGGACGGACAATATTGCCATCGTTGCCGGGCGAAGCTGGGTATTCCCAGTCGATGTCAAAACCATCAAATACGCCAGCGGCCATGCCTGGTACGATTTTACCTTCTTTGTTGGGTACATTGCCTTTGATGTAGGCATCTACACAAGATTTAACAAAGGCTTCACGATTGGCGGGCAGTGCGGCATCTGAGAAGTGTTTTGACCATGTCCAACCACCCAAACTAATGAATACTTTTAGGTTTGGATTCTTTTTCTTCAGTTGCTTAAGTTGGTTCCAGTGCCCAAACAAGCCGTTATCACCTTTGTCTTCGAGCCCGTCTAGAGTCGCTTCTTTTGGCAGCGCATCCCAGTAGTCGTCGCCTGCTGATCCTTCTCCTTGTTTGTCGACACCGATTACGCAGCGGTTGTCTTTGACGTTACCAAACGCGTATTCAAGTACAGTGATTTTGCTGGCTGCACCGCTAGTTTCGAGGTTTTTTACATTAAAGCCATTGTGTTTGCCCCAAGCCGTAAAGTACATCACCGACTGCGGGCTAGAAGGCCCTGCAACACCGCCGGTGATGGGAACAATCTTGGTTTCTTTTTTCTCGCTTGGTTTTGCAGCTTCAAGACTGACTAGCTTGATATTGTCGATGTACGCATCTTTACCAGAGCCTTTGGCAGAATCCCATTGTTCCCATTTCATGTGGAAGTCGAATTTGCCTTTGAAATCAAATTCGTAATGTTCCCATTTTTTAGTGTCTTTGAGTCGTTCCGGAAAGCCTGTTGCCGTACTGGCTAGCCATTGTTCTTTACGGCCTGGCTTGCCTTCATCTAGGCCCAGTGTTGCACCGCAGTTGCCGCCGCACATGCCAAGGTAGTCAAAGGAAATCTTATATTTTCCCTCTGGGAATTTAGCGCGGCTAAAAAGATCACCAATGTTAACGGGTTTATCAAAACGGGCGACTTTGTTGTCTGGGTTGAGTGGATCGACGACGATAGACGTATAAATTGCAGAGCTATCTTCACCCCCTAAACCAACCCATTGGCTTAAATCTTTTTCAAAGTTTTCTTCAAAAACGACTTTGCCAGTCGTGGTATCTGCTTGCGCAAATGCTGATGCAATCAGCAGCGGCAATAGTAATCTTTTCATTTTGATCCCCATCCCTTGGTTGAAGTTTTATCTCTAAGAGGTTAATGGAAATTGAGCTAATTCACGAGTATTTGTCTGTGAGTGTCATATATGTAGTACAGATTAAATGACTACGACTCAGTTTTTACTGGGTGGTTTTTATAAATTAGATGGGTGTGAAAGACTGACTTTGATGCCATCGGTAAGCGCTTATCCATTAGTGAGCTTGCTTTGTCTCATCGCAAGGGATAACACAAGGTAATCTTCATCTCACTTTGGTGCAAAAAAATGGATACCAACCCACATACGCTTTGCATTTTATTTGCTCAATTGGGCTTGCCCAGCGATACGGGTAGCATCAAAAAGTTTATTGCCGCCCATCCTCTTGGTGATGGTTTATCCATCCTTGAGGCCAGTTTCTGGACGCAGAGCCAAGCTGCGTTTTTATCCGAAGAGTTGCAGAGCGATTCTGAATGGGCTGAAATGATTGATGAATTGGCGGTACTGTTATCTCAAGACGTTACTGGCGCTTTGTGATACTGCTGATAATTCATCGCACTTAAATTGGTATTTAAAAACTCAATTGCCTGTTTCACAGCATCTACATCGCCTTGAACGCTGAGTTCGACGTGAGGCTCGGCGCAGTGGCTGTTGCCGAAGCTGGGTAGGCTAGAAAAAGCCAACGTGGGCCAAGTACTCACCAATTCTTGCATTAAGGGAATAAGGTCGCTCTCTTTCGCGTTCAGTACCGTAATGCTTTGACGGTAGGTGTTTGGAGCCTCTTCATAATATTGATCCAGTAACCAGTCCACCATTGGCCAAGCCATGCTCGGAAAACCAGGTAAAAGATAGTGATTTTCAATAGAGCAGCCCGCCACTTGATTGACAGGGTTGGGAATGATGATGGCGCCTTCTGGGAGATCGGCCATTTTGATTCGATGTGGGTAGGCATCGCTACCAAATTTATCTTCAATTAATTGAGCCGCTTCTGCTTGGCGGCAAAGTGGGCGATTGAGGGCGCTTGCTAATGCGGAACGGGTATAGTCATCAGGCGTGGCTCCAATACCACCACAACTGATGACGTGTAGGTCTTGTGCAAGAGTTCGTTGAAAGGTTTCGATGAGAGTTTGGCTGTTATCGGCCAAATATAAAACAGCATCCAGTGTGTGTCCGCGCTGCTGGAGTCTTTGTAAAATCGCAGCAAAATGCTGGTCTTGCCGGCGACCATTGAGGATTTCATCGCCGATAATGAGAAGTGTGAAACGGGCCATTGATATGCTCTATATAATAGGTATGTTGATGTAGGCTATATTAAATAATGAAAGCAAATAAATACATCAATATTTAGTTGAGTTCATTGCTGAGCGATTGGAGCGTTTCAAACATCGCTGTTAACTCTATCGGTATCGCTTCACGCCCTTTGATTTCTGCCGCTTCGGCAATCTCAAGCGCCAAACCGGGTTTGCTGTGGTGGCGCAGTGCGCGGTTGATGATTTCTTCATCTTCTAATTCGGCTTGCTTGTCGAGTGCGGCCTGATGATAAGGGTTGCTCACATTACGCGGAGCTGCAGCATTTCTGTACGTCTCGGCAAAGCCGTTTTGCCATAAATAATGTTCAATATCTCGTTCATTGAGCATTGTGATGTGTCGTTTTTCGTCTCGATTGTTGAGTAAGCGTTGTGCGCGCTGTTGGTACTTAAGTCCAGCATCATCGCCATCGCAGATGACGTGCCACTTAATACCTAAATGATCGGCAAATTTAATCAGTGGCGCGAGGCCTGCTTGAGCAAATTCAACGCAACGAATGCCTTCTAGCGGGAAATTGACGCCAGAGATGCGTGCCAATTCCGGAAATAACCAAAACTCAGTTTCACCTTCAACCAGCAACCAAACCCGCGCAAACATGCTGCTGGCGCGGTTGCTGCGGATATGAAAAGCCACTTTACGGGCATCGCTTAACGACAAAGCATTGGCCGCGAGTTGATAAACATGAACGTAATTGGGCTGGCGAACCAAACGTCGCAAGCCGCTCTGCATAAAACTGCCGAGCAGATCACCATTATTGGTGGTGATGATTTTTTGCAGCGTCAATTGTTCAATCAAGCCCCAAATCATCGCCAATTGGATGGGGTGCAAATGTGTTTCTGGGTCTTCCATCACCAAAATTGGTTCAGCATCGGCATGCATTGGGTTGTCGCCGCGTGCGGTAAGAAGTGCGCCGAGCAAAATTAGTAATGTCACTCGGCGCAAGCTGGAGCCAGATCGGTTGGCAATGTCGACCAAGCTGTCTTCGTTCCGAAAGTTAAGTGGTGCAGCAGCAATTTGCTCGGCTAAGCGTTGTGGTGCTTTCCCTTGCAAAAACTGCCCTTGCTCTTCAAGTAACGCTTGCATTGCTGCTAAGCCGCTGCTGAGTTCTTGCGGGTGCAATTGATGCGGCAGGGTTAAGATGCGCTCAAAAACCGCCCTTACGGCATCGCTGGCCGTGAGTTCTGGGTCTTCGGGGCGTAATTGTGTTGCGAGGCGAGGGTGCTCCAGCCAGTCGGTCAGTTGCATGTCACGAAAACGCAGTACTGGATGGCGCTCAATGAGTTGAATGGCGAGCGCGTCACTGTGTTCGTGGTCAAGCTCGGCACCGTCGCTGCCAACAAATAAGCGTCTAGCATGAATTTCACTATGTCCAAATCGCTCTGCCGCAAACCGCAGCGCCAGCATCGGCGTGCCGTTATTGTCGGGCCAGATTAAATCGGTGAAAGAATGAGCCTCTTTATCGCAGGCTTGAAAAATGAGTGTGATATTGAGTCTGCGGGCAATACTGGCTCGAGAATTATTGATGCGATGGAAGTCATCGTGGGCAAATAAGGTTTCAATCGGTGCTGGGCTACCTAGGCAGCGGCACAGTGCAGTAATGAGGCTGGTTTTCCCCCAGTTATTTTCACCAAACAAAGCGGTCGCATTTGGGTCGAGCGATAGATCAATTTGACTGATGCCGCGAAAATTGGTGATTTGCAATCGCACTAATTGCATGGTTTGCATTCCTCAAGCGAATAAAGGGTTGCTATCGAGCAACCCTATACGGCTTATTCAGTGGTCGGCGAGTTGAGATAGCGTTCAAAAACAAAGCCAAAATCTTTCACAACGTATTTTTGTTGAGCGGCAGAAAGCCAGCTAAATGCGCTTTGGTTGAGTTCTTTAAATGCTTCTACGACGGGCGTACCACCGACTTGACCGCGACCAAGTGTCGTTGCTGCGAGTTGTAGACTGGCTTTGGCATTGTCGTGAGCGACTTCGTTCTCAGCCATCGTTTCGGCAATTTTCATCAACGATTTGTACAAGTCTTTAAGTTCTTCGAGGTGCTTTTTATGGACGTCAATTGAAAATGCCTTATTGCCAAATGTGAATTTGATTTCCACATCCATGTCGACGGTGCCAGCGGTTTCAAGATGCACATCAGTAATCGGATAGGCATAGTAGCTATAGCGGTAGAGCATGCGTTTTTTGCTCATGGCGCTGGTGCCATCCAGATGGATGAGCGCTTTATTGGTAAAGCAGTATTCATCCGTTTTGGATTTAATCAGAAAATAGATTTTCTCATTGTCTTCGTGAAATACGTAATCATCGCTGTCGACTTTATCGTAATCGGCCGGTTTGACGACCGAACCAATGTCGCTGAGTCCCAATGCATCTGATGCTAATTTACCAAACATAGGTGCGCCCCTTGCTCGTCAGTGGAAAATCAATTATTGCACGGGATCATTCAAATTGCTGCGTGCTGATTCAAGCTGTTTTTGCTGCTTGCGTTCGCTTTGCTTTTGCTCGTAAGCGGACTTGTGTGCAATGTAAACGATGCGTTCTACTTCGGCGCAAATATCCCCATTGTGGTTGATGAGTTGCAGCGGGTAAGTGCGCGTGATTTCGGGGGTAATCGCCAATAACTGATGAATTTCGGTGAGTTCAGTGTCATCGAGTTTGAATTGTACGGTCAAGGTGCTGAGCGCGGGGCGTTTAAAGCGTATCGTGCCGCCTTTATCCCAAACGACATAGTCATCGCCCAGATTGAAATACAGCATGCTCATGTAAAAAGGATCGGTCGCTGCAAACATGCTGCCACCAAAAAGGCTGCCATTCAGATTGCGCGTTTTCCAATTGAGTGGCAGTTCAACGATAATTTCGCGCACATCGGCAGAGATGGTTTTGACTCTGCAGCCAGAGCGACGGATGGCTGGATATAAATTAAAGCCAATTTTGAGTAAAGCAGCTGCCAATTTAGGGCGGCGAAGTACTGAAAAAACAAGGTTGCGAAATCGAGGTGACATTATATCCTTTGGGTATTGACCTGTGGCCTTTGATTTTCATTGCCTGCAGGTCAATACATTATCTATGCTTCTTCACCCAAGAAGCCCCCGCTTTGGTGCGCCCATAATCTTGCATACAGACCACCATGTTCGAGCAACTCTTGGTGATTACCTTGTTCGACAATCCGCCCTTGGTCGAGCACGATCAGTCGATCCATGGCCGCAATCGTAGAGAGTCGATGGGCAATCGCAATAACGGTTTTCCCTTCCATTAATCGATAGAGGCTGGTTTGAATCGCGGCTTCGACTTCCGAGTCCAGCGCGCTGGTTGCTTCATCAAGCAATAAAATCGGCGCATCTTTGAGCATGACGCGTGCAATCGCGATCCGTTGGCGCTGTCCGCCTGACAGTTTGACGCCGCGCTCACCCACGTGAGCATCGTAGCCAGTGCGTCCCGCTGGATCACTCAACGTTAAAATGAAATCATGAGCTTCGGCGCGTTTGGCGGCTGCAATCATGTCATCATCGTTGGCATCAGGGCGACCGTACAGAATGTTTTCACGTACCGAGCGATGCAGCAAGGACGTATCTTGCGTCACCATACCGATGTGCGAGCGCAGGCTTTCTTGTTGAACGTGGGCAATGTTTTGCCCATCAATCAAGATCTTCCCGTCGTTGATCTCGTAAAAGCGCAGCAATAAATTAACAATGGTTGATTTGCCCGCGCCAGAGCGGCCGACCAAACCAATTTTTTCGCCGGCTTTAATCTGTAAAGACAATTGATTCAGTAGGAGTCGATCACTGCCGTAGCCAAAGTCAACTTGATTAAATTCAACCTTGCCGTGCGGTACGGTAATGATGGGCGCGTTGGGTGCGTCGAGCACTTGATGCGGTGTGGTCAGCGTATTGATGCCGTCTTGAACTGTGCCGATATGCTCAAATAGCGCCGCGATTTCCCACATAATCCATTGCGACATCCCATTTAAGCGCATGGCCATCGCCAAAGATGCGGCAACGGCGCCTGCAGTGACTTGACCTAAACTCCATAAATGGAGCGCCATCGCGGTACTGGCAATAATCAACAAAATACTGAGCGTGTGATTAACCACCTCAAACCCACTGACCAAGCGCATTTGGCCGTTGACGGTATGCATAAACTCTTGCATTGCAGAGCGGGCAAACGCGGCTTCTCGTCGACCATGGGAAAACAATTTTACCGTGGCGATATTGGTGTAGGCATCGGTAATCCGACCAGTCATCAACGAGCGGGCGTCAGCTTGGTTTTGTGCTGCTTTACCAAGACGTGGCACGAAGTAGCACATCGCAGCGATGTAGAGTATTAACCAACCGAGTAAGGGGGCGAGTAGCCAGAGATCAAAGCTTCCTGCTACGGCTAGCATGGTGAAAAAGTAAATGGCAACAAACACCATGATATCGGTCACGATAAAAACTACTTCGCGTACGGCTAAGGCGGTTTGCATCACTTTGGCCGAAACACGGCCGGCAAATTCGTCCTGATAAAAACTCATGCTTTGCGCCAGCATTTGGCGGTGAAAATTCCAGCGCAAGAGCATCGGGAAATTGCCTGCCAATGCTTGGTGTTTTAACAAGGTTTGTAGTGCAACAATTAAGGGACTTAATAATAAAACCCCTGCGATTAAATACAGTTTTGGTTTCTCTTGATCCCAAAGTTGACTTGGTTCAATGTTACCTAGCCAATCGACTAAATGACCGAGTAAGCTATATAAAATCGCCTCGAATGAGCCAATTAAGGCGGTGCACACCATCATGCCTACAATGAGCGGCCGTAAGCCTTTGGTGCAGCGCCAAATAAAAGTGCTGAAGTGCTTAGGCAGGGATTTGTTTTCTTGTTCTGGGTAAGGGTGAACAAGGCTTTCAAAAAGACGAAACACAGCTTGTTTTCCTGTCAATAATTAGCGCTTGATTGTACAGAAGGGCGCTAGCTTAGCGACAGTGAAATATTGAAGATACTGAATGATTTAGCATGTCGACCGTTCGTACATCTATACTGAACGTTAGTGGTTTTTCTGTAAGGAAACGATGTTAGAATCCGAAAAATTTTCTAGCACACTTATTACTTAGCAAACAGACGGGATTTGACCTTACTTCATGGCAGCTATCAAAATGGATCGCAACGATTTATTAATTGCAACGCGCACTACATTTCTTTCTGAGTTTAACCAAAGAATGGCTTTGGTACTGGAATTGGTCGTGTCGCAATTGTTTAGTAAAGCCGATCGTGCCAGCTCCATGGTTGAGCAACGGCAATTTTTGGAAGCGCGCCAGTTTGTCGTGAGCCATGGCGCAGTGCTTGAGCAGCATTTGGTCAAGACGATTGAGCAGTTGGTACACCGTAGCTTTCAAACCGCCTACAGCAATTTTAGGCCGTCTTTTTTTGATGGCATTGGCGCTGCTGGGTTGTCGCTGGTTGAGTCTGCCTCGTTTGAAGAAGAGCTACATATTGATCAGATCACCGTTCGCTTTCGCCAAGAAGCCGAAGAAGCCATTCGTGATTTAAATATTCGTATCGCCTTGCTGTTCGAGCAGGATGTGATTAAAGAGCGGGAAAACCCATTTCGCACTTATGTCATTTCACGCGCTTTTGCGACCGCTTTGGAAGAAACTGTCGAAGATCATGCCTTGATTCCAGTACTACTGGGGCAATTAACCGAATCAATGTGTCTGCATATTGCGCCAATTTACGAGGCATTAAATGCACTGTTGGCGCAGCATGGTATCGCCGCGCAACTGCAACTCAAGGTTCGCAAGCAGCCCGATTTATCTCAGTTCGGTCAACGCGCTGAAGCAATACCTGATTCTGAGTTGGATGGGGGCCGTGCCGATTCTGCAAATGCGATCGAAGAGAGTCTGGGTCAGGCCAGCTATGACGGCTCTGATTTTGCCCCTGATCCAGTATCTCGCTACGCCAATTATGCCGCATCAAACCCTTCAGCAGATTCGACTTTTGCTCAAAGAGCGACACGATCGGAAGATCAGTTGCTCGATTATGTTCAATCGATTGGACAATCAGTCGGGCAGCAAGGCGGCGCAGTGTCAGACGAAACTCAATCATTTGATCGAGGCTTGAGTGGAGTCGCCAACCCGAATCAGTCTGCAGGTGCTCAGTCAGCCGGCACGCGCGGCGTTGCTAAGTCGTGGTTGGGAGATGTGAAAAGCGCAGGGAGATCATTAAAGCATTTCTTTTCTGGCAACAGCATGTCAAAAATGGGCGCGGTGGATGCGCCATTTGGCGATGATGTTGCGCCGCATCCCATGCGCCAAGTGAGCGCACCCTTGGCGCATTCAGTACAAAACTTGATTCAAATTTCAACCCCAAGCACCGAAGGTATCTGGGGTGAAGACGGTAAGATTCGAAATCTGATTTTGGAGCAGCGCCAACAACTCAATGAGATTGCGGCCAACGTTGATGAGTCGATGACGATTGATGTTGTCGCGATGCTGTTTGAGTTTATTTTACGAGATAGCAAAGTCCCTGCCGAAGTGCGTGCGCAGTTGGGGCGCTTGCAATTCTTGGTGTTGAAAATTGCACTGCAAGATCCGAATCTATTTGCCAGAAAAACCCATCCAGCGCGGATGTTGGTGAATCGAATTGGCTCCATTTCTTTGGGAATGCAGCAAAACAGCGATAGTGCTGAGCGCGTGAATGCTGAGATTTGCCGGATTGTTGGCATTATTTTGATCGATGAAACCGAAGACTTGCATCTGTTTACCTTGATGTTGGATGAGTTAGATGCTTGGGTTGCCAACGAACTAGCACATTGTGAAAAAATGGCCAGCACGGCAGCGCAAGTCTTGGATCATGCTAAGCAGCGCACTTTGCACTTTGCGCGTATCACCGCAATGATTTCTGATGCTTTATCGCCTTACACCATCGAGCCTTATTTATATGATTTTTTGGTGACCACTTGGGCGCGGGCGATTGAATTGGCTGGGCGTGAAAATCCAGAAAAAGAACAGCGCTATCGGCTGGTGGTGCCTGATTTGATTTGGAGTTTGGCACCCAAGGTAGATCGCGAAGAGAGTAAATTATTGCTTGGTTTGATTCCGAGCATGGTGTCCACTTTGCGCGAAGGTGTACTGAGTTTGCAGTGGACAGTAGCGCAAGTCCAAGGGTTGAATAGCCATCTTGTTGATGCGCATCGTTTGGCGATGCGCGCTGGCGCTGGTGATTGGGTCGCGCCTCCACCGCCGCTATCGATGATTCACGAGGAATTCCGTGATTTTCTGTTGGCGGCGTATACGGCTGAGCCCACAGAGATTGAGGAAAAAGCGCCATTGAATCCGGTGTTTGTTGAGGAAGCGATTGGCGCCTTAGAAAATAAACTCAATTTAATCGATCAAATCATCGAAGCCGAATTGGGTTTGGAAACCCCAGCTGAAGCCTTGAAACAGAGCACCAATGACAGTACTGACTTCCTCGCACAATTGGGGAATGGCGTGGCGATCGAAATTAATATCAATGGTACGGCGCAATTGGCGCAGTTGAGCTGGACTAAAGCCAATCAAAACGCGATTGTGTTGGCGGTTGATGGTCATGACGAACCATCGGTACTCAGCCTGCGCGCCTTC
Organism: Deefgea tanakiae; assembly: GCF_019665765.1. Classification (GTDB taxonomy): domain Bacteria; phylum Pseudomonadota; class Gammaproteobacteria; order Burkholderiales; family Chitinibacteraceae; genus Deefgea; species Deefgea tanakiae. Next base: position 1,087,019 of record NZ_CP081150.1, read on the forward strand.
CGTCGTTTATTTGCCCGTGATCGAGTACGTTTCCTCGAAGAGTCACAATTGTTTGATCGGGCGATGGTTGAATTACTGCGTTCAGCTGATGATTTGGTGCAGCGTGAAAGTGTCGCTGTATAGGTATTGCTCTATAGGGATTGTTTATTAGTAGCTACATGCATATACCTTAATGAAGGAGCGCCGTGATTGGCGCTCTTTTTGTTTTGAAACGGCGTAGTTTAGGTTGGAATCCTACAGTTTAAGTCAGTTTAAGGGGTAGAATAAGCAACGCCATTTACCTCGGTCTTCGCATGTCTAGTCGCCTCAATATCTATCAGTCCAATCGTCTCGAAAATCTATTTGAATTGCTGCAAGCCTTGTATGGCGTTGCACTCAGTGATCCATTCGCGAGCGAAAAAATTATTGTTTCGAGCAAGGGAATGGAGCGCTGGTTGCGTTTTAAACTCGCTGATCGGATCGGCATTTGTGCGGGGATTGATTTTCAGCTGCCAGCGAGTTTTGTTTGGTCCTTGCTGAAAGACGCGATGCCGCATTTGCAGGCGGAGTCCCCATATAGCTCAAGCCCACTGGCGTGGCGGATGTATGGCTTACTGCCGCAATCGCAGGCGCAACAGGCCAGTCCGATTGTTGAGGCCTATTTAAAAGAGGGAGACGCGCGGCGGCGGATGGCGTTGGCGGGTAAATTGGCCGATGTATTCGATCAATACCTTGTTTTTCGCAGTGACTGGATTGCGGCGTGGGAGGCGGGTCAGTTGCTAGGGCTTGGCCCTGATGAGGCGTGGCAGGCTACATTGTGGCGCGAGGTGCGCGCCAGTATTGATGCCACTTTTGCGGAAGATGAAGTGCCGCATCGTGCCGATATGTTTGTGCGACTTTTTCAGCAGTGGCAAACGGCGGGGCCGAGTCGTTTACCTGAGCGAATTACCGTGTTTGGCATTGCCGGAATGCCACCTGCGTATATCGATGTTTTAGGCGCATTGGCCGAGCACATCGACGTTAATCTATTTTTGCTTAACCCTTGCCGTGAAGAGTGGGGAGCGATTGTGAGCGCCAAAGTGATTGCGCTGCGCGAGACCAAACAGCCGCAAGAAGCGCTGTATTTGGATATTGGCCATCCGTTGTTGGCTGCTATGGGTAAGGCGGGGCGCGATTTTTACCGTGCTGTGACCGAGGCGTTTCCTTGGACGGGCGGGGGCGAGCAATGGCTTTTTACCGATCCACTCGAACACACGCTCACACCGAGTTTATTGCAGACGCTGCAATCGGATGTGCTTAATCTATTTAATCGCGATGCAGCTAGCGCGCAAGTCATTGCCAAAAACGATCAGTCACTGACTTTTCATAATGCGCACAGCGCTATGCGCGAGGTGGAAATTCTGCATGATCAACTGAGCGCAATGTTGGTGGCTGACGACACTTTGCTGGCCTCTGAAATTGCCGTGTTGCTACCTGATATGGGACCGTATGCGCCGTTGATTGAGGCGGTGTTTGGCGGCGCTAAAGCCTCTGGCGCGCCGAATATTCCATTCAATATTGCCGATTTAACGACGCAGCAAGAATGTCCAGCGGTGGATGTGTTGATGCTGTTGTTAAATTTGCCAGCCAGCCGCTGTAAAGCCGATGAAGTCTATGGGTTACTTGAAACGCCGCAAGTGGCTGCGCGGTTTGGGATTCAAACGCCCGACTTGGTGACGCTCAGGCATTGGATAGAGGCAGCCAATATTCGATGGGGTTTGGATGCTGCACATCGCGCTGAGTTTGACTTGGCTGATATGGGCGCGACCAATACGTGGCAAGCCGGTTTAGATCGATTACTGCTCGGAGTCGCTTTACCCAATGCATTGGCGGGTGATGCAATTCCGCTGTGGAGCGCAGCAGGTAGCGATGCAATTGCGCCGTGGGATGATTTGGAAGGTTCGCAAGCGAGCTTGCTGGCAAAATTGATGTCATTTATTGCTGCGCTGCAATTTTGGCGCAGTGAGCTGGTGCTGGAACGCACTTTGCCCGAGTGGCGCGATACCGCACTGCGGGTGTTGGACGCATTTATCTTGTTTGATGAGCAAGACGACGTTGAATTGAAACTGGCTGAAGTGATTCGTAGCACTTTGGCGACCTTGGCTGATGAAGCGGCATTAGCTGACTTTACGCAAACCGCACCGCGTGAAGTGATTTGTGATTGGCTGCAGCATCACTTTGAAAACTCAAGCCGTGGTTCGGGCTTTATGTCGCGTGGCGTGACCTTTTGTACCATGGTGCCGATGCGCGGTTTGCCGTTTCGGGTGATTGCGGTGCTCGGATTGAATGAATCTGATTTTCCGCGTAATCCACCGACTGCTGGTTTTGATCTGATCGCACAAAACCCTTTGTTGGGTGATCGCTCTCGGCGATTAGATGACCGTTATTTATTCCTCGATATTATTTTGGCAGCGCGAGAAAAGCTGTACTTGTCGTGGGTCGGCCGCAGTTTGAAAGATGATGCACATTTTCCGCCTTCGGTCTTAGTGAGTGACGTGCTCGATTGCGTGGCACAAGGCTTTGTACTGGAGGGTGATTTAGCGCTTTCGCTGGAAGAACGGCGCGATCATTTATTAAAACACCTCATTACGGAGTATCCATTGCAGCCCTTTAGTCAGCAATGCTTTGCGGCGGATACTCGTAGTCGATCATTTAATCCCTTGTGGCAAAAGGCCGCCATGAAGATTGCTTCGGCTCAAATGCATAACGAGATTTTTGAAGTGCCAGCGTATCCGCCGTATACCTTGCCGAGCGAATTGCGCTGGGATGAGTTGGCGCAGTGCTTGGCTAAGCCGGCGGCGTATTTTTTACGGCATCGTGCTCATTTGAATTTAAAAGAAGCGGATGGTCATTTAATCGATGATGAGGCGTTTGATTTAAATGATTTTCGCGATAGTCGAATTCGTGAATTAGGCCTGATGTATGGCTTGGAAGCCATTGATTTGGTTTTTGCTCGTGGCGATACCCCATTGGGTGCTCCGGGTGAATTATTGGTCAATGAGCAGTTGCAAGCGGCATGCGCACTGCGTGAGGCTTTGCCGCTCTATCAAAGTAGCGAGGCGTTCCCACCGGTGGCTGTTGATATCGCTCTGCCACAGTTGCGCATCACGGGATGGTTAGATGCGTGCTTTGCCAAGGGTCGTATTAGCGTGAAGAGCCAAATTCATTCGCGAGATGTATTCAGGGTGTGGGTCGAGCATTTGGTTTTGTGTGCGATGCAACCGTCTGGGATGGTCGCAGTCACGCGTTGCTTGTCGCCAGAGCGTGTGTTCACCTTTACACAGCTGAGTGCTGCGCAAGCCAAAGCGAATTTAGCTGAGGTGGTTGCGCTGTATGAAACCGCAATGAGTGCGCCATTGCCATTTTTCCCGCACGCCGCTTTAGCGTGGGGCAAGGCCGACAAGGATGATCAGCGTTGGGATGCTGCTTTGGCGCGTTGGTTGCCTAGCTTTACGAATGACGGTGAGTGGGCTGAAATTCAAAATCAACTGTTGTGGACAGAAGATCCATTCGCGCAATCGCAGTTAGAAAATGATGAGGAAGTGTGTGCAGCACGCGTTGTGTTTACAGCTTGGGCAGAAAAGATCGTGTTGCCGATGTTAGCGGCTGTTAGTGATTATGATCTAGCCAGTGATTTGGCCGTGTTGCTAGGAGAGCGTGATGAGTGAGGTACAGCATCTACACCCAAACTATGCGCCCTTGCTGGTGCACGAAGTGCCGCTGTCGGGACGCAACTTAATTGAGGCGTCGGCAGGGACGGGGAAGACATTCAATATCACGGGTTTATACGCGCGACTTATTTTAGGAGCTAGTATTGCGCCAGGAGAGCCAGCCTACAATGCTCAGAAAGGATTACTCCCTGAGCAAATTCTAGTAGTGACGTTTACCAAGGCGGCGACCGCCGAATTAAAAGACCGAATTCGTTTACGTTTGGCGCAGTTAACGCAAACCTTTGTTGAGCAAGCGCCGGTGCTGATTAATGGCGTAGCTGAGCCCTTTTGCGCGGATGTATGGGCGCGTGTACAAGCAGAGCAGATCGATCCTGCGCCGCTCTTGGCGCAATTACGTTTGGCCTTGGCGACACTCGATTGCGCTGCGATTTCAACGATTCATAGCTTTTGCCAACGCCTGCTCACTGAGCAAGCCTTTGAGGCCGGTTTTGATTTTGACCGCAAGTTACTGGAAGACGAGAGCGAGTTGCTCACCGAAATTACTCAGGATTTTTGGCGCACTGAGTTGTATAAGGGCGATCCGGCGTGGGTGGCTTATCTTCATAGCCAGAATGTCACGATCGACGTTTTGCTGCAGCGTGCTGCAGCGTGCAAAAGTCTAAATCCTGCCCACTTTTTGCCGCTGCCGTCTTTGCCATCGGCTGAGTACAGCCAAGAGCAGGCCGCACGGTATGCCGAATTATGGGGTGAGTGCCAGAAATGGTGGGATCAAGCCGAGATCAGCACTTTGCTACTTAATGCGCTGGCCGGAGAGATTTTTTCTGGCACCTACAAACTGAGCGCGGAGAAATGGCAGACTTGGCTCGCGCAAGCAAGTCGTTTGATGCAATCGGCAACGCCAAGTGCGAGTCTATTCAAAGAATGGGAAAAACTCACCCAAAGTCACATCCTAAAGATGGTCAAAAAAGAGTTTAAAGCCGTTGCGCCGACGCATGAATTTTTTACTGCCGCAGAACAATTGCATTTAAATGCACAAAGTGTAGCTGCTGACTTGGATTTGCGTTTAAAGCATTGGTTGCTGCATTTTGGCGACTATGTGCGTGAGCAACTGGCGCTGCGCAAAGCCAAGGCAGGCCAGATGTCGTTTGACGATAGTATCAATACCTTGGCGGGGGCTTTGCAAAATCCAGTTAGGGCGCATAACCTCGCTGATAAAGTGAGCCAAAAGTATAAAGCGGCACTGGTCGATGAGTTTCAGGATACGGATCCGCTGCAGTTTGCGATTATTGATCGATTGTTTGGTCAAGCGCTTGGGGATGGTACGCAGCCACCATTTTTTATGGTGGGCGACCCTAAGCAGGCGATTTATGCTTTTCGCGGTGCGGATGTGTATGCCTATTTGGGCGCACGTGCACAGGCGGACGCTTGTTACTCGATCGATACGAATTTCCGCTCAGATGCGCCGATTGTGCAGTTTGTGAATACGCTGTTTGCACCTGAAGATGCGTTTGTCGAAAGCAAAATTACTCATCCAACCATACAGGCCAAACAAAGTGGGGCTTCAAAGTTGGTGTGTAACGATGGGCGCGGCCCTGTGCATGCATTTGTGTTTGACGGTGTTAAGCCAGAAGTGGCAGAAAAAATGCTTTTTGCGGCAACTGCAGACGAAATCGCTGCGCTCTTAAGTGCAGCGAGTGCTGGCAAGGCTAAATTGGGTGAGCGCAATTTAAGTCCGCGTGATATTGCTGTTTTAGTGCCAAGTCACAGACAGGCCAATGAAATGCGCAAAGCCTTGCTCAAGCGCGGCATTGCGGCGGTCATGCAAACGCGGGAAAGTGTGTTTTCGTCTAGTGAGGCGCAAGGTTTATGCGCGGTGTTGGCGGCAATAGAGGCACCAGCGCAGACTGGATTATTGCGCAAAGCCTTGGTGAGCTCAGTAATGGGTTTGAGTGTGGCGCAATTAATGGCGCTGCAATTGGATGATGTAGCGTGGCAACGTGAAGTTGAAAACTTACAGACTTGGCGTGATGAGTGGCGAAAATTTGGCTTTATGCCGATGTTCCGTCGCTGGTTGGTTGAGGCGGATATTACGAGTCGTGTCCTGCAATTTGCCGATGGTGAGCGCCGCCTCACTAATTTATTGCATGTGGCTGAACTGGTGCAAAACGAATCCCGCTCACGCCCAAGTCCGGCGCTGTTGTTGGCATGGCTGACGCGGCAAATCGCGGAGCCAAGCCAAGGCGCTGAGAATGAGCAAATGCGCTTGGAAAGTGATGCTGATCGAGTGCGGTTAGTGACGATTCACGCTTCCAAAGGTTTGGAGTATCCGGTGGTATTTTGCCCGTTTTCTTGGAAGGGTAAGAAATCATTACTGCGTGATAGCAGTATGTTGTCGTTTCACGATCCACTCGATGGGCATGCGCTCAAAATTGATGTGGGTACTGCTGACTTGGGTCGTCATAAGACACAGGCCGAACATGAAGCCTATGCCGAGGCGGTTCGTTTGCTCTATGTGGCGGTCACCCGCGCGAAGCATCGCTTGTATCTGGCGTTTCCTGCTTTGGAAAAAGCCTCTCCCGTGGTTAAAAATGCGCCCTTGTCACAATTGCTGCGCTTTAAGTCTGGAATGACATTCCGTGACAATCTCAAAGAGGTCGATATAGCCGCGATTGGTGCGGCTTTTGCAGATTTAGGCGAGGGGATGTCTCCGGCGTTAACCATTAGTGATTTGCCTGAAACCATGCGCTATATCGCACAGCACGGTGAGGATGTCGACTTACAGCTGGGGGTATTGTCGACTCGACTTGCTAATGCGCCCTGGAGTCTGGCTGCTCAATGGCGGTTGGCGAGTTTTACCTCATTAACACGTGCCTATGGCGCGAGTGAGGCGATGGCCGAGGTTGGGGCAGATCATGATGCGCATATGATTCCGTCTAGTGTGTTACTCGCTGAAACTAGCGGTGAAATGCGATTTGGCTTTGCGCGCGGTAGTAAAGCCGGTACGACCTTGCATTCGGTGTTGGAAAATGAAGATTTCACACGAGGCGATGCCGCTTTGCTGGCCGCCAATATTGAAAAACAAATGCTGAAATCGGGCTTGCCTTTGGATGAGAATACGGCCGATGAAACGGCAGCGTGGTTGTTAGATGTGCTCGCTGCGCCCATCACGCTGACTCAAGGGCAACTTACGCTTAATCAATTGGGTTCACGGCAACGCTTAAATGAATGGCAGTTTTTGCTGGGTTGTAAAGCAATTGATATTGCTGCGTTTTGCCGCGTTTTGGCGAAGCCTGAATTTAATATCGAGCCGCGTTTTATTGCGTGCGCACAGCGTTTGAAACCCGAAAAATTTGCTGGTTATTTAAACGGGTTTGTCGATTTGGTGTTTTTTTGGCAAGGGCAATACTTTATCGCCGATTATAAATCGAATCATTTGGGCGATCGCTTGGCGGATTACGCACCCGAAAACTTGATCGAAGTGATGAGCGATTCGCACTACTACTTACAGTATTTGCTTTATGTGTGCGCTTGGCATCGGCATATGCAATCCCGCATGGGTGATACCTATGATTACGAACGAGATTTTGGCGGGGTGCTGTATTTGTTTATAAGGGGTATGTCGTCAAATGATTCGGATTGTGGAGTTTATAAAGATATACCAAGCCTAAAATTAATTGAGGCTTTAAATGCTACGCTGGGCCAAGGAGCAGAGCAATGAATGAAGTCGTAGAAAAGAATGCGCCTGTGCTCGATTTTTCTAGTGCTTTGGTTCAACTACTGCGCAGGCAAAATCCGGCTGCCCCTGCTGAGTTATTCGGTTTGGCGGCGGAGTTGGCAAAGGCGAGTGAACGTGGTGACGTCTGTGTCGAGATTCCTGCGCAAACCGATATTGCGGCGTGGTTGGCCAGTGGCTTGGTCGGCGAGGCGGGTTGTTTTGCACCCTTGATTGTGTCGCAGCAACGGCTCTATTTGGCGCGTTATCATCAGTATGAATCTCGCTTGGCTGAGCAACTGTTGGCTTTGGCGGTCGACGCGGTTGAGCCGCCTGATGAGCGGGTGTTGAGGTCGCAGTTGCAGTCCTTGTTTGCTAATAGTAAGGAGAATCCCGATTGGCAGAAGGTGGCGGTGGCAGCCGCTTTGCATCAGCGGCTGACGGTGATTAGTGGCGGCCCTGGTACCGGAAAAACGACGACTTTGGTCAAATTACTGTCCTTGCTGCAAATGACATCGAAGACGACCTTACAAATTGGCTTGGCTGCGCCAACTGGCAAGGCGGCGATGCGGATGCAAGAAGCGATACGCAAAGGCAAGGCCGATCTCATCGCGCAAGGTGTATTGCCCGATGACATCGCCGTAAAAATTCCCGATGTGGCGGTGACCTTGCATCGCTTGCTGGGCAGTCGGTTTAACTCAGTGCAGTTTCGCCATTCCGCAGCGCAACCTTTGGTGCTTGATGTGCTGGTGTTGGACGAGGCCTCGATGATTGATTTGGCGCTGATGAGTAAAGTGGTTGATGCCTTACCACCGCAGGGGCGATTGATTTTGTTGGGTGATAAAGATCAATTGTCGTCGGTTGAGGCGGGCGCCGTGATGGGCGATTTGTGCGCTGGAGCTGGTTTATCCCCACAATTTGCCGAGCAGCTATCCAATTTAACGGGGCAGCGGATTGAGGCAGGATTTTCTGAGTCTCGCATCGGCGATCATGTGATGACTTTGCAAAAAAGCTATCGTTTTTCTGGGGTGATTGGTGATTTGGCGCGCGCGATTAATCGGGGTGATTTACGTAACTTGAGTGAGTTGCTGGCCGCAAGCAGTCAATCCGAAAACTCGGCTTTGACTTGGTATGGTACTAATCCAGCGCAATACGATTTGATGGGCCCGATTATGGCTGGCTTTGATGACTTTTTTGCTGCGGTGAGTCGTAAAGCCTGCCCAAACGAAGTGTTTAAAGCATTTGAGGCCTTTCGGGTGTTGAGTCCGATTCGCAATGGTGCTGCTAGCGTGACTAGGGTCAATGCGGCCATCGAAACCCAATTGCTCAAGCGCGGTTTGCGTAGTAGTGATCAAGTCTGGTATGCCGGTCGCCCTGTGTTGGTGCCACAAAATCTGTACGATTTAGAGCTTTACAACGGCGATATTGGCCTGACTTTACCTGATGAGAGTGGCAAGCTTTGGGTGCATTTTCCAACCGCAGATGGCGGAACACGCTCAATCGCGCCTGCGCGCTTACCGGCGGTAGAAACGGCGTTTGCGATGACGGTGCATAAATCACAAGGCTCTGAGTTCGGTCATGTGCTGTTGTTGCTTCCGAGTCCCGCTGAGGGTGGAAGTGGCTTATTGAGTCGAGAGCTGGTTTACACCGCCATCACGCGCGCCAGAAGCAAAGTGAGTTTATGGGGTGAGGAGACGGTTATCGCCAGTGCTAGCCGCAAAGGAGTGGTGCGGCAGTCTGGCTTGGCGGCACGTCTACAGGTGGGTGGTTAGAGGGTATCTGCATGCAAGCTATATTTCTATTTGTTTTGATCTAGATACTTGATATGTCTAAATTATTACAGAGTGTAAATTTATTTATTGATTTGTAGTAAGCAATCTATTGAGTACGTACTAACCCGTATGTGACTATTCGCCTTATTGGTTGACTGTCAAAGTCAGTTTTATTGGCGAATATCGGGGTTTGTGAGAAATGGGTTTTAATAAAGTAGCGTTTGGCTTGGGTTTTCTTGCGTTGAGTGGGTGGTCGATGATGACCTCTGCAGCAGCTTGTGATGATTCGTGGTCAACCGCGCAGGTGTATACCGCGGGGCAAACTGTCGTCATAAAAGGCAATACCTACCGCGCTAAATGGTGGACGTTGGGTGATAGTCCACTGAGCAATTCAGCGGCAGGCCAAGTGTGGAGCTTGGTCGGAGCATGCTCAATAACGGCGACCCCAGCACCAAGTGCTTCTCCACAAACGACACCAACGATGTCGCCGACCATTACGCCTACAAAAACGCCTGTAGTTGTAACGCCAACGCCGAGTGCATCGCCAAGCCCATCCCCTACTGCGCTGCCGACACCAACGCCTGTTCAAACTGCGCCACCAGTGAGTGGATGTGCCGCACAGTGGGGTGCTTCAATTGCCTATATCGCTGGTGTGAAAGTGATGCGCAACGGTGTGACCTATCAGGCAAAGTGGTGGACTAGGGGTGAAGATCCAGCCTTAAATTCTGGCGAAGCCATGCCGTGGAAAAAGCTCGATGAGTGCAGTAGCGCAACGGCTGCGCCAACTAATATTCCAACTAGTACCCCAACTACGGCGCCATCCGTGTCACCAACAAGTGGCCCTGTAACGCCAAGTCCAACGCCGATTGTTACCTCGACGCCTGTGCCGAGTCTTCCGCCAAGTGATATGAATGACCTGGTGATTAACGAAGTTGCCGCTGATGCGACTGGTCAAGGTAGTTGGTTTGAAATTTACAATCCAAGCAATCAGACCATTTCCTTGAATGATGTGAGTGTGCGAATTCAAAGTAAACCACTGAATACATTAAGTACGTATCCATTGAGCGGCACGATTGAGGCGAAAAATTATGTCGTCGTGGCGGCAAATATAGACGCGATTGCTTCTAAGAAAACAGTCCAGATGCAATACATCGGTCGTGATCAAGATTGGCCAGTTTGGGGGGCGGATGGTTCAATTGAATTGGTTCGTAATAATCAGACTGTTGATTATGTGAGGTTTGGCAATAATGTGAGTCAAACATTCAGCTCCAATGCGTGGCAAGGTAATCCAGCCAGCGCGCTAAATGGAAATGGTAGTTATGCTTTGGTGCGTTATTACACTCAAACTAAAGATACTCATAGTGCTGCAGATTGGCGTGTAGTGCCGTTTGGTACCCCGGGTGGGCGCAATGATGTTGACGTGGATGCTCGTGATGAAGACCGCGATGGCATACCGAGTAGTGCAAAAAAAGCGGGCGGCACTTATGCGGGTTTGGATTTGTATGCAATGGGTGCCCGCGCTGGGCGGCCGACTATTTTGATCCAAATCGATTGGATGCAAAGCGCGATTGATGAGGGGCTCAAGCCACGTAAAGAGGCTTTGCATTTGGTTCGCGAAGCCTTTAATCGCAAAGGGATTGATGTGTTGCTGGATGTGGGGCAGTTGTATAGCCCCGTTGTAAGTCCTGCCGATTTTAATTTAGGTGGCGGCAAAGAGGTCGCTTATGCGCGTTGCGTGAGTCTGTATAAAAATGCCGATTGCGCTAATGCAATGGATTATAAAAATGCCAGCATGGATGTTCGCCGTCGATTGATTTTTCATTATGCATTAATGGGTTCTACGCAAAATAGCAATGGTTATGGTGGCTCTTCAGGCTTGGGCGAAATTAATGGCAATGACTTTTTGGTGACGCTGGGCTTGTGGGGGTTGAATAGCAGTAGCGCCAATGAACTATACAAATTGATCAATTATCAGGCAGGTACGATTATGCATGAGCTGGGTCATAATCTTGGTTTGTTTCATGGCGGTGATGAAGGTAAAAACAATAAGCCAAATTATTTGAGTGTGATGAATTACGAGTATCAACTTAACGGCGTACCCAGCGATCCAACCGATATCAATGAGCGCATCTATTTCCGCCAAAATTCATTAGGCAGGGCAACACCGGGTAAGGCCGCAAATACCTATGGTGTTTGCGATCTAGTGGATGGGCCGTGCACGAATCGATTTGTTGTTGATTACTCTGATGGGAAAAGTATCGCCTTAAATGAGTGGGGCTTGGATGAAGGCCGAATGATTGGTCGTGGGGTGAGGTTGGGTGCGTTTGCTGATTGGAATTTAAATGGAAAAGCCGACGGTAGCGTGCCCCGTGATGTGAATGATGATGGGATTACCGATACTGCGCTGGGCGATTATGATGATTGGAAACACATTCAGTTGGCATTTAACGGCAGTGTGTATTCGGTATTTAGGCTTGCCACTGAAACAGAGCTCAACTCTCGTCAACGCGTACGCTTGCTAGAAAAAGAATCTGAAGTCGCGGCTGAGACGCCTCCTGCCTTTTTAAAGAAAAAATAATGCAGATTGAGCCCCGTGCAATTTAGCCCGGGGCTTTTTTTAAACAAAAATTTGTCGACGATTATTAGTGTCTGGTACGCGAGGCGTTTCGTAAACGATATGGTGCTGGTTGAGCGCATCTAGCCAATTGAGTTCCTTGACGACGCGAGAAAAATCAGCGGCGAGTGGCGCAGTGACTGTAATGCGCTCACCACTGATGGGGTGTGGGAAGCTCATGCTTTGACAGGCCAGTAAAAGTCGATTGATGCCAAACGCCTGTGCAAAAGCACGGTTGTGATTGCCTTTACCATAAGTAGAGTCGCCAATAATCGGATGGCTGATGTGTTTAAGGTGGCGGCGAATCTGGTGGCGACGTCCTGTTAGTGGATTAAGTTCAACTAAGGCATAGCGGCTACTTGGGTATTTATCGACTGTCCAAGGTAATTCGATAGTGGCTAGGCGACGGTATTCGGTCTGACTCTCTTGCGCGCCCTTGGGGGCTTCATCACCAAAAAGTTCAACGTCGTCTTTTCTGAGTTCTAGCGGATGGTCAATGTGTCCCGCTTCAGCTGGCCAACCACGGACGATGGCAAGATATTGTTTGTGGACCTCGCGCGCCGCAAATTGCATAGAAAGAGCACGAGCTGTTGTAGGGTTGAGGCCAAATAATAAAACCCCTGAGGTGGCTTTATCTAAGCGGTGCGCTGGATAAACATGCTGGCCAATTTGATCTCGCAGTAATTGCACAGCAAAGCGGGTTTCGTAAGCGTCTAGGCTGGTGCGATGCACGAGTAAGTCGCTGGGCTTGTGGATGGCAATTAGGTTTTCGTCTTGAAATAGAATGGGTAGCATATTTGGATTCGTTTTGGCTATGCCAATGAATTGAATTTCAGTAAAGGTAAGGTTTTGTGCTATCTTTGCTAGCTAAGCTTGGCGATTTGAGGTGGTTAAATGACGGCAGTAAAAAGTTTACCTGTTTATTCATGTGGGCATGTTCATTTGATTGATGCGTATGAGCGTGCTGATGATCATTCCCAAACCTTAAGCTGGGCAGCCACGACTTTACCTTGTTCTAAGTGTTGTCGTGAGGGCTTAATGAGTTTAGATTTAAGCCCGCAAGTGTATGTCAATTTGCAGCAGTTATCGCCAGGTATGGCAGCATTTGTGATTGAAGTAAGTGAAGTGGTGCAGCCGCTTGATGGTGTACTCGATTTAACAGGTTATTCCCGTCGCGCCCCATCTAAGGATGAGCTGCATCCCGGTGGAGATGCTTTTGACGTTCCTTGCGCTGTTTGGCGAAAAGAATATTGGTTTGCCAATGAGACGGAGCCTATGCACGTGATTGCTTTGTTGCGCCACTTAAAGCAGGAAATGCGGTGGTTAGAGACTTATCTGCCTGCGGGTGAGCGAGCAGTCCATTTTGCTGATTTTGTTCCGCCAAATAATTAAATTACTTTTGATAAATAAAAAAACCGAGTGGAATACTCGGTTTTTTTATTGCAGTTAAGATTTTTAAGTTGCGACTTATTCAAAGAGCGACCGCCAAGTTGCTTTGACCGACTCTAATTCAGTACTGATAGCCTCGACTTTGCTGATGTCGAGTTGGGAGCCATTAAGCCTATGGGTGTGTTGCAGCCTCCTTAAGGCTCGGTAGGCCACTCTGGCGTGCTGGGCGGCTTCATGGCTGATGAGTCCGTGTTTGGCTGCGGTATCCAGTAAGGCGATATTGCCTAAGTTGGCGGTTAGATCTGGATGTTGAGCTGAGTATGCCAAAATCAAGAATTGCATAATAAATTCAATATCGACAATCCCACCGCGTAGATGTTTAACATCATTGGGTAGTGCTGGATGCGTTTCTAGCATTTTTTCCCGCATCGATCTTACTTCTGCGCGTAGTGCAGGGGTGTCACGTTCAAGGCATAGAATTGAATTGCGAATACCTGTAAATTTCTGCCCGATTTGGATGTCGCCTGTGCAATACCTAGCACGGGTAAGTGCCTGATGCTCCCATACCCAGGCGGCTGTACGCTGATACTGCTCAAATGCCTCCATGCTGGATACCAATAATCCTGACGTGCCATTTGGGCGAAGACGTAAATCAATATCGTATAGTTGACCCGCAGACGTCATGCTGGTGAGCCAGTTGACAACTCGCTTTGCAAAACGCGCATAAATATCGCCAGCGTTGGGGTGTTCGTCTTCGTATAAAAAGACCAAGTCCAGATCCGAAGCATAACCGAGTTCTTTGCCGCCCAATTTACCGTAACCAATAATGGCAAATTTTGGATGCTCAACATGTTTATTGGGTAAATCGCGCCAGACTTCCTCGACGGCGACCGATAAAATCAAGTCAGCTAAGTCAGACAGGTGATCGGACAGCGTTTCGAGTGGCAGTAGTTCGGCTAAATCTTGTGAAACAAGCCGGAAAATCTGCGTGTGTTGGAAGTGGCGCAGGCAATCCATGCGCGCTTCCGTGTCATCATGTAGCGCTTGGATGTCGCTGCGCAGTTGCTCGCCCAGTGCTTTCCAATCGGGCGACTGATGCAAGAGTCGGAAGTCGAGTAGTTCATCCAATAAAATCGGGTGGCGTGTAAGGTACTCGGAAACCCAGGGGCTGGCGCTGTAGAGACCGGCGAGGCGTTTAAGTGCTTGCGGGTGTTCCGCCAAAAGGGCGAGGTAAGACTCTCTGCGGCCGATGGCTTCGAGTAAATCCAGTAATCGGGTTAAGGTGAGATCTGGATTGTTAAATTCAGCGGCAATGATGACTAAAGAAGGCAAAATCGCGTCAAGACGTTGGCGGCAACGATCCGGCATTTGTTTGTATTTACTGCCGTCGTGCAAGGCGTTCAAACGACGTTGAATATCGTTAGGGTTTTGAAAGCCGAGTTGACTGAGTCGGCTAGCATCCTCATCCAAATAGTGATCAATATGCGTTTCGGTAACGCCACCATTGAGGGTGGTTTGCTCGGGAAGGGCGAAAATCTGATCGAATTGTATCGTGACAAAGCTGCGATATTCATCCAGTCTGTGTCTAAAGCTCTCCCAATCATTAAATCCCATGCTGCTGGCTAGACGGATTTTGTCGTCTGGATTAGTCGGCAGCATTTGGGTTTGCGCGTCATCCAAATACATAATTCGATGTTCGATATTGCGTAAAAACACATAGGCTTCTTGTAGTTGAGCAACGACATCACTCGGCAAAGTGCCTTGCTGTACGAGTTCATTGAGAACAACTTGCGTTGGGCGTTGCTGGAGAGCTTTGTTGCGGCCACCGCGAATGAGCTGAAAAACTTGTCCGATAAATTCAATTTCACGAATCCCGCCGGGGCCAAGTTTGACGTTGTCAAAGCGGTCTTTTCTGGCAACTTCGCGACGAATTTGGCTATGTAATTCGCGCATTGAATGGTACGCGCCGTAATCGAGGTATTTGCGATAAATAAATGGCGTAACTAAATCCATCAAGCCCTTTGCGTCTCCGCTGAGTGCTCGGCCTTTAATCCATGCGTAACGCTCCCACTCTCGACCTTGGGTGAGTAGGTAATTTTCTAGTGCGGCAAAGCTTGTTACCAAAGGGCCTGAGTCACCAAATGGCCGTAAGCGCATGTCAACGCGGAACACAAAACCATCGGCCGTGGTGTCGCCAATGATGCGGATCAGTTTTTTACCAATTTGTGTAAAGTACTCATGATTGCTAATCGATTTGATGCCATTGGTGTTGCCGTCTTCTGGGTAAACAAAAATTAAATCAATATCAGAAGATACATTGAGCTCACGGCCACCTAATTTCCCCATGCCGACGACGATGAGTTCTTGACGTTCGCCGCTCTCTTCGCCTATTGGCTCGCCGAGGCGTTCATTGGGTTGGCTAAGAAATTCTAAAGCGGTTGTGATTGCGACTTCGGCGAGCTCGCTGGTGGTGGTGACCACTTCATTTAAATCGGAAAGTCCATTGATTTCGCGGGTAATGAGTCGCGCCATAACGGTTTGGCGTAGGCTACGTAGGTTTTGGCTGAGTTCTTCTTCATTTTGGCAGTTGCTTGCGTTCAATTGCGTTAGCATTTGCTCGCGGGTAAATACGTGTGTGGCTTCTTGCGCGGTTCGGGTAGCAAGATGTGGGTGACGCAAAAAGAGATTTTTTAAGTAGCGGCTGTGTTGTGATGCTGCGTTCACTTGGCGTAACTCGCTCATATCATTCATCTTTTGTGCTCTTGGTGTTGGTGTATTTAAATGGTTGCAGTTTTCAGTGCTTCTTGCTTTGTGGTGGTGATTCACTTTGATGCAAAAAAGCCATTCTATGCGCAATTTCGCGATCGAAACAGGGTAAAATAGTCGACTTTCTGTCGTGTCATTACCCTAGCATGGCCTGGCTTTTTTGGGGGCTCCCCTTGTCAAACATGGACGTTTTTAGTGCGCCGTATCAAATTAGCCCTATTTCATCTGCCTACTTGGCTATTTCGTTGGTTCAAACGAATTTTAATCGGATTGTTGCTGATCTTTGTAATTTTAGCTGCCGCTTGGCAGTTTTGGTTTGCACCGCGGCTAAATGACTATCGACCACTTATTGTGGAGCAGTTGCAAAAGGCGACTGGCTCGACCGTATCGATCGGTGAAATTGATGGTGGTTGGCACAGGTTTCAGCCGAGCATTGCCTTCACGCAGTTTGCGATGGGCGCTAATCTGGCATCGCCTGATTTGGTTTTTCAAAAACTTGAAGCAACGGTATCGATTTGGACTTTGCTGCGCGGAGAATTGCACTTTAATCAAATCCGTTTGCAATCACCCGTATTGGATATTAGTCGTACTGCGAACGGTGCTTGGCAAATTGGTGGCATGACGATTTCAAGCCAGGGCTCTGGAGATCATCGAGTTTTCAATTGGTTTCTATCGCAAGGTGAAATGGTCATTGATCGAGGAACTCTACGCTTTCGCGATGAGCAGGGGCAATACCCCGATTTGGATTTGACTGAGCTTGATTTTGTAACGGATCAGTTTTTTGCTGCGCATCGCTTTGAGCTCGCTTTTACTCCCCCTGTCTCGGTTGGCCCTCGAATTAATATGCAAGGCCGGTTTCAGGGGCGTGATGTTGCTGAGTTATTGCAAGGGTCGGGTTGGTTTAAGGCACAGGTGCCAGAAACGAATTTATCCAAATTGATGCCTTGGGTGGTGGGCCTGCCCCTGTACGAATTTAAGCAAGGGCAAGGCAAGGTCAATCTACGGCTTGAGTTTGCCAATAAACGCTTAGAGTCCCTAGAGGCTGATCTTGGTATTAAAAACTGGATTTTGCGCTCAAAAAATACCCCTGCTACGTATGATCTGCCCCTCTTTGATGGGTCTGTGTTTTGGACTGATACATCAAAGGGGCAAACACTTAAGGTCGAAGGTCGCCGGATTGTGTCCAGTAGCGGTCCTTTGTGTGAGACCTGTACCTTAAATTATACCCAGACCCCAAGTGGTTCAACGCTGTCCTTGAAACAGTGGCAATTGTCGGGTTTGAATGTGTATTTACCGCATCTGAAGCCAGTGGCTAATGGGCTTGGGGAGCGTATTTCACAAGGGGATTTTTCGGGCTTGCTTCGGAATGCTAATTTAAGTTGGCAAGGTAAGTGGTCGGAGCCAAAGTTTGTCCAAAGTGATTTTAATTTTGAAAATTTCAAAGCGATTCATCCCGAGTTGAGTATCGGTCCGCTCAATGTATCCGCACAAATCCAAGAAGGCGGTGGGCGTATTGATTTGGGCGGTCAAAACGTGCTTTTTAACCTTCCAGCCCAATTTGTTGACCCGATTATTTTTGCAGAGGCGCATACGCGCTTGGAGTGGTTTAAAAACGCCAAGCAATGGCAGTTTGATCTTGTCGATTTATCGTTGATGAATCCTTCTCTGCAGTTGAAAATAAAGGCAAACTATCAGGGGCCCGCTTCTGGCTTAGGTAAAGTGAAGTTGTCGGGTGATTTTGCGCATCTTTCTGCCAATCAAGTTTATCGCTACTTGCCGCGGATTTTGGGTGATGAGGTTTTGCTTTGGTTGCAAGAGGCGTTGCTGGCGGGTCGTGCGAGCGACGGCAAAATCCTATGGCAGGGCGATGTTGCGGGCTTTCCGTATACCAAGGGCAGTAAAGATGAGTCACGCGGTCGTTTTGCGATTGAAGCAAAAGCACACGATGTCACTTTAAACTATGTGTCAGGCTGGCCGCAGATAGAGAAAATTAATGGCAAGCTGGCGTTTGAAGGTTTGGCGATGGATATCAAAGCCAACTCTGGAGTTATTTCTAAAACTCAGCTGAGCGATGTATCGGTGCTGATTCCAAACCTAGAGATCGATCAGCATGTGTTGGTTGAAGGTAAAGTCACTGGTAAAACCAGCGATTTTCTTGATTTCGTCGCCAATAGCCCCGTCAAAGAAAGCACCAACGGCTTTTTAGATACATTAACTGCTCAAGGTAGTGGGCAGCTGGGTTTGAAGTTGGATTTACCCATCCAAAATATCAATGCCACGAAAGTTGCAGGGTCTTATCAATTTAAGCAAAATCAGCTTGATTTTGGTGGCGCAATTCCTTTATTAAACGCAGCGAATGGTCGAGTTGAGTTTACTGAAAATATGCTTAAAATTCCAAGCGCCGAAGCGCGCGCTTTGGGTGGCAGTGTGAGGATGTTGGGTGTTAATGATGCAAGTGGAGCACTGATCTTGACCCTCAACGGTGATGCCGCCATGGCTGATATTGCCAAAGAATACTTACCCCCAATGCAGAACAATATTTCTGGGCAGGCTAAATACCAAGCACAGTTAAAAATTGAGCCTAAGCAATTTGACTTAACCCTTAAGAGTGATTTATTAGGGGCGAAAGTGATCTTGCCAGAGCCTCTTGGTAAAACACCTGAGTTGGTACGTCCTTTGCTGGTCAAGGCGGGGGGTAATGCACAGCAAACGCATTTGGATTTTAGTGTTGGTGAACTATTGAACGGTCGCATGCAAACCAATCATGCCGGGGCTGATCCGCTGCAGCAAATTGGTGTGCATTTGGGGCGTGGTGCGGCAATGATGCCTAGTGATGGAATTTTACTCACCGGCTCTTGGCCTCGTTTGAATGTCGATGATTGGCTAAAACTAAGTGAAGAGCTCTCTACGCAAGGTTCGTCGGGTTTGCCGTTTATACAGATTAAGCAGCTCAGTTTTGCGCAGGTGACTGCGTGGGGTCGGGTGCTGAATAATTTTAATTTGAATGCAAAGTTAGATGGGCCTAAGTTCGAGTTTGATGTGGATACCAAAGAATTAAAAGGGCAGATTAATTGGGATGCGAATAAGCGACGTGTCGATGCGAACCTTGAAAAAATGTGGCTGCCTCTTGCAACGATAAAATCGATAGAGCGAGCAAGAAATACGGGAGATGTTCAAGCAAGTGCACTGGATACACCGAGTGCGTGGCCCTTAGTCAATTTAGCGGTGAAGGATTTTCGCTACCAAAAAGTGGAGCTCGGTCAGCTCAATGTAACTGCAGTGCCG
This sequence comes from Deefgea tanakiae, assembly GCF_019665765.1. GTDB lineage: Bacteria > Pseudomonadota > Gammaproteobacteria > Burkholderiales > Chitinibacteraceae > Deefgea > Deefgea tanakiae. The sequence goes on from NZ_CP081150.1 coordinate 1,106,246, forward strand.
CAATCCGATGCTTTGGCGATTGAGCAGCTGGAGCTTAAAAACAGCGATGGCAAATTTGAATTGGCAGGGATGTGGACGCAGCGCGATGGCAAAAATATGACGGCTGGTAAAGTCGAAGTTACTTCGCCTAGCGCTGGCCGATTGTTGACGCGCTTTGGTTATCCAGAGGCGATGAAATCAGCCCCCTTGCATTTTGCGGGTGATGCTAATTGGCAAGGGGTGCCTTGGGCGCCGAAGCTTGATTCAATGCAGGGTCAATTTAAAATCGATGTGGGTGCCGGTCAATTTGTGCAGGTTGATCCCGGTGTAGGGCGTTTCCTGACTGTGATTAATCTGCAGGCTATTCCGCGACGACTCAAGTTAGATTTTGATGATGTGATTTCGCAAGGATTTGCGTTTGATCGCATTTCTGGCGATGCGCAGATGGCGCTTGGGGTGGCAAAAACCAAAAATCTACTGATTGATGCACCTGCTGCTAAAGTTCGATTCCAAGGCGATGCGAATTTTGTCGCGGGTACACAAAATATTGTCGTTAAAATTATTCCTGCCGTTGCCGATACCGTAGCACTCGGCGTCGCGGTGATTAATCCAATTGCTGGCTTGGCGACGTTTGCGGCGCAAAGATTATTTGATCAAGATGTGGTCGGTCAATTGGTGGCTTTTGAATATCTGATCGATGGTACGATGCGTGATCCGCAGGTAAAAAAAATAAACTGATGTATGGTGCTATAACCATTATTTATCAATTGCTTTAGAGGTATACCCAAAGGAAGTGCAATGCAGTCGATTACCGTTGCCGCTATTCAGATGGTTTCCACGCCATTGGTTGCGCAAAATCTAGCCGTGGCGAGGCACTTAATTGCAGAGGCCGCTCAAGCTGGTGCGCAATTGATTGTCTTGCCTGAGTATTTTGCGATCATGGGGCAGCAAGATACGGATAAATTGGCAGTGCAAGAAGTGTTTGGTGTAGGTCCTTTACAAGACTTTCTTGCGCAAGCTGCTCGCGAGTTTGGTATTTGGTTGGTTGGCGGTACGATCCCGCTACGCTCGGAGTTGCCAGATCGGGTGATGAATTCATCTTTGGTGTTTAATCCGCATGGTGAGTGTGTCGCTCGCTACGATAAAATTCATTTGTTCGGCTTTGATAATGGCGTTGAGCGTTTTTGTGAGAGCGATACCATTGCACCCGGTACTCAAGTGGTCACGTTCGATACGCCATTTGGTCGTGTTGGCTTAGCCGTTTGTTACGATTTGCGCTTTCCTGAGTTGTTTCGTAGTGTGGGTGAAGTCGATATTTGGTTGTTGCCGGCGGCATTTACTGCGACAACAGGTCGTGCGCATTGGGAGGTATTGCTGCGAGCGAGAGCCATTGAAAATCAATGCTTTGTGATCGCCCCCAATCAAGGTGGGGTGCACCCCACTGGGCGAGAAACATTTGGGCATAGCATCATCATTGATCCATGGGGTAAGGTGCTGTCTTGCCTACCGGAGGGAGAAGGAGTGGTGCTCGCTGAGTTAAAGGCTAGCCAGTTGACTCGGGTTCGCAGTACCTTGCCAGCATTGACGCATCGAATATTTAAATAAGCTGTGTTCTAATGAGTGGATATTCTTGCTCTACAGCCTCGCTTTGTTGTTTTTCGGCTTTGCGCTCGGTATGAAAAGTTATGTACCATGACTTACCTTTCTAAATTGAAAAAGTGAATTCCTTCATGACCGTTTTTGCCCTGGCTGAACAGCAATTATTAACGCCCTTTCATTTGGATGAAGCCGCGATCGGTCAGGTCTTTGCCGACATCATGACGCATGAAATTGATTATGCCGATTTATATTTTCAGTACAGCCGTTCTGAAGCGTGGAGCTTGGACGAGGGTATTGTGAAATCGGGGAGTTTTAGCATCGACCAAGGTGTGGGTGTTCGCGCGATTCAAGGTGAAAAAACGGCGTTTGCCTATTCGGATGACATAAGTTTGCCAGCATTAAAGCAAGCCGCGCACGCAACGCGCGCGATTGGTCGTCAAGGTGGGCAGGGTGTCGCTGCGAACATTACAAAGCAAAAAGGTCGTCAGCTCTATACCCCGATTGATCCAATTGCAAGTCTCAATGAAGCGGCGAAAGTCGCTATGTTGGAAAAAATTGAACAATTGGCGCGCAGCATTGATCCCCGTGTAGTGCAAGTGATGGCGAGTCTGGCGAGTGAATATGAGGTCATCTATATCGCCCGTCATGATGGTCATCGCGCCGCCGATGTACGCCCGCTGGTGCGTTTGTCGATTAATGTCATTATCGAAGCCAACGGCAAGCGCGAGCAAGGCAGCGCCGGTGGTGGCGGTCGTTTTGATTATGCTTATTTCACTGATATGGTCTTGTTGGATTATGCCAAAAAGGCTGTTGATCAAGCGGTACTCAATTTAGATGCACGCCCAGCGCCTGCTGGCGAAATGACGGTGGTGCTTGGTAATGGTTGGCCAGGTATTTTGCTGCATGAAGCGATTGGTCATGGTTTGGAGGGGGATTTTAATCGCAAAGGTAGCTCGGCTTTTGCAGGCAAGATCGGTCAGCGGGTTGCCGCCAAAGGCGTGACGGTGGTTGATGATGGGACGATTAACGATCGCCGTGGTTCGCTCAATATCGATGACGAAGGTAACCCCACTCAGCGCACTGTACTGATTGAAGATGGTATTTTGCAGGGCTATTTGCAAGACAGCTTAAATGCTCGATTGATGGGGATGCCTGTGACAGGCAATGGCCGTCGTGAAAGCTACGCGCACATTACGATGCCACGCATGACTAATACGCTGATGGAAAATGGCGATAAAGATCCGCAAGAAATTATTTCATCGATCAAACGCGGTCTGTATGCAGTGAATTTTGGTGGTGGTCAGGTTGATATTACCAGCGGTAAGTTTGTGTTTTCTGCGGCGGAAGCGTGGTGGGTTGAAGACGGTAAAATGATGTATCCGGTGAAAGGCGCAACTTTGATTGGAAACGGCCCCGATGTACTCACTAAAGTATCGATGCTGGGTAATGATTTGGCTTTGGATCCCGGTGTAGGGACGTGCGGTAAAGATGGGCAAAGTGTTCCGGTTGGTGTGGGGCAACCAACGATGCGGATTGATGGTGGTTTGACTGTAGGTGGTACGGGTAATTAACGATGGCGTTGGAAGTCAGAAAAATTGAGTCGAGTGAATACGAGCGCGTGGCCGAAGTGGTCAATAGCTCGTTTCAGCATTTGGCCGTGCAATATCAATCCCTCAAAGGGATTGCTACATTTACTCAGTATTCAAGTTCTGGCGCTATTGCAGAGCGGGATTTGGCTGGTGCGACGACCTATGTGGCACTCATCCAAAATATCATTATTGGGATGTTGCAGGTGAGCGATGGCAATCATATCGCCATGCTGTTTGTGTTACCTGAGCTACAAAGTCGCGGTGTTGGTCGCGCTTTGGTGAAGGGTGCGGATGCTCAGAGCGGTCTAAAAACAGTGAATGCGAGTGTAAATAGTGTAATGGCTTATATGCGCTATGGCTTTATGCCCTGCGGTGCAGATCAGGTTGCGCCCGATGGTATTCGCTTTGTTCCGATGAAGCGGTCTTAGTGGTGTGGTATAGGCTTGTAGATTCGATTATTTAATGTCTGCAGGCCGATACCTACTAAAAAACATTCATTACTTCTGCACAAGCTTGATTCATTTCATCGGTCAGGCGAGTGTATTGCGGATCGTCTAATTCTGCAGGGTCGAAAGGTTCTGGTAGATCTTGTTTATTAATTTCATCTAATCCACCAGCGAATAAGTTGGCGACATAAATCACGTCGGTCAATTTTCTAAGTTGTGTAACGGTCGGACGGGGTAAGTCATTGTCCCGAACGGCTTCAACAATTTCATCCGGCAATCCCAGTGTATCGAGTAAAACGGTGCCGATACTGTCATGCCATTGCGCCACTAAATATTCAACCGTTTTGGGCCGCTCCAGTAGTTCCGAGTAGCGACCAGCACGATCAAGCATAAAAAATGCACCTAAGTCATGCACTAAACCCGCCAGAAAAGCCATGTCTGGATTAATGCGAGGTGCGAGTTGTTTGCAAAGCACGCGGGAAATGGCAGCGCATTTTAAGCTATGTAGCCACCAATTTTTTGATTGCGTCTCAAAAGGTGCAAGTTGGGCTGAGCGAGTCATTTGATCCATTGCGCAAGCTAATGCGACCGACCGTGCAGTCCCCATCCCTAGCCGCACAACGGCATTTTCAATGTCGACGATGTTTCTGCCGGATGGATTGTAGGTAATGGAGTTGGCCAGCTTGATAATTTTGGATGTGATTAAAGGGTCTTTTTGTACTTCCAGTGCAATTTGATGGATAGATGCACTTGGATCTTTCATTGCCCTGCCTATTTCGATGGCAATATCGAAGCAGATTGGAAAAACAGTATTCCCATCCAATTCTTTGGCGATATCTTCTAGCATCGCCAAGCGTTGATCGTGTAATTCAGTATTGGATTTGTCTTCAGAGATAGTCATGGTCATAGTGGTTAACAACTTAGTAAAATGGCCGATGTTGCTTAAGGATAGTATAAAAATAACTTAAAAAAGCCGTCAATCATTAAATTTTAGTTTCGCATGTCTAGGATTGCCGAGCAAAAAACAGTATTTTTTTGCTAAACCCCGTAAAATCGTAGCCTTAGTTATTTTTGGAAGTGGCGGATATGGCGCAGAATAAAATTCTTCACGGTTTTCATGCCGTCGGTTCACGGTTACGCCGTTTTCCTGATTCGGTGCTCGAAGTGTATGTGAATAGCGAGCGCAGCGACCCACGCATGAAAGACTTGCTCAAAGCGGTAAAAATGCAAGACGTGAAGTTGGTGCAAGTCGATGGCGCTCGCTTGGATGGAATTGCGGGCCATGTGCGGCATCAAGGCGTTGCGGCATTGATCGATAGCGAAAAAAGCTATTTATCGATTGAAGATGTATTGGATGACTTGGATGAGCCACCGTTCTTATTGATTTTGGATGGCATTACCGATCCACACAATTTAGGTGCGTGTTTGCGGGTGGCCGATGCGATGGGCGTGCATGCGGTGATTGCCCCAAAAGACAAATGTGTCGGTATTACCGCGACAGTATCAAAAGTTGCGTGTGGCGCTGCAGAAGTGGTGCCGTATGTGATGGTCACCAATTTGGCACGTACGATTCGTGACTTGAAAGAGCGTGGAATTTGGGTGGTCGGTACTGCCGCTGATGGTCAGTCAGATTTGTTCCATTACGAGCAAACTGGGCCAATCGCTTGGGTGCTTGGGAATGAAGGTGAGGGCATGCGGCGCTTAACGCGTGAGTTGTGTGACAGCTTGGTGTCGATTCCAATGTATGGTTCGGTAGAAAGCTTGAATGTGTCGGTCGCAGCTGGCGTTGTCTTGTCTGAAAGCCGTCGTCAACGAGTGATGAAGAAATAAAGCCCGGAGTATTCAACTGCAGGCATTGTTTGGTGATGTATGCAGTTGAATACACTATGGATTTATTTTGAAGCTACTTAGCAAAGTCGCAATTTCATGGGCGGGGGATGGCTTTTGAGTGTCATCTTGGCTTAGTAGTTGCTTTTGCAGTGGGTGGTAGGCAGTAAAAATTTGTGGTGGATGTTCTGCCAAAAATAGCTGTGAACAACTGGCTAGTGATTGGGTGAGTAGTTGTTGCTGAGCCATTAGGCTTGAAAGTTGATTGACCAAGTCGGGGTGATTGATTTGAAACCCAGAGTTTGGCGCTCGCATGTTTTCCCAGATTGGTAAAAGGCTATCGGCGTGCGCGCCAATCAGAATCTGCCACAGCTGATGAAAAAAACTGGCCGAGCCATAGTCGCCAGCATGTAACCAGCCAGAGGCTATCGGCGAGAGTGCATCTAAAATGGGCGCCGCTTCAGCAAGCGCAGCATGGTTTCCTCCTGCAGCAAGCATAAAGCCGTGCATGCTCGAAAGAGGGGATGGTAAGACAAAAACGTCTATGCTGGCCGAGTTTTTTATAGGGTTATGAAAAAAATCAGCTTGGAAAATAAGATTTGGGGTGTCTGCATCGCTTTGCTCACTTGGCGGCGTACATAGGCTGTATTGTAATGTCTGTGCGGTAAGTGCTAGCCGAGTTGCGAGTTGTGCCAATAAATAAGGTGGCGCCGTGAGTTGGTATTTCATAGCGCTCCTTAGTAGGTCTTCTTGGTATTTATACGCAAGAAGACCGTATCAATTATTCACCTTGGCAATTGTTGAGTAGTTTTTTCAAACTATCGCCATCAATGATTTCAATCAAACGATTTTGTACTTTGATAAAGCCTTGGTCTTGAAACTTGGATAGTGTGCGGCTGACGGTTTCAAGTTTTAATCCCAAGTAACTACCAATTTCTTCGCGCGTCATTCTCAGGTGAAAGCTGCTTGATGAGTAGCCGCGAATGGCAAAGCGTTGCGATAGGTTTAATAAGAAGGCTGCAAGACGCTCTTCGGCTTTCATATTGCCCAGTAACAACATCACGCCGTGGTCACGCACAATTTCACGGCTCATTACTTTGTAAAGATGACGCTGCAGAATAGGCACATCGCCAGCTAGTTCTTCAATTTCACCAAATGGCAATTCACAGACTTCACTGTCTTCAAGCGCAATGGCGTCGCAAGTGTGAAAATCAGAGCTAATCGCATCCATGCCCATTAATTCGCCTGACATGTGAAAGCCGGTGACTTGCTCACGGCCATCTTCAGAAATCACACTGGCTTTGAAAAAGCCAACGCGAATTGCAAACAAAGATTTAAAAGGTTCACCGGCGCGATAGAGAGCTTCGCCGCGCTTGATTGGACGAGCTTGACTGATAATGGTGTCCAGTTCTTGCATCTCGTCGGGGGTTAGCCCAATGGGGAGGCACAGTTCACGCAAGCTGCAATTAGTGCAGGTTTGGCGTAAGTGGCGAGGAGTCAATTCGCGTATTTGGATGTTTTGAATCATAAAAGGCTCGATGTACGCTGGGTGATATTTTCGTATGCTGTTTTAAAGTAAAAACAGCTATCTATAAAGAGGTGTCTACTATTTTATCTGATGTAGATCAACTTTGCTCAGAGAACTAGCACTTATGCTGCGCTCAAAGTGATGAATTGGGAAGAAAAGAACATGCGACCGCAAAAAACAAGTCTTATGCAGGCTCCGATTGAATTTGATCGTGAATTAATTGTTCGATATGACGGCAAAGGGCCAAGGTATACGTCTTATCCTACTGCTGACCGTTTTGTCGCGGGATTAAGTCAAGAGGCGCATGCCGCGGTTTTGAAGCGACGAACACCAGGGGCATTGGCGATGCCTTTGTCCTTGTATTTCCATTTGCCCTTTTGTAATACCGTATGTTACTACTGTGGCTGTAACAAAATTATTACAAAAGATCAAAGTAAGGCTGATCAATACCTCGATTATCTGTCGCAAGAGGTACAAATGTACGACGATTTGCTCCCCAATCGTCCTCCGGTGAGTCAATTGCACTTGGGCGGTGGAACGCCAACGTTTTTGTCGCATGCGCAATTGCAGCGATTGATGGACGTAGTCAATACGCATTTTACGCTGCAAAAAAATGGTGAGTATTCGATAGAGATAGATCCACGCAAGGTGGGTGAAGAAACGATTAAACACTTGGGGCGGCTTGGATTTAATCGCATGAGTGTCGGTATTCAAGATTTTAATACCGAAGTGCAAGTCGCGGTGAATCGAATCCAAAGCGAAGAAGAAACACGTACCGTCATTGAGGCGGCCAGAATGTATGGATTTCGCTCGGTCAGTGTTGATTTGATTTACGGTTTACCCAAGCAAACTGCGGCGACGATTGCAGAAACCATAGATCGTGTATTACTTCTTAAACCGGATCGAATTGCACTTTATAACTACGCGCATTTGCCAGAGCGATTTATGCCGCAACGTCGGATCAACGCTGAGGAGCTTCCTTCTGCCGAAGTGAAGCTCGATATCCTGCAAAATTCAATTGAGCAACTGACCCAAGCGGGTTATGTGTTGATTGGTATGGATCACTTTGCTTTGCCAAATGATGACTTGGCGGTGGCCCAGCGGCGTGGCCGCCTGCAGCGTAATTTTCAAGGCTATTCAACGCATGCTGATTGCGATTTATTGGCGTTTGGAGTTTCTTCCATCGGCAAGGTGGGGGCGAGTTATTTCCAAAATGTGAAAACCTTGGATGAGTATTACGCAAAATTGGATGAAAAAGCATTTCCAGTTGAGCGTGGTTTGACTATGAATCGAGATGATGTGATTCGCCGTGCAGCCATACAGGCGTTGATGTGTCAGTTTCAATTGTTTTACCAGCCTTTTGAGGTAGGTTATATGATTGATTTTTCAGATTATTTTTCGGATGAGTTGAGGCTCTTGCAGCCACTAGTGGTGGATGGTTTGCTGACGTTGGAGTTGGAAGGTATTTTTGTCACCCCAAAAGGACGGATGTTGATTCGCTCGATTGCGATGGTTTTTGATGCGTATTTACGGACAAAGACAACCAAGGCAAGGTATTCTCAGTTGATCTGATAGGTTGAGACGTTTTTTGATGCTGGAACTGGATTTTTTGGCTTTGTTTTTGGCTGGACTACTGGGTGGAGGGCATTGTGCTGGTATGTGTGGCGGTGTAGTGGCTGCGTTTAGTTCACAATTGCCCGCTGGCCCGAAGCTGCCTTATCACATTGGGTTTAATATTGGGCGGTTGCTTGGATATGCGCTGATCGGGGCTGTTTTGGGTGGCATTGCTGGTGTAACTGCTTTGTCCCAGTTGCAATCGGTGAAGTCAGTTCTGTTTGTCTTGGCTAATTTGCTACTCATCGTCTTGGGTTTGTATGTCGCGGGTTGGTCGCGTTGGCTAACTAAAATCGAGCGAATTGGCCAACCCATTTGGCAATGTATTCAACCTCTATTGCGGCGTTTATTGCCGATTCGTTCGGTTTGGCATACGCCATTGATTGGGTTTTTATGGGGGTGGATTCCGTGTGGTTTGGTGTATACGGCGAGTTTGGCTGCTTTATCGACCGCATCCATGGCCCAGGGTGCGGGCGTGATGCTGGCCTTTGGCTTGGGTACATTGCCTAATTTGCTGTTGATTGGTCTTTTTGCCAGCCGATTGACTCAGTTCTTGAGCTATCCGGGTGTAAAGCCTTGTTTTGGCTTGGTAATTATTAGTATGGGATTGTATCGCTTGTTGGGTATGTTTGTGTAGACGTTTATTTGTAAAGGCTTGGTTTGTATACGTTCAATTTTTAGCTGTGAGACTAAAAAAATAGAGCGCACCGCGCTCTATTTTTTGTGTAACGCTGACATTATTTTTTGGTTTTAACTGCACTGGGTTGCAGAATCGTTGGTTTAGAATCAGGCTCAATTTTTGGATAGTCGCGGCTGTAATGAAGTCCTCGGCTTTCTTTGCGCGCTAGGGCGCATCGAACAATTAATTCTGCCGTGGTGACCAGATTGCGTAGTTCGATTAAATCATTTGAAACTCGGAAGTTTCGGTAGAACTCATGAATTTCACTTTTGAGTAGCTCAATCCTGTGTTGCGCTCGCTCTAGTCGTTTATTGGTACGAACGATACCAACGTAGTCCCACATAAAGCGCCTTAATTCATCCCAGTTGTGTGAAATAACAACCTCTTCATCGGGGTCGGTAACACGGCTTTCGTCCCATTCTGGTACTTGGGGTAGTGCTTGTGGCGTTTGCGTCAGAATGTCTTCGGCTGCGGCTTTACCCAGAACCATGCATTCCAGTAATGAATTAGAAGCCAATCGATTAGCGCCATGTAGGCCAGTGCAGGCCACTTCGCCAACGCCGTACAGTCCATTCACATCGGTGCGCCCAGCCAAGTCGGTAACCAGTCCGCCGCAGGTATAGTGCGCTGCTGGAACGACAGGAATTGGTTCTTTCGTGATGTCGATGCCCAGCTCGAGGCAGCGCTGATAAATATTGGGGAAGTGCTCTTTGACAAAGGCTGCGGGTTTATAAGAGATGTCCAAATAGACGCAATCAAAACCACCGCGCTTCATTTCAAAGTCAATAGCGCGAGCAACGATGTCGCGTGGCGCTAGCTCGGCGCGCTCATCGTGTTGTGGCATGAAGCGGGTGCCGTCAGGAAGTCGCAAAATGCCGCCTTCGCCACGTACTGCTTCGGTAATAAGGAAAGATTTGGCGTGCGGATGGTAGAGGCAAGTAGGGTGAAATTGGATAAACTCCATATTCGACACACGACAACCTGCGCGCCAGCCCATCGCAATGCCGTCACCCGTTGCAACGTCTGGATTGGTGGTATAGAGATAAACTTTGCCTGCGCCACCCGTCGCAAGGACGGTAAATGGCGCGAGGATGGTTTCAACTTGATCCTCTTCTTTGCTGTAGACATAGGCACCGATGCACCGATTGTTGGCGGCTTTGTCGGTGATTAGATCAACTGCAATATGCTCTTCGAGTACGGTGATATTGGGGTGAGCGGCTACTTTGATGGCCAAGGTATCAATCACTGCCGCGCCAGTTGCATCGGCGGCGTGAATGATGCGTCGATGGCTGTGGCCGCCCTCGCGGGTAAGGTGGTAGCCGTGATAGCTGGTTTCGCCGGCTTCATCTTTGGTGAATGGCACGCCCATTTCGATTAACCAGTCGATGGCTTCTTTGGAGTTTTCGACAATAAAGCGAGTTGCGTCTAAATCGCAAAGGCCAGCGCCAGCGACCTGAGTATCGCGAATATGGAGCTCGATGCTATCTGAGTCGTCCAGTACGGCAGCAATACCGCCTTGCGCCCAGCCGCTACCACCGTCGCGAAGTGCGCGCTTGGTGATAAGGCCGACTTTGAGTTTTTCAGCTAGTTGCAAGGCGATGGTCATGCCACCGAGTCCACTACCTAGAATCAGTACATCAAATTTGCGCATGGTGTTTTTTTCAAAATAATGAATCATCAAATCTTAACAGAGCTGAGCTGGGCTTGCTTGTAGAGAAACGCTTGATCTTGTAATAATCAATATTTACCCCATATCGATGGTAGGGTTAAAAAATTAGATTGAGGGGTTGATACTCTTGCTTAAAATTAGTGAGCGCGATTTAGATCAAGAATTGGTCTTGCGGGCGCAGGGCGGCGATCAGCGGGCGTTTGAGCTGCTGGTCGTAAAATATGAGCGTCGAATTGCGCGATTACTGTCGCGCATGATACGTGATCAATCTGAGATTGAGGACGTATCGCAGGAGGCGTTTATTAAAGCCTACCGCGCGCTGCCTAGTTTTCGCGGCGAAAGTGCTTTTTATACATGGCTGTATCGAATTGCGATTAATACCGCCAAAAATCACCTGTCCACATTGGGTCGTCGCCCTGTGTTGTCTGCTGAGTATGAGGACGAAGATGGCGATAGTGTCGATGCCGCCTCTCTAGTGCCTGATTTTCATACACCAGAAACTGAACTATCGAATAAACAGATTGTCTCTACAGTGAATGAGGCTGTAGATGCATTGCCAGAAGAGCTGCGCGAAGCGATTACTTTGCGAGAAATGGACGGCATGAGTTATGACGAAATTGCTGCGGCGATGGATTGTCCAATCGGTACTGTGCGTTCACGGATCTTTCGTGCACGGGAGGCGATTGCGAATCGTCTGCGACCTCTGCTTAAGGAAGTGGGCAAAGATAAGCGCTGGTAATCATCAGTATTGCCATCAACAGATCGCAGCAATGAAATAAAAGGTTGCCAAAATGAATGAAAAAATCTCAGCACTGATCGATTGTGAGGTTGATCAAAAAGAAGCGTCAAAAATAATTAACGAGCTACTTGCGTCATCAAAGCAGCAAAATGACTGGTACTCAATGCATGCCGCGCGAGATGCAATGCAGGGCTATCCAGTTTCCCCTGATTTTATGACTAAATTCTCTGCCCGTTTAGCGCAAGAGCCGGTCATTGTTGCTCCGAATCGTATACGTAAATCAGCCTGGATGAAGCCGTTTTTGATTCCTGCGACAGCGGTGGCTTCGGTAATGTTTGTTGGCTTGGCGGTTTGGCAGTTTTCGATGCCGACAGTGACTTCGGACGTAGGCGCCATGGCTAAAGTGGAAGCGCCAGCGATCCCTTCAAGTGAAATTAGCCCATACCTCGTCGCACATCGCGATGGCTTGGCCAATTCGATGGCGACTGAGCAGTTTGCTCTGGCTCATTTTGAAGCGGGAGAGCAGCGTTAATATGCGGCTTTATTCAATTCAACGATGGGTGGTGGCGTTTGCTGGGTGTCTCTTGGTTTTGGCGGGTGCGCAAGCGGCACCTCTAGAGCGTGCCGATGCGATCCGTGTTTTAGGTCGTGCTGCCACTGCTGCAGAAATGGTGAGTTATACTGGTAATTACGTTTATCAGTATGGTGAGAGTGTCGCGAATTATCAGATCATTCATTTATTCGATGACGGCGTCAGTATTGAACGGCGTGTTTTATTGGATGGCAAGCCTAAAGAATACATTCGCAATGGCGAAAAAGTCAGTATGTATCCGCCTCAAGAGCAGGGTTTTGTTCTGGATCGTCGATATACCTCGAAGTTGTTCCCAAATCAATTGCCGCATGACTTGGAAGGGTTGCTTCAATCTTATCGTTTGACCAAGATCGGTCGAGATCGGGTAGCTGGTCGTGACGCAATTATTTATCAACTTGACCCCGTGGATGCTTATCGATATCCGCAGCGGCTTTGGATTGATGTTGAGAGCGGTTTGATTTTAAAATCGCTGATGATGGGAATGCGGCAGGAAATGGTGCAGCAGTTTAGCTTTGCTCAAGTGCAAGTGGGGGGCAAAATAGACCGTGAGCTTTTAAAGCCGACTAATCCCGTGCGTGAAGTAGCGGTAGTTGATGCTGAGATGATTGATATAACCAAGAATCCTCAGTTTGTGATTAAACCCGCAGTGCCAGGTTTTAAGTTGATAAAGCAAAATACTCGGAATTTGCCGTATAAAAACAGAGAGGTGACACATCACTTGTACAGTGATGGCGCGGTGACTTTGTCGGTATTTATTGAGCCAAAAAATCTAAAAATGCCATTGGGCTTGGCTCATCAAGGTCCGGTTCATTTGTATTCTCGCCAGTTGGGGAATCATTTGGTGAGTTGCTTGGGTGAGGTGCCTGCCGCAACGGTGGAAAGTTTTGCGAACGCATACTCACTGCGTTGAGTTATTACAGTTGGAATTTGAATGATATTTAGTGAAGCTCAAGTAGAGCGCTGTGAAGGTGAGTTTGCCTGGGTCAAGATTCGCCCTCACAGTCCCTGTGGTAATTGCGACCCAAAAACTGGCTGTAAGTCAGTCGCAATTACTCGACTTTTTGGTCATGCTCAGCAAAGTTACCAAGTCAAAAACCCGTTGCACGCCAAGCCTAATGACTACGTGAAGGTCGCGGTTAATGACGGCGACTTACTCGGTACGGCGGTGTGGGCCTATGGGTTTCCGCTTTTATTATTGATTTTAGGCGCTGTGCTTGGTTCTGCCTTGGCGCCAGTAGCGTTAGATGAGTTGTATTCATTGCTCGGTGCTGTGATCGGTTTTTTGTTGAGTTTTATCGTCTTGCGAATGAGAAATGAAAAAGCCAAGCAAACTCAGCCCAGTATTGTCGAGATATTGCCAAATGCCATTAAGTTGAAAAACTGTTCTTCTCATTGATTTTTGTGTCTCTTTGCATTGGAGGTGAAAATGTTGAAAAAGCTGTTGATGACTTTGGGACTTGTAGCCGGCTTGAACGGCGCAGTTAGTGCAAATCAGCGGCCTGATTTTACGCAAATTGTCGAAAAAGAAGGGCGTGCGGTGGTCAATATCTCCACCACATCAATTGTTCGTGACGACTCAGCAGGCATGAATGAAGATGCCTTTGAAATATTCCGTCGTTTTGGTTTTCCTGTACCGCCGCCGCAGCAAGGACGTGGCCCATCACGACAACATCAAGAGCGATCGCTTGGTTCTGGTTTTATTATCGATGGCACGGGTTATATTCTAACCAATGCGCATGTCGTGGCAAAAGCCGATGAAATTACGGTTAAGTTGATGGACAAGCGCAGCTTCAAGGCCAAAGTGGTGGGCTCTGATGCGCGTACGGATGTTGCTTTGTTAAAAATTGAGTCGACTGGTTTACCTAAAGTGACTTTGGGTGACTCAAATAAGTTAAGGCAAGGTGAGTGGGTGGTGGCAATTGGCCAACCATTTGGCTTGGACAATACGGTGACTGCAGGGATCGTTTCAGCCAAGGGGCGTAATTTGCCTGACGAAAATTTTGTACCCTTCATTCAAACTGATGTGGCAATCAATCCAGGTAGCTCTGGTGGGCCGCTATTTAATATGGCCGGTGAGGTTGTTGGGATTAACTCTCAGATCTATAGTCGTTCAGGCGGCTATATGGGGTTGTCTTTCTCAATTCCAATTGATGTCGCGATGAAAGTCGCTGATGATTTAAAGACGACTGGTAAAGTGACTCGCGGACGCCTTGGTGTTTCGATTCAAGATCTGAACGATGAGTTGGCCAAAGGATTTGGCTTGCAAAAACCGGATGGCGTGCTGTTTACGTTGATTGAAAAAGATGGTCCTGCCGACAAAGCAGGTCTAAAAGCGGGTGATATTCTCATTAAATTTAATGGTCAAGCTGTCGAGTCAGCCAGTGAGTTGCCTCGTCTTGTTAGTGCCATTAAACCGGGAGCAAAAGTCACTGTGCAGATTTGGCGTGATAAAGCAGTGCGTGATATGTCGGTTGTTGTGGGTGAACTAGATCAAGCTGATAAAGTGAGTGCTCAGCGTGAATACCGTGGCAATGATAAATCTGATGAGGCGATTAATTTTGGACTAGAGGTTCAAGAACTAAATCCACAGCAATTGAAGAAGCTATTGATTGGATTTGGCTTATTAGTTCGAAGTTCATCAGGCGCTTCTGCTGCAGCTGGGATTCAATCTGGGGATGTGATTGTTGGTATAGCAGGAAATGATTTATCCAGCTTTGCGCAATTGAAAGCTGCTTTGCAGGCCTTGAAGCCTAATGCCGCCATTCCACTAAGAATTCTGCGTAACGGTGCGCCAGGCTTTGTGGTGATGAAGGCGCCTGCCAAGTGACGCTAAAATTATTTGGCCGTGAATACTGCGGCTTGTGCACTGTCATGCGTGAGCAATTGTTGGCGCAAGCTGCGGGTCGATTCGAATTAGAGTGGATTGATATCGAAGATATCGATGATTTGGAGGCTTTGTATGGCGAGTTAGTGCCTGTTTTGACCGATGAGTTTGGCAATGAAATTTGCCACTACCATTTGGATCAGCAGGCTTTGGATGTCAGCTTGGCAAAAATCAGTTAAAATAAGCGGTTATCGCTAGTATGGGCACGCGTGGCGTGCCCTTTTCATATTTGCAAATTGTGTACAGCCTTGCGGCTGCGGGACTCATGGATCACATTCGTAACTTCTCTATTATCGCGCATATCGACCACGGTAAAAGTACTTTGGCCGATCGTTTTATTCAATTCTGTGGCGGCTTGGAAATGCGCGAAATGAGCGCGCAAGTGCTTGATTCAATGGATATTGAAAAAGAGCGTGGCATTACGATTAAGGCTCAAACGGCGGCCTTAAAATACAAAGCCCGTGATGGCAAAATTTACAATCTCAATTTGATTGATACACCAGGTCACGTTGACTTTAGCTATGAAGTGAGCCGCTCATTGGCTGCCTGTGAAGGTGCTTTGCTCGTTGTCGATGCATCGCAAGGTGTTGAGGCGCAAACCGTAGCTAACTGCTATACCGCACTTGAATTGGGCGTTGAAGTTCGCACGGTACTCAATAAAATTGACTTGCCTGCAGCAGACCCAGATCGTGTGGCGCAAGAGGTTGAAGACATTATTGGGATTGAAGCAGTGAATGCAGTTCATGCTTCTGCTAAGTCGGGTATTGGTATCGAGGATATTCTAGAAGAGGTCGTCAGCAAGATACCTCCACCCAAAGGCAATCCAGACGGTCCGCTTAAGGCACTCATTATCGACTCATGGTTTGATAATTACGTTGGCGTGATTATGTTGGTTCGCGTTGTTGACGGTGAAATTCGCCCGAAAGATAAAATTCTATTTATGTCGACTAAAGCGCAGCATTTATGCGAGCAAGTCGGTGTATTTACTCCAAAATCAGTGCAACGTGAAGCGCTACGCGCCGGTGAAGTGGGCTTTATAATTGCGGGCATTAAAGAAATTGCCAGTGCGAAAGTGGGTGACACGATCACCACAGTTAAAGCACCTGCGGCTGAAGCTTTGCCTGGTTTTAAAGATGTTAAGTCACAGGTTTTTGCTGGATTGTATCCAGTTGAAAGTCATGACTATGAAAAACTGCGTGATAGCCTAGAAAAATTACAGCTTAATGATGCATCTTTGCATTACGAGCCAGAAGTATCGCAAGCCTTGGGCTTTGGTTTCCGTTGTGGCTTCTTGGGTTTGTTGCACTTAGAAATCGTGCAAGAGCGCCTTGAACGCGAATTTGATATGGATTTGATTACCACCGCGCCGAGCGTGGTGTTTGAATTGGTGCTCAAAGGCGGTGAAGTCGTACAAATTGAAAATCCGTCGAAATTGCCCGACCCATCGAAATACGATGAAGTGCGTGAGCCAATTATTACCGCAACAATTTTAGTACCACAAGATTACGTTGGCCCGGTGATGACGCTGTGTAATCAAAAGCGCGGCATGCAAATTAATATGCAATATATGGGTCGACAAGTGATGTTGACTTATGAAATGCCAATGGCCGAAGTGGTGATGGATTTCTTTGATAAGCTTAAATCGGTGAGCCGTGGTTATGCGTCGCTAGATTATGATTTCAAAGAGTTCCGCGTCGGCGATTTAGTGAAATTAGACGTGCTAGTGAATAGTGAACGCGTTGATGCACTGAGTTTGATCGTTCACCGTAGTACGAGCCAATATCGTGGTCGTGAATTGGTATCAAAAATGCGTGAACTCATTCCACGGCAAATGTTTGATATTGCGATTCAAGCTGCGATTGGTAGTCATATTATTGCGCGTGAAACGGTGAAAGCGGTTCGTAAAGATGTTCTGGCAAAATGTTATGGTGGTGACGTTTCTCGTAAACGTAAATTGCTAGACAAACAAAAAGCTGGTAAGAAACGCATGAAGCAAGTCGGGAATGTGGAAATTCCACAAGAAGCGTTCTTGGCTATTTTGCAAGTCAGCGATAAATAAACCCTCAAACTTAGTGTGCTAAGGAACTGTCGATGAATTGGTTTGTAATTGGAATTTTATCCTTGATTTTAGGCCCAGTTTTAATCATGGCTGGCGCAAAGCATGAACGTAAAAATAATGAACCGCCGCAGCTGGTTCAGTATGGCTACTTGCTTACGGTTGTCGGCTTATTTGTTCTACTCGTGCAGTTCTTTAGTATTAGCGCAGCAATGCTGATTTTTGTTGTGCTGACGGGTTTTGTTTGGGCAATGGATAAATTTGTCTGGGGTAAAACGCGTGGTGAAAAACAAATCGCAGATTGGATTGAATATGGTCGCGGCTTCTTTCCGGTAATTCTTGCCGTTTTCGTTTTGCGCTCGTTTATTGTTGAGCCATTTCAAATTCCATCGTCATCAATGCGCCCTGGTTTAATTGTCGGTGATTTTATTTTGGTTAATAAATTTACTTATGGTGTTCGTTTACCTATTACAAACACTGTGATTGTTCCCGTTGGTGAGCCAAAACGTGGCGATGTGATGGTGTTTGATTATCCTGTGAATCCAAAAATTCAATACATCAAACGTGTGATTGGCTTGCCTGGTGATGTGATCGAATATCGTTCTAAAAAACTCACCGTGAATGGCCTGCCAGTTGAAACCAAGCAACTTGCCGATCATCAGTATGTTGAAAATGGTGTTTTACTAGTGAATAACCAGCAATTTGTTGAACATCTTGATGCTTCACAGTATAAAACTTTAACGATGGCCGATGTGCCAGCACTTAATTTGCGTGAAGTGGGTGACTTTCCTTCTCGCGAAAATTGCAGCTATGATGATTCAGGCTTTAAGTGTACGGTTCCAGCTGGTCAGTATTTTATGATGGGCGATAATCGTGACCATAGTGCGGATAGTCGATACTGGGGGTTTGTGCCTAACGAAAATATTGTTGGTAAAGCCTTTTTAATTTGGATGAATTTTAAGCATTTTGATCGTATTGGCACCACCATTCAATAGGAGCTTAGGTAATGAAAAAGCAATTTGGGATGTCTTTTTTTGGATTCATCATTGTCGCGATGGCCGTCGCAATGGCATTGATTGTCGCATTTAGTGTTGTGCCTACTTACACCCAGTATTTTTCTATTAAAAATACAGTTGAAAAGTTAGCTAAGAACAGTGCTGGACAAACACCAGAAGCCATTCGTGAATCATTTGGCAAGGAAGCACAGATTGGTTATATCACTGACATAACAGGCAAAGATTTGGTAATTACTCAGGTTGGTGGAAAAACCAATATTTCTGCTAATTATGAAAAAGTGGTTCCTTTGGTTGCTAATGTGAGTTTGTTGTTTGACTTCCAGATTGAAAAATCTTCCGGTGCCAGTGTTGAATAATTTAAGGAATATTTAATTTGTCAGTTGTCTTACCTGCCGAGCGTTTGCAAAAAACGCTCGGTTATGTTTTTTCTCAGCCTAAATTGCTCAAGCAGGCTTTGACGCATCGTAGCTCATCGTCGACTCACAATGAACGCTTGGAGTTTGTCGGTGACGGCATTTTGAATGCAGTGGTTGCACGCAGTTTATTTTTGGCGTTTCCGCAACTTAGTGAGGGAGATTTGTCTCGCTTACGAGCGCATTTTGTGCGGCAAGAATCGCTCGCGATCATCGCGACTGAGTTGCAGCTTGGTGATTATTTATCCCTCGGAGAGGGGGAGTTAAAGAGTGGCGGTCATCGACGTCCGAGTATTTTAGCTGATGCACTTGAGGCAGTTTTGGGGGCCATCTGGTTGGATGGTGGGTTTGCTTCCGCTGAAGCGGTATTGGAAAAATTATTTGCTGCACGTATTGCCGCCGTCAATCCAGAAGAGGCAATGAAAGACCCTAAAACTTCACTACAAGAATGGTTGCAAGCCCGTAAAGTAGATTTGCCCAATTATGTGATTGAGCGACAGCAGGGTGATTCACCAGACCAAATTTTTGAAGTGAGTTGCACTATTGGTGAGCTCAAAGTAACGGCCAAAGCAGAAGGGGCAAGCCGACGTGCTGCGGAGCAGCTTGCCGCTGGTGCCGTTCTTCATCTATTGCGCGAGCAATTTCCAGGTAAAAAGGTTGTGCGAAAATGATTGATTTATTAAACAGTGGTGGCTTACTAACGGGCAACGAACACGAAGGGTATCGCTGTGGTTTTGTCGCCATCGTAGGTCAACCCAATGTCGGTAAATCGACGTTGATGAATCATTTGATTGGTCAAAAGCTGAGTATCACCTCAAGAAAAGCACAAACGACACGACATCGGATTACAGGTATTTTAACTTCGGAGTCGGCACAGTTTGTTTTTGTGGATACGCCGGGCTTTCAAAAACGTTTTAGAAACGCCTTAAATCAGGCAATGAACAAAAGCGTCACCAGTACATTGGCTGATGTTGATGCGATTTTGTTCGTCGTTGAAGCTGGGCGTTTTGGCCCTGCAGACCAAGCGGTTCTAGAGTTGCTACCTAAAGATCGCCCAGTGTTGTTGGTGATTAATAAGGTCGATACGTTGGCTGACAAAGGTAGCCTATTTCCATTTATTGAAGACGTTGCAAAGCATTTCAATTTTGCGGCGATTGTTCCTGTATCTGCCCAGAAAGGTTTGAAGTTGGATGTTCTGGTGGCGGCTATCGAGCCACTGTTGCCTGAATCGGTACCGATGTTTGCCGAAGATCAAATTACCGATCGAAATGAGCGTTTTTTGGCTTCAGAAATTATCCGAGAAAAGATTTTCCGCATGATGGGTGAAGAGTTGCCTTATGTAATGGCGGTCGAAATTGAGAAGTTTGAAGAAGAAACACTTGCTGATGGGCGCGAACTTCGTCGAATTTATGCGGCCATTTTGGTGGATAGAGAAAATCAAAAGCCCATTTTGATTGGTAAAAATGGGACTAAACTCAAAAAAATTGCTACAGATGCACGTATCGATATGGAAAAGTTGTTTGATGCTAAAGTGCACTTAGAAGTTTGGGTTAAAGTTAAAAGTGGCTGGGCAGACGACACCCGTTTAGTTCGCCAGTTTGGTTACGAATAATCAATGAGCCGAAGTTCAAGCAAGTTGCGTGTCAATTCGCAGCCTGCTTTTGTCCTTCATCAACACCCTTACCGTGAAACGAGTCGTTTGCTGGATGTTTTTTCTCGCGATCATGGGCGGTTAACCATCTATGCGCGGGGTGTTCAGCGTCCTGGCTCACAAATAAGAAGTGTATTACTAGGCTTTCAGCCTTTGTTGTTGTCTTGGTTTGGGGCTGGGGAGCTAAAGACATTGCACTCAGCGGTTTGGCAGCCAGGCTTGTCACAGCTCTCTGGCCTGCCACTCTTGTGTGGTTTTTATATCAATGAGTTGCTTCAACGATTTTGCCCCAAAGAAGAGCCTAATTCCGCTTTGTTTGCTGCTTATTTTGAGGCGATCAAGGCTTTGGCAATGATTGACGCATCGGGGGTTGAACCTGTTTTACGTCACTTTGAGCGACAAATGCTCGATTGCCTAGGTTACGGTATTCACTGGCACCTTGAAGCGCACTCGAATCGACCGCTTGATTTAGCCTTAAAGTATCAATTTCAGAATGGTCACGGTTTAGTGCCGAGTCATAGCCCTGATGCTTGTCCCGCGCCCCTGATTTTGGCTTTCGCAGCTGCTGATTTTTCTAATGAGCTAGTTTTGCCTTGGGCTAAACTTTGGATGCGACAGTCTATTTCTGAGTTGCTTGGCGATGCAAACTTGCATACGAGGCAGCTATTGATCGATCTTCAGAAAATGTAAAGGGTATGTTATTTGCCGCCATTATTTGCATGGCATTGTGACTTATACGAGTATGTTGATGTTTCTCAGTGCTGGTTTTGGGCATATGAGGTGTCTTTTACGTTGAGTTGAGATCTTTTTGACTTGTCATTGTTAGTTTTGTTAAACATTATTTGAGTGTTGCGCTTAAAAATTAACTAGTTAACACTCAGGCAAGTTATGGGGGCTTTTAATCCTATAGATTTTTATACTCATTGCAGCATTCTTCTCTATGCTATAACGTAAGAAAGATCAATTGTCGTATTGGGGGTTGTTATGATCAGCATTTCGCATGAAGCAAATTACACCCACGCTGTGGTGTTCGAGCAATTTACACTACAAGACTATAAAGAATTTGAGTCTAATGTTCTGTATGAGATCCGTTTTCATGGTAAGGCGCGTTTGTTGCTGGATTTACGCCAGATGGATGGCTACACGATAGACATGGCACTTGAAGAAGTTCGTTTCTCAAAAGAGAATCGTCAGAATTTTGACAAAGTGGCTGTAGTGAGTGACGATCAGTGGGTCGTTTGGTCTGTGTGGCTCAATCAAGCGATTGCCGAGTCTGAGATTAAGATTTTTTCAGATATTCATAATGCTCAGTTTTGGTTGGATGATGAAGTCGCTGCTGCGTAAAAGCTTTTTGTAAATTAACTGGATTAGCTGGATAAAACTATGCTTGATCGTATTACTTCGCTGTTCTCGCGTGAAAAGTCGCCCCTAGCGAACGCTAAATTGGCGACTCAGTGGTGTAAGCAAATTGAGTCACTTGATCCTGCCTCGCAATGCAATAAGGTGCATGGTTTGATCAGTGACTTTGTTGCTGCGGCTGACAAAGTAAGTATCGATCGTTTACAGGCCTTGATGCTGCTTGATGAGCAGGTTCAAGAGGCTTATGACGCAGTTTGTTATCAGTACGTTTCAAATCCACGTATGTCCAAGGATATGGAGCAAAAACTATGGAAGTCGGTTGTTAGTTTTGCTTCAGACATGGTGCAAGCTTATCAACGCTTTGTTCAGGCCGAAAACAATGAAGCACAGCAGCAACAATTTGATTTGCTGATGCCTTTAGTATTGGCTCGCAGCTTGCGCTATATAGCCATTCAGGCGAAATGGCATTATTTTCGTTTTGAGCGCGTACCTTCGAAGTTGTGGATTCAAGCGCACCAAATGTATCGACTTTCGGAGGTCGGTGCTTTTGACAGCAATCCATTCCAACTGTATCCAGCCTATAAAAAAGACGTATCATCCTGTGCCGATGAATATATCCAGATGCTGATGCTCAACACTTTAGCTAATAACAATCTATCTGTTCGTCAAATTGATTTGGTTGATAGCTGGCTTGAGCACTGGTCAAAGTTGATTCAATTTGGCCGTAAATATCAAGAAGACCGCCATCATTTTTGTGTCAATTTGCAGGAGTCGCAGGGCCCGCAAAAAATTAATAATGACTTGATTGGTGAACCTTATCGTTACTGGGGTTTGAACGATCTGATTGGTCAAATTCAAGAGATATTAGGTAAGTTGATGACGGGCTCTAGCTACGCATCTTTAGAGTTAGGCGCTGATGCTCGTGGTCCTGCTGTTGGTGAATTACTGAAACACTTGGATGTTTTTTGGACTATGTGCATGCGCAATAGTCAAGTCAAACGCAGTGAGCGAAAAAAAGTCACCAAGGCTGCAGATATCATCTATGGCCTTGATCGTGTCTGTCGTTACGTGAAGCAAGATAACGATAGGTTTAGCCGTCAAGGAGTAGAGACCAAAGATCAAGTCGATTACGATGAAATTATGGATATGCGTTTGTACGGCTTTGTTTCATCGCGTACGAAGGAAAAATTAGCGGCGAATCCATACAGTTTCACTGTGAATAAGAAAGAAAATGATTGGCAAGCTTGGGCTATTGATAACGAAAGCGCTGATGGTTTTGGCGCGGTGATTCGTTTTTCTGAAAATGAATGGATACGGCCTAGTCTATTGATCGGCGCTCGTGCTTCAAGTGCAGACAATTGGAATGTCGGTATTTTACGCCGGATTGCGCGGCTAAGTGAAGATGAAGTATCCGTTGGTGTGCAGGTGGTTAGTGGTACGCCTGTCATGGTGGGTATGAAATCAGAACAAAATGATAGGATTGAGAATATAACAGTCGCTGAAATTGGATTTACTGGCGGTTTAGAGCTGCCTAATGTCCGCACTGCGCTCTATGTGCCCCACCAAATTAATGGTTCTAGTGTTAATACCTTAATCATGAATTCGGCTGATTATGGCTTAGATAAAATTTATCAGGTCAATGCGCGTGATAAAAAATTCTCGGTGAGCTTGGGTTCTGTGCTTGAGAAGGGGGTTGATTGGTCTTGGGTTACAGTGAATGTGTTGCGGCAAGATTGATCTTGAGGCTGAAAAAATGGCGCACCGTGGTGTGCCATTTTTTATTCTTCAGGGTTTCTTATTGCTGATTTGGGCCTAAACGCAGAGACAACGCTGGAATTGGTTTCGATGTAAGGGCCTTCTAGTAATTGGATGCAGTAAGGAATGGCTGCAAAAATACCTGCGACAATTGTTTTGCCCTCTGCATCTTTTAAACCTTCTAGTGTTTCTTGAATTGATTTGGGTTGCCCCGGCAGATTTACAATCAAACTTGCGCCACGAATTACCGCGGTTTGTCGTGACAAAATGGCAGTGGGTACAAATCTTAGGCTTATCTGGCGCATTTGCTCACCAAAACCCGGCATTTCTCGGTCCATCACTGCAAGTGTCGCCTCTGGTGTGACATCTCGCTTTGCTGGGCCAGTACCACCCGTGGTCAGTACGAGTTGGCAACCGCATTCGTCAACTAGTTCTTTTAGTGCCGCCTCAATCTGCGGTTGTTCATCGGCAATTAAGCGTGTTTCTAGTGTAAACGGAGTACTTAAGGCACGATTGAGCCAGTCGCTCAGTGCTGGAATGCCTTTGTCTTCGTAAACACCCATACTTGCGCGATCAGATACGGACACTAGGCCGATTTTTAGTGATGTATTCATTCTGCAATACTTAGTGTAAATGTCGAAGTTTGCTGTTGAAGCGTGATCTTGCTGAAATCCGCGACTTGCTGCAGGGCAAGGCCGGTTGGGTCAGCACCTGCGGTGCAGGTGATGGCAATGACTTGTGTGTCAGCGGCATGGGCAGAACGAATGCCATTAGGCGCATCTTCAAAAGCAATACACTCATTTGCATTCAGGCCGAGCAACGCAGCGCCTTGCAGGTAGGCTGCGGGGTGAGGTTTTCCTTGCATTACGTCTTCCGCGCAAATCAAGTGCTTGGGCAAAGGCAGACCAACAAAAGCCAGTTTGGCTAGTGCGAGATCGCGTGGTGCAGACGTAACAAGTGCCCATTGCTCAATATTCAGTAGATTGAGAAAATCAAGCGCGCCAGGCAGCACAGTGGTGCCTTCAAGACTAATCAGCTCTTCGGCAATCAGAAGCTCTGTCTCAAGTTCAGCGTTTAAGTGAGGTGCAACAATCGCAATGGTTTCTTGTCCACGGCGACCGTGCATGACTTTCATTACGTCGGCAAAGTCGATGTCATTACGCTCAGACCAACGTCGCCAAATTAACTCAATACATGTCCTTGAATCAATCAAAGTGCCGTCCATGTCGAATAAAAAGCCTTTGGCGACGAGCGTTGGTGCTGAATGCGTTCCCATTTTTATTCCTCGTTGGTTTCTTCGTCGCTAGTTACTTCATTTTGGTAGCCTGTTGCGGGCTCTTTGATGAAAGTTTTCATCAGCTGAAACAATTCGCGGAATGCTTTAGGTGGAATGTGCTTGCCCGCTTCTTGCTGTTGGCGTTCTTTTTGCGAGTTGCGAACCAGTTGGCGCAGATGCTGAATGTCAACCGCAGGGTAGTCGGCGATAAATTTTTCAACGGCCTTCGGGTCGGTCAGCATGCGTTCACGTAAGCGTTCAATCTGGTGTAGCCAGATGTTGTGCTCATTGGTGATGCCTTTTTGTGCATCTAAAAATGCATAAATTGGTGCCGGATCGATATTGCGCATCAGTTTGCCGATATACTGCTTATTGCGTGCAGTGGCGACGTTGGCCGTGATTTTGCGGCCTTCTTGAATGGCTTGTAGTAAATTTTCTGGTAAGTTGAGCGGCAACAATTGCTTGGGCGTATATTCAAGCAGTGTTGCGCCTAGTTTTTGTAATTCCGTCGCTTCACGCTTGGCTTGTGACTTGCTGATGATGCCTACGGGCTCATCGCTATCGTATGGATTCGACTGATTTGGGTTTGCCATGATGTCTAGAACTGGTGCAAAAGCAGTATGATACCAAACGAATCCCTATTCCCCACTTTTCTTCTGAGAAACTTCTGTGTCTGAATTTAGTTTTAGTGAACAATATCTTCGTGATTTAGCGGCTCAAGTGTTGCAAGAGGCGAAAAAGCAGGGCGCCACAGCGTGTGATGTCGAGGTTTCAGAGGGCGCAGGTCAAAATGTTTCAGTGCGTTTGGATGAAATTGAAACCATCGAATACAACCGTGATAAAGGTGTGAATGTTACCGTTTATCTGGGCCAGCAAAAAGCACACGCCAGCAGTAGTGATTTTTCAGGCCCAGCCCTTGTTGAAACAGTGAATAAAGCACTCAGCATTGCCAAATACACCGCTGCCGACGAATTTGCTGGGCAAGCTGACCCAGAGCGTCTGTGTACCCATTTTCCTGATCTAGATTTGTACCATCCATGGCCATTAGCAGTGGAGGGGGCGATAGAGCTGGCCCGCGAATGCGAGGCAGCCGCTCGCGCCGTCGATGCACGAATCAATAATTCAGATGGTGCCACTGTATCGACCTCTGGCTCACGTTGGGTTTATGCTAACTCCTTGGGCTTTATGGGTGCTGGCACCAGCACGCGTTACAGTATTTCTGCTGCTGTGATTGCGGAAGACGAGAGTGGCATGCAGCGTGATTATTGGTATAGCTCGGCCAGAGCGCATGCCGATTTAGATCACGCGAAAGCGATTGGGCAGCGGGCTGGCGAGCGCACGGTGCGTCGACTAGGTGCACGCCGCCTCAAAACGGGTGAATACCCCGTTTTGTTTGAAGCATCGGTGGCGAGCTCTTTGATTGGTCATTGGATTTCTGCTGTGAGTGGCAGTAGCCTGTACCGCAAATCGAGTTTCTTGGTTGATAGTTTGGGGCGATCGGTGTTTGCGCCTTGCGTCACAATTCATGAAGACCCATTTTTAAAGCGCGGTTTTGCTAGCGGGGCATTTGATGCAGAGGGTGTTGCAACGGTCGCGCGAACTGTAGTCGATGCGGGGGTTCAGCAAGGGTATTTCCTTGGGAGCTATTCAGCACGTAAGCTAGGGATGGATACTACTGGAAATGCGGGTGGACCGCACAATATTCTAGTCGCACCAACGACCGAAGCAGAAGGATTGTTGGCGATGATGGGAACGGGCTTGCTCGTGACTGAATTGCTGGGTCATGGCACCAATATGGTAACGGGTGATTATTCGCGCGGAGCGGCGGGGTTCTGGGTGGAGAATGGCATCATTCAATATCCAGTCGAAGAAATCACCATTGCCGGCAATCTGCGCGAGATGTACAGCCAGATTATCGCAATTGGCGATGATGGCTTGAATTCGAGTAGTCGAAAAGTCGGTTCGATTTTAATCGAGCGGATGACGGTGGCTGGGGAATGAGTCATGGCCGCCCTAGTTATTGGGATCAAGCTTGTGTTGACTTGGCGGCCAACGATCCCGTTATGGCAGGGCTAATTGAGATGTATCCGTCGGTAAGTCTTGTTGGTCGTGGTGATGCGTTTCATACCTTGGCTAGATCGATTGTAGGGCAACAGATTTCGGTGAAGGCTGCTGATTCAGTGTGGGCGCGTTTAGTCGCCGCATTGGGCGATGTGACGAGTGAGGCTGTTTTGGCTGCATCCGTTGAGCAGCTTCGTGCCTGTGGTCTTTCAGCGCGTAAAGTGGAGTATCTCTCTGATCTGGCTGCGCATCATCAAGCAGGTCGCTTGGATCCGCAAGTTTGGCTGGATTGGGATGATGAGGTAGTCATTCGTGAGCTGATCACGATTCGAGGGATTGGTCGCTGGACTGCGGAAATGTTTTTGTTGTTTTATTTGTTACGTCCGAATGTATTGCCCTTGGATGATATTGGTTTAATCAAAGGGATCGCATTGCACTATCACGGTGGTGAGCGATTGCCGCGTGCTGATTTAATTGCCTTGGCGCAACGTTGGTCGCCATGGCGAAGTGTTGCCACATGGTATCTGTGGCGCAGCTTAGACCCTGTGCCGGTTGAGTATTAACCCAAATTAAAGAAAACAATGACAAAACCCACGCAAGATCCATTTTCAGCATGGAATGAATTGGCGCAAAAAACACAAGAAATGTGGCTAGATTCGGCTTTTGTTTTCTCGCAACGTACACAGCGCATGGCTGAGGCCGGTATTAATCCGACCGAGGCAGATCAAGTTGAGATGAGCCAAATGGGTTTAGAGAAGCTTGAGGCTGTCGGCGAGTCGAGTTTGGCTGCGTTTCAGCATTGGGGACAGTTGCAACAAGCGGTATGGCATTCTGCAATGCAGCAAACAAAGGCCGTGGTAGGGGTCATGGCGGCATCAGTGGGTACGCCGCAAGAGCAAGCAGCCGCTCAGCAAGTGTGGCAATACAGCGTATTGAGTCCTGAGCATTTGGCGCAGGCCTCTGCTGACATGGCACATGCGGTGCTGCATCCGGTCCATAAGCGGACCAGCGAAAATGCAGAGCGCCTCAAGAAAGTGAGCGAGTAACAAAAAGAGCGGCCAAGGCCGCTCTTTTTGTTTAGTGCTACTGATTTACAGGGTTTTTAGTTTGCCATGAAAATCAGCCAAATTCTCGTAGCCTTTCTGCTTCATGATTTCGAGCAATTCAGCTTTTACGCGAGTAAAAATGCCCGGCCCTTCTTCATAAAGCGCAGTCCCCATTTGGACTAGCGTGGCGCCCGCCAAAATGTGCAAAAAAGCCTCATGCCCTGACTTAACACCACCGCAGCCGATTACGGCTTTTTCGGGGCAGCGGCGATAAAACGCATTCACATTGGCTAGTGCGGTGGGTAATACATAATCGCCGCCTAGACCACCGAAACCATCTTTTGGCTTAATGATGACCGATTCAGTGTTGATGTCGATCACCAAGGCATTACCGATTGAGTTAATGCAGGTCACAAAAGCCACGCTCGGATAGCGGTTCAGAATGGCGGCGGCTTCATCAAAGTGGGCTATGTCAAAGTAGGGCGGCAATTTCACCCCTAATTGGCGCTGACCATAACCTGAGGTCACTTCGGCCAGTAAGGTATCCATCGCATCAAAGTCATAGCCTAGCTGCGCTTTACCCGGCACATTAGGGCACGATAAATTGATTTCCAGAATAGCAGGGGTGACGGCATCTTTTAGACTATCCACCATCGCGAGGTTATCATCGAGCGTCAGGCCAGAAATTGAAATAAACAACGGTTTGGTTTCGTAATCATGCCGTTCGGTATAGCGCAAATAATAGGGGAATCCTTCATTGGGCAAGCCCATTGAATTGATACTGCCCCATGGCTTATTGCCATCGAGCACGCGATAGCGCGGCTCAGGATTGCCATTGCGCGGATCCAGTGTGCAGCTCTTGGTGACCATGGCACCGGACTCCGATTCCAATAGTGCTTCAAGTTGCGAGGCTACGCTGCACCACACGCCAGAGGCATTCATCAGCGGATTGGCCAATGGTAAATCTAAAAAAGTAGTCGCTAGACTGCTTGTGAGTTTGGGCATAGCAAAGGCTCCCTAAAGACGATTCATTGCATCTTAGCGGCAAGCGCAGGGCTTGATTGTGAGCCTAATCAACAAAAGCTTGTTTTAAGCTTTCGTGATAATTTTGTTGCTTAATGCCAACATCATGGCTCGCCATGCTTCGATCGTCTCGCTGCCGAGTTCAGTCTCGATCTCTTTGAGTAAGTCACGCTGCGGGCTGGTGAGTTCGTTTTCTAACTCGCAACCCGCTACGGTTAAATAAAGGTTTTTGACTCGTTTGTCGCTGTCTTCGCTGCGCGTTTCGATGAGTTCTGCTGATTGCAGTGCTTTCATTGGTCCGTGTAAGGCTTGCTTACTCACGCCCAGTTTGCCGAGTAGTTGATTAACAGCGATACCCGGATTGCGTGCAACAAAGTACAGCACGCGATGATGGACGCGATTCCATTGCCGTTCGGCAAGCAGGGCGTCGGCTTGGGCAGTAAAGGCGCGGTAGCCGTAGAACAATAGCTCGATATCGGCTTCGATTTTATGGTCAATCATGTTGACTTATATTCCTTGTTTCTGCATGATTAGGTCTATTGTATTGACCTAATTGTAAACCCTTGGAGGCTTTTATGCTGGCGAAAAGAATTGAACGTTTAACCTCGTCCTTGGTACGCGATATTTTAGCCGTGGCGCAGCGGCCGGGCGTGATTTCTTTTGCTGGCGGTTTGCCTGCCGATGAGGCCTTACTCCAGCTGGATATGAATGCTTTGTCGCCCGACTTATTGAGTAAAGCAATGCAGTATGGTCCCACCGAGGGCGAGCGTGGGCTTCGGGAGCAGGTTGCCCAGCGGATGGCAAAAATAGGTCTGAATTGTAGTGCGGATCAAGTGCTGATTTTGAACGGTTCACAGCAAGGCATTGATTTAGTCAGTAAGTTAATGATCGAAGAAGGTACGCCAGTATTGGTTGAAGAACCGGCCTATTTGGCCGCTTTACAGTCATTTCGCTTGTTTGGCGCAGATTTGAAATCGGTCGCACTACAGGCGCCGGCGGATATGAGCGCTTTGAATCAAGTATTGGGTGAAGTGCAATTAGCATATTTAACCCCAAGTTTTCAAAATCCATCAGGATATTGCTATAGCCGTGAAGAACGCATCGCAATTGCTGCGCAATTAGATACACATGGGGTGTGTTTGTTTGAGGATGATCCTTATCGTGAGCTAGCGTACGATACCCCTGCACCTGCTCCAATGGTGAGTTTTATCCAATCTGCACCGTGGATTTATCAAGGCTCATTTAGCAAAACACTAGCTCCCGGCTTGCGCTTGGGCTTTTTGATTGCGCATCCCGATCTAATGCCGCATTTGATTCGTTTAAAACAAGCAGCGGATTTGCATTCAAATCGTTTAAGTCAATTGATTGTGAATCAAATTTTGGTGAGTGACCAACTTGAACCACATTTGGCGAAAGTCCTGCCGATTTATCGTGAACGGCGCGATGCAATGGCGGCTGCCTTGCAGCGGCATCTCGCGCCGTATGCCAGTTGGCAAATTCCGGCGGGCGGTTTGTTTTTTTGGGTAAAGCTTAATACGGTCAATGATACTTTGGCGCTGATGCGGCAATGTTTGAGCAATGATTTTGCGATTATGCCCGGTGTTGCATTTATGGCATCGGGGCGAGACGAAGGGCATATTCGTTTAAATTTTAGCCATGCCAAACCCGAGCAGATTGAGGTCGGTATTGCCAAGCTCGCACAATTACTGCAAGCCGCCAACGCAGAAAAGTTTGATATGGCTGCAGGTCAATACTAAGGCAGCAAGGTACAATACCTCCAGACTCGGGGTGTCGCCACTTGCAGGAG
Source organism: Deefgea tanakiae (assembly GCF_019665765.1). Lineage (GTDB taxonomy): Bacteria > Pseudomonadota > Gammaproteobacteria > Burkholderiales > Chitinibacteraceae > Deefgea > Deefgea tanakiae. The sequence continues at coordinate 1,136,854 of NZ_CP081150.1, forward strand.
CATTGCAGAGCGACTGAGACAAACCCGCCGTACCTGATCCAGATAATGCTGGCGTAGGGAAGTCTGCCACTCTTGCTTGGCAACTTTCCGCGCTGTGACCGGAGTTGCTATGACCCAAACGACCCACACCATTCCTGAACTTCCTTTTTCTATCATCGCCGATGAATTAGAGCGGCTGCGTGCCAATACCCCGTTAGTGCATGTGCTGACCAACGAAGTAGTGCAATGCTTTACGGCCAATACCCTATTAGCGATTGGTGCTTCACCCGCGATGGTCGTTGCTCGCGAAGAAGTGGCTGAATTTGCTGCGATTGCCGATGCGCTGTTGATCAATATCGGTACTTTGTACGCAGAACGACTCGAAGCGATGCAGCTTGCCATTGATGCGGCCAATGCCGCTGGCACGCCATGGGTGCTTGATCCCGTTGCGGTGGGCGTTTTGAATTATCGCACCGAGGCGGCTCGTACCATGTTGGCGCAACGTCCTGCTGCGATTCGTGGCAATGGCTCGGAGATTTTGGCTTTGGCCAATGCTTTGAATTTAAGCGAGGTCAGTGGTGCAGGGAAAGGTGTAGATAGCACGATGAGTTCAAGTTCCGCACTAACTGCGGCTCAGCAACTCGCAGCCGCCACCGGTGCGATTGTGGCGGTGACGGGCGCGACCGATTACATCACCGACGGCGTACAAACGTGGGCGGTGCCGTGGGGACACGCGATGATGACGCGCGTGGTCGGCACAGGTTGTGCGCTGTCGGCGGTGGTCGCGGCGTTTTTGGCCGATGCGCCCAATCGCCTCAATGCCGTTGCGGCAGCGTGTGCGGTGATGGCGATAGCGGGTGAGCGCGCGATTGAGTGTTCCGACGGCCCTGGCACTTTTTTGGCACCATTTTTAGACGCGCTGCACGTGATTCATCCAACCCAATTGCGGAGCTACAGCGTATGAGTCGCCAACCGATGCCGATTGATTTAAGCCTATATCTGGTGCTCGATCCTGATTTGTGCGGTGGCAGCGCAGGCATGGTCGCGACGGCGCAACAAGCCGCCGCCAATGGCGTGACCGTCGTGCAATTGCGAGCGCCGAATTGGAAAAAACGCCAATGGCTGGAAACCGCTCAGCAATTAAAAGCGGTACTCGCACCATTGAATGTGCCGCTGATTATTAACGATCATGTTGATATTGCACTGGCCGTGGATGCCGATGGTGTTCATGTGGGGCAACAAGACTTGCCAGTCGCCGAAGTGCGGCGACTATTAGGCCCGAATAAATTCGTAGGCTTGTCGACCAATTGCTTGGCGCAATTTAATGAGGCTGAGGCGATGTATCAGGCTGGCGTTATTGATTATGTTGGCGTAGGGCCGGTATACCCAACAGGGACCAAAAAAGACGCTTCACCTGTACTGGCTACTGACGAAGTGAATACCATGATGATAAATTGCTTCTTGCCTGCGGTAGCGATTGGCGGGATTCAAGCCGGTAAAGTGGCCAGCTTAATTGCGCAGGGCTTAAATGGCGTTGCTGTGGTGTCGGCGATTTGTGGCAAGGCGGATGTTGCCGCAGCGACGCAAGGTTTGTTGGCAGAAATTCATGCTGCACGAGGAAATACACAATGACGATTCATGCTCTAACAATTGCAGGTTCAGATTCGGGCGGCGGTGCGGGGATTCAGGCGGATTTGAAGACGTTTTCGGCGCTCGGCACTTACGGCATGAGCGTGATCACCGCCTTGACCGCGCAAAACACGCAAGGCGTGCATGGTGTGCAGGTGGTGTCGCCCGAGTTTATCGCCGCGCAATGCGATGCGGTGTTTAGTGACATTCGCGTTGATGCGGTCAAAATGGGTATGCTAGCCAATGCCGCGACGATTTCTGTGGTGGCTGAGCGTTTGGCGCATTATCAACCGCAAATCATTGTGCTCGACACGGTAATGATTGCGAAGGGCGGTCATGCGCTGCTTGATCCTGTGGCGGTAAATGCGCTGCGCGAGCAATTATTGCCGCTGGCCAGCATTATCACCCCCAATTTACCAGAAGCTGCGGCATTGCTCGGCTGCGCTGAAGCGCAATCGGAAGAGCAAATGCGTCAGCAAGGCCGAGAATTGCTTGTGGCAGGCGCACAAGCGGTGTTGATGAAAGGCGGGCACTTAGGTGGTGAGTCATGCCCTGATTGGCTGATTACGCCGAATGATGAAGTTTGCTTCCCTGCGGATCGTATCGCCACACGCCACACACACGGTACGGGTTGCACGCTATCGGCTGCATTGACGGCGTTACGTCCACAGTGCGCTGATTGGCCTGAAACTGTTGCCAAAGCCAAGGCATGGCTGTTGCTGGCGATTGCACAAGCCGAACGCCTTGAGGTCGGTCACGGCATTGGACCGGTGCATCACTTTCATCAGTGGTGGTGAAAAGAGCTGGGTTACTAAATTGTGCGGCAACAAATTGACTTACTAGCTAGCGATATTCCGGCTTGTTCTCTCGATGGGAAGCGTGCAGCTGGAATTCCTATTATTTGCTTGGCCAAAAGATAAACGCAGCGCAGAGAGCCACGCAGCAAAAGCCAACGAAATAACCTAGGCCTTGATTGAAGATAAATAATCTGCGCCAAGTATTGCTCTCTATACGTTTCCATCCCCCACTTTTGGCTGCATACCTAACACCATGCATAAAACCGCCCATCGCTTCTGGATCGTGCATGAAAAGCTCTAGTCGTGGCGGCAGTGCATCGCTGTAATTTTCTTTCAAATAGGTGTAGATCGCGTGCGAGCAGAGCATATAAATCATGCCGCCACCGAGGGTGCCAATCACCAAAAAAGGCATGCCGTAATTGAGAAAAAGTTCACGCATTGATTTTAATCCTTTGGGCTTGTGACTAAATGGCCTGTGGCTTGGCCGCTATTGTATTCATCATCGGTGTATTTGAGATCAACGCTGTTTTTGTTGAATTTGAATGCGTATTTCCAATACGTAGAGCCCTCGTTGTAGCGAGTTGTTAGCTCCAGTGTTGTTTCATTGAGCCAACGACCTCGGGCGTGTAGCTTAAGATTATTGGCGCTGCTATCTGGCTTGCTGCGATAAGCGCCATCGATACCGACCGGCCAGATGTTTTTGCCTTTAGCAAGCCAATCACCTTTCCAGTCTACTTCCCAAATTAAAGCGCCATCATCCTTAGGGTCCGGCTTGATATTGATCGCTTCTATGCCCCATGGCTTTGCCGCAAAACGCCACGTTTTGTTGTACCAATTCTTGCCTAAATCACGCGTGTTGCTGACTTCGGGCGATGAACCTAGCGCACGGATCGTCTCCGTCAATTGCGCTTCTGCTGCTGTATTCGCGGGTAAGGGGCTGCTGTTTTTGGCTAATTGATGCAATTGATTGAGGGTTGATTCATCGATATTTTGGTCGGGAATCCTCCCCGTTGTCACGATCACCAACTGCTGTGTTGGATCTACACGAATAAATTGCCCGTGTCGACCTGCTGCTTGAAAATACTGCTGGCCTAAATTTAACCAAAAACCACGGCGATAGGCATAAGTTTGTGCTGCCTTGGCATCCGCGACCAAATTAGCGGTCCAGCCGACGGGCAGTAAACGCTCGCCTTGCCAAACGCCATCTTGCAGCCATAATTGCCCAAGTCGCGCTAAGTCGTGCGGTTTGAGCATTAAATCAGCCTCGCCGATGGTTTGGCCTTGTGGACTTTTCCCCCAAGTGAACTGTGTAATCCCTAAGGGTTTAAAAAGTTGCTGCTGCGCGACGTCTTGCATCGGCTTGCCCCAAGCCTGCTGTATGACTTCGGATAGCAAATTCATATTGCCACCGTTGTAATTAAAAGTCCGACCCGGTTTATCGTCCATTTTTTGCGTGAGAACGAATTGATTCCAGTCGGGGCTTTTAATCATCTGATACGCGCTCGATTGCTCTGTATACGGCCACTCATGCCAAGCAATCCCTGAATGCATATCGACCAGATTGCCGAGCGTGATCGCGGCCTTGCGTGGGTCAATATCGCCTTTGAGCTGTTCAGCAAAAAAAGGCCGCATCGGCTGATCGAGGCCTTTGAGTTTGTCTTGCTGAATTGAAATTCCCAGCATCGTTGAGGTAACGCTTTTGGTGACTGAACGCAGGTCGTGCAGGGTATTGGGCTGGTAAGGATAAAAATAGCTATCTAGAACAATATACCCATTACGCATGATTAAGATGCTATCAATGGGTTTGCCAGATTTTTGAATCTCTTTTAGCGCTGCATTGAGCTGTGCTGAATCGATCCCTTGCGCTTCGGGTGAACTGGTGGGTAAGTCATTCGTGCTGGAGTAACTCAAACCACTCGCCAGCAGTAGAATCAAACTACAAAATTTCATCCGCATAATTAAATTCCTTGCTGGTCGAGCTATCAAATTGACGTGAATAAAATGCCTAGCGCAGGCTGCCTTGGCTGGCGACGGAGTCGTTCATATTGAGCAGGGTGGCTTTTTTGCCTTTGAATTTGATTTTGTAATTGACGCTGTACGATTCATCCACGTCCATCGCCTCGAATTGTAAGGTGTTGTTGTCCAGCCATTGTGCTCGCGCGGCGCGCATTGATTCTGGGCCTGATTTTTGCCAACGATTATCGACAGGCTTTACAGGGGTATGCAGCCATGTATCACCCAAATTGGCTTGGATGATGAAGGGTTGGTCACCTAGACCTATGCTGCGTGGTGACATTGTGATGGTGGCGACATCATCGTTAAATTCAAACGTCAGTTGATTTCCCCAGAATGTCGTGTTTTCTAAATCAATTTTTCGTTTATTGATGGTTTTTTCGAGTGGTGAGCGCAGTTTTGAGGTAGCGGTTGGTGTGGCAAGCTGCGTGATTTTGTCTTGTAGCGCAGCGAACGCGATTGGGTTTTCATCGCGTGGGTCTTTAATTTTTAAATAGTATTCGCGCAGCGCACTGAGACCAAAATCAGAACGGTCTTGATTGCGTGAGGTCATCACGACTATGATGTCGTCTTTTGGGAAAACAGCAATAAATTGCCCTCGTGCGCCTAGTGCGCTATACCACTCACGATTTTTCTCTACCCACCATTGTGCGCCGTAATGGGTTTCAGCCCATGCATTAACCATTGGCGATGTGGCGTATTGCACCCAGCTAGCAGGCAGAATTTGCTTACCTTGCCATGCTCCGTTTTGTCGATAGAGTTCACCTAGTTTAAGCATGTCGCGTGGCATGATGTAGAGTCCGCGTCCACCGCCAATATGGCCTTGTTGGTCGAGATTAACCCAGCGCGTTTTAGTAATGCCTAGTGGCTTAAATAGACGCTGATCTGCATAGTCGGCTAAAGAGCTACCGAGCGTAGCTTCACCCAAAATACCCAGTAGGTCTGAGCCTCCGCTGTTGTAGTTGTAACTACCTGTCAAATCGGCTTCGATGGGCAATTTAAGAAATGCATCGACCCAATCTGATTGTTGTTTGACCATTAACCAATCTGTTCCTTCTCCACTATCTTTCCATAACAAGCCCGTTTTCATGCCCAGCAATTGCTCAACAGTAATCAGTTTGGCATTCGGCAAGTCGGCGTATTGCGGCAAAATATCGGCGACGGTGTCGGTTAGTTTGAGCTTGCCATCGCTAATCAACATGCCAATCAAAGTTGCCATAAAGCTTTTGGTGACTGAGTTGACTTGATGCGGAATGCCCGCATGAAAAGGCGCAACGTAAGCTTCGAGCACCACTTTGCCATGGCGCGCGATGATGATGCTTTCCATATCAAAGCCTGGCGTTTGCAAGTAGCTGAGCATTTTGGTGAGCTGGGCCGAGTCGAGGCCGACCGATTCAGGTGTGGCGGTCTTAAATTGCGCTAAAGCTTGATTTTGCACTTTGGGCGAGCTGGATAAGTCACTTGCAAATACTGAGCTGAGGCTGAATGCGATGACGACTGATATGAGGTGGCGCTGCATATTTATCCTTGGGTATTGATGTAAGAGTTATATTTAGCAATGCTTGTAATCAAATACACTTAATGGTGCTATCTTCGTTTCTTGACTGGCACACAAAGCTTGTAAGTAAATTCAGTACTGGTGACCAGTATTTCTTGCGGATCTTTGATTGGCCCTAGCGTATGGCCGGGGCGGCTTTCATCAAACGCCCATTTACTCTGCGGTAAGTAATAGTTAAAAACGTACTCGGCCAAAATCATCGAATCGGCGACGGTGCCGCAAAAATCGACCACTAAATATTGCCCCGCAACAAGTTCGGCGACGAGGTGCTTAGGTTCAGCTTTAAATTCGGCATCAACCAACAAGCCAACGGCGTAAGCGCAGTGTTGATGATCGGTGACGTTAGGGTTGTCGATCATGCGTGAAACCAAGCTGCTGTTCGCATTCGTTAATCCGTGTGCTTGCCCCCAGTGCGCGACGCGTTGCCAGAGCGTAAACATTTGCTCAAGTTCAACGCCATTTTGCCAAAAATACACCCATCGATAATTCGGCATTTTTTCAAATTTAAGACCTGAAATTTGCCTTGGTAATTCACCGTTTCTGGCAGCTTCCAGTGCTGCTTGGAGCTGTGTATCGGGTATTGATTCTATGAGTTTATCTGTATGGGGTACTTTGCAATTCTTGCTATCTTGCAAAATGTTTTCATTGTTTTTGTGAGATTGCTGACGCCAGTTGTAGCTTAAACCGTCCAGAGTCCATTGTTCGCCTTTACGCCAGTCGCGTGCTGTCATGCCAAAGTGATTACGAAATGCACGCGAAAACAAGGCTTGTGATTTAAAGCCACAATCAAGCGCAATTTGCTGCATGGGGAAGGGCGGGTAAATCAAGAGCAAATTGGCTGCTCGTTCAATGCGAACGCGGCGCAGGAAGTCATTCGGCGTTTCGTGCTGAATCGCGGTGAACACGCGGTGAAAATGATAGGGGGAAAAATGGGCGGCTTTTGCCAAGTCGGCCAATTGAATGTCTTGATCAAAATGAGCGTGGATGTAGCTGATGGCTAAATGAATGCGGTGGGCGTGATCATCAATCATGAGGGACTTTGTGATTGCTGTGATGAAAAAAAGGGAAGCCTGAGCTTCCCTTTGTCGTACTTAGTCAAAAATTACTGGGCTGCTGGTGCTGGGCCTACGATTTCTTTCATGACCCATTTACCGCCTTTGACTGCGTAAATGGTCACTGAGCCATCTTTCAAGTCGCCTTTTTCGTCAAATACGATAGGGCCAGTGATGCCTTTGTATTCAGTTTTAGCAAGTTCTGGCAAGTATTTTGCCGGTTCTGCAGAACCTGCTTTTTGCATCGCGCCGATCATGACTTTAACTGCGTCATAAGTGAATGGTGCGTAAAGTTGAACGTCGGTACCAAACTTGGTTTTGTACGCGACGAGGAATTCTTTACCACCTGGCATTGATTCAGTTGGAACGCCTGGGATAGAAGCCAACATGCCTTCAGCATCGGCACCCGCCAATTTGATGAACTCTGGTGTTTGTACACCGTCACCACCCATGACCACGGCAGTGATGCCCAATTTTTTAGCTTGTTTTTTCAGTGGTGCGCCTTGTGCATCCATACCGCCAAAGAAAATCAAATCAGGCTTGCTGCCTTTAATGCCCGTCAAGATGGCGTTGAAGTCCGTTTCTTGGTTGGTCGTGAATTCGCGTTTAACGATCGTTGCACCTGCTGCTACGGCTGCTTTTTCGAATTCATCCGCCAAACCTTGGCCGTAGGCAGTGCGGTCGTCGATGATGGCGATTTTCTTCGCGCCATTTTTAACGGCGAATTGACCCAATACTTTACCTTGCTGCGCATCATTAGCCATCACGCGGAAAGCAGTTTTAAAGCCTTGTGCCGTGTAGGCAACAGCAGTTGCAGATGGAGAAATTTGTGGGATGCCCGCGTCATTGTAGATTTTTGATGCAGGGATAGTTGTGCCAGAGTTCAAGTGACCAATCACGCCGTTTACTTTTTGGTCAACAAAACGTTGTGCAACTGTAGTTGCTGTTTTTGGGTCGGCTTGGTCATCTTCTGAAATCATTTCGACCATCAGTTTTTTACCGCCGATGTCAACACCGCCTGCTGCATTGATTTCGTCGATGGCCATTTTTACGCCATTTTCGTTGTCTTTACCCAAATGAGCGATATTGCCTGTCAATGGGCCTGCTTGGCCGATTTTGATGACAGTAATTTCAGCCGCCGGTGCTGGCGCTGCTTCTACAACTGAAGCGGCTGGAACGCTAGCTGCTTCTGGTGCTTTAGGTTCTTGTTTGCCGCATGCAGTGATAGATAAAACAGCTGCTGCGATAAGGCTGAGACGAGCGATGGTCATCGAGTTTCTCCAGATGGTCGAATATTTTTCTGTAAGTACAAGTAAAAATTCAAGTACCTTGCCATTAGAAGGCAATCAATCTTGCTTGGGCAAATTGAGCGCTCAAATGAGTGTTTTCCTGTATCTGTGTAGCAACAGTCCTGACTTAAACTGAGCGTAACAGATGCTTTTTCACTGTTTTATTGGGTTTTTTTGTCTACGAGGGAGGTGTTTTTTTTACTGCTGCTTGACTTGGAGTGTTGCAAATTTGCTACTGAGGCGCTGATTCTTCGTGTTTAGAGGTGGCCGAGTTCTGCGAGCGATACCACTGCATGCTCTGCAACAATGAAGTGATCTAGTAGCTTGATGTCGAGCAATTCAAGGGCGTGCTGTAATTGGCGAGTCAGTAATAAATCGGCGGGTGAGGCTTCGGCGCAACCCGAAGGGTGATTGTGAGCGACGATCAGCGCTGCGGCATTGTGCTCGAGCGCACGGCGCGCTAGCTCACGCGGATAAACCCGCGTTTCGGCCAAAGTGCCTGAAAATAGTTTTTCAGCGGCGATGAGCTTGTAGCTATTGTCTAAAAATAGGCCATGAAATTCTTCGTGATTCAAACCACGTAAACGCAACTGTAGAAAATCCCTCACGGCAGCGGGATTGGTGAACGAGTCGCGCGCTTTGAGTTGCTCGATGAGTGCGCGGCGGCTCATTTCGAGCACCGATTGCAATTGGGCATATTTAGCACTGCCAACGCCATTGATGGCATCAAAATCGCTCAGTTTGGCTTGAAACAAGGCTTGCAAAGAGCCGAAGTGCAGCAGCAAATCACGAGCTAAATCTACGGCGCTTTTGCCGGGAATCCCAACGCGTAAAAAGATCGCCAGTAATTCAGCGTCGCTGAGTGTAGCTGCGCCATGCAACAGTAATTTTTCACGGGGGCGAGAATCTGCGGGCCAATCGGTGATGGACATCGTGGTTTCTTGTTAAACTGTGATCATTCGCTATAGCAGAGGCTTACGCTGTGAGTCATAAAAAAATCGTTTTAGGTGTTACTGGCGGCATTGCTGCGTACAAATCGGCTGAATTAACACGGCTCTTGGTTAAAGCAGGCTATCAAGTGCATGTGGTAATGACTGAAGCCGCCACGCATTTTGTCGGCGCGGTGACGTTTCAAGCTTTGTCGGGTCATCCGGTGTTTGTCGATCAGTGGGATGCGCGCATGCCCAATAATATGGCGCACATTGATTTGACGCGGGGCGCGATGGCAGTGCTGGTTGCGCCAGCTTCAGCGGACTTTTTGGCTAAAGTTGCGCATGGCCATTGTGATGATTTGCTTTCGACCTTGGTCGCGGCTCGAACTTGTCCGTTGATTGTCGCGCCAGCGATGAATAAGCAGATGTGGGAAAACCCCGCCAATCAGCGCAATGTGGCGCAATTGGTTGCCGATGGCGTGGTTATTTTTGGCCCTGGATCGGGCGAACAGGCTTGTGGCGAAGTGGGTGACGGCCGCATGCTGGAAGCCGAACATATTTTTGAGTTTTTTGAAGCGGGTTTACAGCCTAAGTTGTTACTTGGACGTATGGTATTGATTACCGCAGGCCCGACTTTTGAACGCATCGATGCCGTACGCGGCATTACCAATACCAGCTCGGGCAAAATGGGCTACGCCATTGCGCGCGCAGCCTACGAGGCTGGGGCTGAGGTGATTTTGGTGTCAGGCGAAACGGCTTTACCAACGCCAGTTGGTTCACGCCGGATTAATGTGCAAAGTGCGCAGCAAATGCTCAATGCGGTAGATAATGAAATTGCCACCGCTGATATCTTTATCGGTGTGGCCGCGGTGTCGGATTACTATGTACTTAATCCATCAGAGCAAAAAATCAAAAAAGACGCCCACATTCTGACCTTGGAGTTGGGGCCGAATCCCGACATCTTGGCCAATATTACGGCCAAACCCAATCCGCCATTTTGCGTGGGTTTTGCCGCTGAATCAGAAAATCTACTCGAATACGCCGAGGCGAAGCGTAAACGCAAAAAACTGCCCTTGCTCGCCGCCAACCTTGTGCAGCAAGCGATGGGGCGCGAAGATAATGAATTGATTTTGCTCGATGACAGCGGCGAAACCCGTCTGACGCGCGCACCTAAGCTGGATATTGCTCGCAAATTGATTGCACACATTGCCCGTTTGTACGATGCAGAGCAGACCGCTAAAACCGAGCAGTAGTCATGCCTTGTAAGGTCCTACTCATGCGACTTAGTGCTGGCATGCCCCATTATTTTTAATCCAACTAGGAAAATATTATGACCACCATCGACGTTAAAATTTTAGATGAGCGCTTAAAAGAAAATCTACCTGCGTATGCCACTAGCGGCTCTGCTGGCCTTGATTTACGTGCCTGCTTGGACTCATCGGTTGAACTCGCACCAGGTGCAACTACTTTGGTGCCAACGGGTATGGCGCTGCATTTAGATGATGCCGGTTTAGCTGCGATGATTTTGCCACGCTCAGGCTTGGGCCATAAGCACGGTATCGTCTTGGGCAATTTGGTCGGTCTGATTGATTCAGATTATCAAGGGCAAATTTTTGTTTCCGTCTGGAATCGCGGCAGCACCAGCTTTACGATTCAGCCGCTTGAGCGTATCGCCCAATTGGTGATTGTGCCTGTGGTGCAAGTTGGTTTTAATATCGTTGATGAGTTTGCTGAGAGCGATCGCGGCGAGGGTGGTTTTGGGAGTACTGGTAAGCATTAAGCCATTTAATGTTTGGGTATTGCTGGGTGTATTGTTTGCCATGTAATGATAAATATAGGCTGTAGCCAAATACCAAGATAAATGGCTCGCTCTTGTCTTAATAAAAAACCGCCAGTAAATGGCGGTTTTTTATTAGCTATTTTCCATCCCTAATCAAATAATCAAACGCACTGAGCGATGCTTTTGCCCCTTCGCCCATCGCAATGATGATTTGCTTGAACGGCGTAGTGGTCGCGTCGCCAGCGGCAAAGACGCCGGGCATTGAGGTGCGGCCGTGGCTGTCGACTTCAATTTCGCCGCGAGGGCTCAAATCGAGGGTGCCTTTGAGCCAGTCGGTATTGGGCAATAAGCCTATCTGTACAAAAATACCTTCCAGCTCCACATGTTGCGCATCTCCACTAATTCGGTCGTTGTAGGCTAGCCCGTTGACCTTTTTGCCATCGCCCAAGACTTCTGTTGTTTGTGCGTTGGTGATGATGCTGACATTGCTCAAACTGCGTAATTTCTTTTGCAATACGGCATCAGCGCGCAAAGTGTCGCCAAATTCAAGCAAAGTGACATGCGCGACGATACCCGCCAAATCAATAGCCGCTTCAACACCTGAATTGCCGCCGCCAATGACCGCAACGCGCTTGCCTTTAAAGAGCGGGCCGTCGCAGTGTGGGCAGTAGGCGACGCCACGGCCTCGGTATTCTTGTTCGCCCGGTACATTCATCTCGCGCCAGCGTGCGCCTGTTGAGATGATGACACTGCGGCTTTTCAGGGTTGCGCCGTTGGCGAGTTGGATTTCAATCAAATTGCCTGAAGCGGTGTCACTCGCAGCGATTTTTTCTGCGCGCTGCAAATTCATAATGTCTACTTCGTATTCACGCACATGGCTTTCTAGCGCGGCAACCAGCTTGGGGCCTTCGGTTTGCTTGACTGAAATAAAGTTTTCTATGCCCATCGTGTCGAGCACTTGGCCGCCAAAGCGTTCGGCAACGATACCAGTGCGGATGCCTTTTCGTGCCGCATACACTGCCGCTGAAGAGCCTGCTGGCCCGCCGCCTACGATCAATACATCGAACGGTGCTTTGGTGCTGATCTCTTCGGCTTGGCGCGCGCTGCTGCCGGTGTCGATTTTGGCTATGATTTCTTCCAGACTCATGCGGCCTTGGCCAAAGGGCAGGCCATTGAGCAAAATTGTCGGCACGGCCATGATTTGGCGTTCGGTGACTTCGGCTTGATAGAGTGCGCCGTCGACCATTTCGTGGCGAATGTTCGGGTTCAGTACCGATAGTAAATTAAGCGCCTGCACCACGTCTGGGCAGTTGTGGCACGACAGAGAAATGTAGGTCGTAAATTCAAAAGAACCTTGGATGCCCTTAATCGTTGCAATCGTAGCGTCGTCAACTCGCGGCGGGTGGCCACCCGTTTGTAGTAAAGCCAAAATCAGCGAAGTAAATTCATGCCCCAGTGGAATACCAGCAAAACTCACTCGAGGTGCTTCGCCCACTCTAGCAATCGCAAATGAAGGCTTGCGGGCATTTTTTCCATCGAATCGCACGCTGATTTTGCTATTGAGTGCAGCGATTTCACCGATTAATTCGCGAATTTCAGCTGCGGCGCTGCTATCGTCCAATGAGGCAATGAGTTCAATCGGTTGTTGCAATTTTTCGAGGTAAGCCGATAGCTGGGCTGTGATGTTGGCATCAAGCATGTTTGTAACTCCGGTGAATTTTATTGATAAGCCGAATCGTGGGTATGTCAGCGTAGGCTTTAATTAGTAATGGCTACGGATTAATACCTGGCTAGTATTGTGTTGAATGGGCTGATCATTAAAATCCAAGCCGCCGTAGCGGCAAGGATTAAGAATGCATTACTTTTGGCGAACTTAGATTTTGCCAACCAAGTCGAGTGACGGTTTTAGTGTTGACTCGCCCGGTGTCCATTTTGCTGGGCACACTTCACCCGGATGGCTAGCTACGTATTGGGCTGCTTGCACTTTGCGCAATAGTTCTTTTGCATCGCGGCCAATGCCAAGATCGTGAATTTCTGCGACTTTGATTTCGCCTTCTGGATTGATGACGAATGTGCCACGCAGTGCTAAGCCTTCTTCTTCGATCATTACGTCAAAATTGCGGGTGATCGTGCCAGTTGGGTCGCCAATCATTGGGTATTGGATTTTGGCGATGGTATCTGATGCGTCGTGCCATGCTTTGTGGGTGAAGTGGGTATCAGTTGATACTGAATACACTTCAACGCCAAGCTTTTGGAATTCGCTGTAAACGTCAGCCAAGTCGCCTAATTCAGTTGGGCAAACGAAAGTGAAGTCGGCTGGGTAGAAAAATACGATAGACCATTTACCTTTTAGTGACTCGTCACTTACTGGGGTGAACTGGCCATTGTGAAACGCAGTTGCTTTAAATGGTTTGATAACAGTGTTGATGATAGCCATGGTGTAATTCCTTTGTGGTGTGTATTTGAAAGCGACGAAGTGAATGATAAAGAAGCTTGATAAATAGTTGAAATTGTATGTTTCAATGTTTTCGTTAGTTAATTTCAATCAACATGGCTGTGGTGTGGGCTGATGGGTAATCAAGAAGACTTTGTTGTATCTTCACGCTAAGGCAATGTAGGTGCGTTCATTTCCAGCAATTGGGTGATGAGTTTGTTCCAGCTGCGTTCAGTCGATTCAAATACGGACTGGTGGATTTCTGTATTTGCAAACCATAGCGTCAAGGTGTGCTTGTCTTGAAGGTGGCCGAGCGCTGTTTGCGCAGTTTTTAGCGTGGGTAATAGGTTTGTTGTGCTGGCTAGTGACCAATCTGCGGCTAATTCGGTTAGGTAGCGCAGTTGCTTGATGGTGATACGGCGGTGGTGCCAATCGTTGAGGCTGGGTGTGCTGGTGAGGTTTTCATTCAATAGTGATTGGCGCAATTTGGCTTGTTGCTGCTGGATGCGTCGTTTAAGTTGCCGACGTAGGTCAAGGCGAAGGTGCGCTTGTTGTAGGGTTTTGTGGTGCAGGCTTTGCAGTTGTGGTGAACTCAAAATCGTTTTGAGTTGAATGATGCCGATGCTGTAGTGTTGCTGAAGGGATTGTTTTTGCACTGCGATGATCTGCTTGCCGAGCAAGTCCATCATAACTTCAGCGTCGCGCGGTGAGTTGCTGAGTTTGGCTAGCCCACGCCAAGCTCGCAAAATGGACTGGTCGGGTTGCTTCTTGCTTGATAATGCCAAGGGTAGCAGCGTACGTAAACTACGCAATTGCACGCGAAAATCATGTAGTGCTTCTGTGTCGCAGCCGCTCAGCAAAGCTTGGCGGCTGCGCTGCAGGCGATTGAGTTGCTTTGCAATCAGTAATAGATAATCAGCGTTATTACGCATGCTCGGCCGCTAGTATGGCTTTGGCTTGGTGGAGTGAATCAATGATTTCCAGCCCCAGGGCTTGCGTCTCAGGCAGTGGCGGGCGCAGGTCGGGCACCATAAAAACGCGGCATCCTGCGGCGTGGCCAGCTTGAGCGCCAAAGTTAGAGTCTTCAAAGACAATGCATTCAGACGCTTGTGTCTTGAGTTGTGCAATGGCTTTGAGGTAAATGTCGGGTGCAGGTTTGGGGTGGGTGATTTCATCGCCACATACGGCAAATTGAAAGTACGGTAGTAATTGCGTGGTTTCAAGGTGATGAATGGCAATGCTGCGCCGTGTTGAAGTTGCAACTGCGCACGGTATTGTTTGTTGTTTCAGATAATCTAAAAGCTCAATGACGCCCGGCCGCAAGTCAATTGCGGTGTTGCTGCGCTCTAGGTAAATCTCGTGCGTTCTTGCTCGCAGGGCGGCCACAGGGAAATTATCGCCTAACTCACTACGCAGATAGTGTTCGGTTTTGGATGAGTGCATCCCAATCATGCCCAGCGGGATGTGTTCGCTGATGTTGTGGCCAAGTTCAAGTGCCGCGTCGTGCCAGCAGGCGAGTGACATGCGTTCGCTATCAATGAGTAATCCATCCATATCAAAAATGGCGGCGGTGATTTTTGTGCGGCTTGTGGTGATTTTCATTGCCTTATTCACGATTTATTTCAACAATACGCCAGTTTACTCGCCTTGAAGCTCAAATGACTGCCAAAAATACCCAACTTAAGCTAATAAACTGCCCCTGTGGACGTGCTGCAAGTTATGAAAAATGCTGTGGTGTGTATCACGATAATCTTGCTGCGCCCACGCCTGAAGATTTGATGCGCTCACGTTATAGTGCCTATGTGCTGGGCTTGGCTGATTATCTAGCGGCGACTTGGCATGGGTCGACTCGTCCGGCTGATTTGGATTTAACTGAAGATACTGAGGTGAAGTGGTTGGGATTAAAGGTCGATTTTGCTAGTGAGGCTGGTGACGAGGGTGTGGTGCATTTTGTTGCTCGCTACAAGGTCGGCGGAAAGGCGCATCGCTTGAGTGAAAAAAGTCGTTTTATTCGTGAGGACGGACGTTGGTTTTATCTCGATGGTGAGGTAGAGCAATGAGCGCGCATACTTTGCAGCAGCTTCAATCGGGAGAGCTAAAAGGGATTAAAAGGCTGGATTTGTCGTGTGGACTGACCGAATTCCCATCGGAGATTTTTGATTTGGCCGATAATTTGGAGGTGCTCAATCTATCTAGCAATCAGTTATCCAGTCTGCCGAATGACTTGTGGCGCTTGCACAAGATGCAAATCATTTTTTGCTCGGATAATTTATTTACTGAGCTACCTGCTGTCTTGGGCGCTTGCCCCGCGTTGACGATGATTGGATTTAAGGCCAACCAGATTGCTTCGGTTCCGGCTGCATCTTTGCCAAAATCACTGCGTTGGTTGGTGTTGACTGATAATCGAATTGTTCAATTGCCGGATAGCTTGGGTGATTGTGTTGGCTTGCAAAAATTGATGTTGGCGGGTAACCAATTGCGCGAACTGCCTGTGTCGATGGTCAATTGCCAGCAGTTAGAGTTGATTCGCTTGGCGGCGAACCAATTTGCGGAGCTGCCTGCGTGCTTGTTTGAGCTGCCTCGGCTGTCTTGGTTGGCCTTGGGTGGGAATCCTTTGGGGGATGACTTGGTGGCACAGCGCCTTGCGCAGCAAAATTTGGCTCAAGTGCCTTGGTCGGCACTGACAGTGGGTTCACTTTTAGGTGAAGGGGCTTCGGGTGCGATCTATCAAGCTCAGTATTGCTGTACTGAATCTGTAAAGTCGGGTGTCGCGCTGAAATTGTTTAAGGGGCAAGTAACCAGTGATGGCCTGCCTGAAACCGAAATGGCGACATGCAGTGCTGCGGGTTCGCATCCAAATTTGATTGGTGTGTTGGCGCGGTTGGTGGGGCATCCTGAATGTGTGCAAGGCCTGTTGGTGCCTTTGATTTTGCCTGAGTTTTCGGTGTTGGCGCGGCCGCCCAGCTTGGTTAGTTGCACCCGTGATATGTATGCCGACGATTTGAGTTTGAGCGTGTCGGTGGCGATCCATATTGCACGATGCGTCGCCAGTGCTGCGGCGCACTTGCATCAACGTGGGGTTTTGCATGGTGATCTGTATGCGCATAATGTTTTGCGTAATGCGGATGGATATGCGTATCTTGGGGATTTTGGTGCCGCTGCATTCTATGATAAAGACAGTTTGTCGGCGCAATGGATCGAGAGGGTCGAAGTGAGGGCTTTTTCTTGTCTGTTGGAGGAGTTGCTGGCACGAGTGAATTGGTCGTCTGATCTGGCTCAATTGAAGCAAGATTTGTATCAGCTTCAATCGGAGTGTGCGCAGGCTAAAGTTATGCAACGCCCAGATTTTGTGGGTGTTCTAGCTGCTTTGGGTGTTGTGTTGTAGAAAAATCTAGGTAAATTCCCTAAATTAGTGATTCCTACTTGACATATGTAGTGACAGGATTTAACTTTCAAACAGTCGTTTGAATTTGACTTAAATCAAGTTATTACTGGGGTAGGAAATGGAAACCGGAAAAGCGCTAGAAACATCGCAGCGCATTTTAGATGCCGCCGAGTTGTTATTTGTTGAGCATGGTTTTGCTGGTACTTCAATGCGGCAAATCACCAGTGCTGCCGGTGTCAATATCGCGGCTGTTAATTATTATTTCGGCTCAAAAGATGGTTTATTTCAAGCTGTCTTTGAGCGTCGCGCAGAGCCTTTTGCGCAACTTTCAATCCGCAAAATCGACGAACTCACTACAAATAAAAACGATTATTCCGCCATCGAAGTAGCGCAGGCATTTATGACCGCAGCGATGGAGATGGGAAGCAATCCAGAGTACGGTGGCCTAGTTTTTGTGAAGTTACTTGCTCGTAGTTATGTCGAACCCAATCCTGTCTTAAAAGAAAAACTTCCGCAACGCTATGGTGAATTGACCCGCAAATACTTGGCTGCGCTCAGTCATGCCTTGCCGCATCTATCGAACGCAGAAATCAATTGGCGCTTTCATTTTATGACCAGTGCAATGTTTAACGCGTTTGCGGGTAATAACGTTATGCGTTTATTTATGGCGCAGCCCTTAGTCAATGCGCGCGACCCTCAGCTCGTTGCTGAGATGTTGATGCCATTTATTGCTGCGGGCCTCAATAGCCCAGCAGCGCAATAAAAACCACTCGGAGAATCACATGTCCATCTTAATTTGCATTATTGCTGTTGTGGTTTTGTTGGGGGTGTTAGCGTATTCGCGAGCACCACTATGGTGGAGTTCATTGCTCTTGTTGATTGGCGCTGGCTATGCCGTCTTGCAGCAGGGGGCGCATCCTGCTGTGACGGGTATCTTGTTGGCTGCATTGTTGGTGCTTAATCTCAAACCAATACGTCGCGCTATTTTGACTGGTCCTTTGTTTGCTGTGTTCCGCAAAATTACCCCGCCGATGTCGCAAACCGAACAAGAAGCCGTCGATGCCGGTACGGTGTGGTGGGATCGCGATCTCTTTTCGGGTAAGCCTGATTTTGCCAAATTGCATCAATATGCAGCGCCAAAGCTGAGTGCGGAAGAAGAAGCTTTTTTAAATGGCCCAACTGAGCAATTGTGCGAAATGCTAAATGACTGGGATATCACGCAAAAGCGCAAAGATCTCTCTCCTGAAGCATGGGATTTCATTAAGAAAAATGGCTTTTTGGGTTTGATTATCAAAAAAGAATTTGGCGGTAAAGAATTTAGTAACTATGCCCACGCCCGCGTTGTGACCAAGATTGCGACCCGTTCTGGCTCGGCCGCCGTCACGGTAATGGTGCCAAATTCACTCGGCCCAGGTGAGTTGCTTCAGCACTACGGCACGGCCGAGCAAAAAAACTACTATTTGCCACGTTTGGCTGTCGGTGAAGAAATTCCTTGTTTTGCATTAACCAGCCCAGAGGCGGGTTCTGATGCGGGCGGAATTCCTGACTTTGGTGTGGTGACGCGTGGTAGCTATACCGATCCGCGCACCGGCGTTTATTTTGAGAATGTGCTCGGGATTCGCCTGACTTGGGAAAAGCGCTACATCACGCTCGGCCCTGTCGCGACGATTTTGGGTTTGGCGTTCAAGTTGTACGATCCAGATCAATTGCTGGGTGACAAAGAAGATATCGGCATTACTTGTGCTTTGATTCCAACGGCACACGAAGGTGTTGAAATTGGCCGTCGTCATTATCCAGGCACTAGCGCGTTCCAAAATGGCCCGAACTGGGGTAAGGACGTATTTATCCCGATGGATTGGGTGATTGGCGGGCAAGATTTCGTCGGCAAAGGTTGGAAAATGCTGGTCGAATGCTTGTCGGTTGGGCGCTGCATTTCCTTACCTGCGATGTCGGTGGCGACTGGGATGTTGTCGTCGTACACCACGGGTGCATATGCGCGGATTCGTAGTCAATTTGGTTTGTCGATTGGTCGCTTTGAAGGGGTTGATGAAGCCTTGGGTCGTATCGGTGGCTTGACTTACCAAATGGATGCGGCGCAACGATTGGCGCTCACCGCATTGGATTCAGGTGAAAAACCATCGGTAATCTCGGGGATTTTGAAATACCACAATACCGAAAAAATGCGCAAAGCATTGAACGATGCAATGGATGTGCATGGTGGTAAAGCGGTATGTATTGGCCCGCGTAACTATCTGGCTCTTGGCTATCACGCCATACCTGTTGCGATCACTGTCGAAGGCGCAAATATTCTAACGCGCAGCATGATTATCTTTGGTCAAGGTGCAATTCGCAGCCATCCTTTTGTTCTGCGTGAATTAAAAGCGGCGATGAATAAAGATTTGGTGGCGTTTGATGATGCGGTGATCGGTCATATTGGCTTTGCGATTTCAAATATGGTGCGCAGCATTTGGATGGGGTTGACTGGTGCTCGATTTGTTTCTGCACCTGTTGATGGACCAACGGCACAAAACTATCGCGATATCGTGCGTTTCTCATCTGCTTTTGCCTTCTTGGCTGATACCGGCATGGCGACGCTCGGCGGTAGCTTGAAGTTTAAAGAGAAGCTGTCTGCTCGCTTGGGCGATATGTTGTCGAATTTGTACATCGCGACAGCGGCGTTGAAAAAATTCCACGACGATGGTCAACCGAAAGAAGATCGTCCATTGGTACGTTGGGCGGTAGAAACTGCGCTATACGACTGCCAAGAAGCAATGCACGGCTTTTTAGCTAACCATCCAAATCGTTTTGTTGCTTGGTTTGCGCGTCGAGTGGTGTTTCCTTGTGGTATGACTTTGGCGCAGCCTGCAGATCGCGTTGGTACTCGGATTGCACGCAATTTGATGGAGCCTTGCGCATCACGTGATCGCTTGGTGCAGTTTATGTACCGTAGTAAAGATGAAACCGATTCGGTTGGTGTGCTTGAGCATGCATTGAAAGCAGTGATTGCGACTGAAGGCATCGAAAGCAAATTGCGCCGTGCGCAACGTGAAGGCCAGCTTAAATCAATTACCGCTAAAGCTCGTTTACAAGAAGCATTGTCGTTGGGCTTGATTACGGCCGATGAACATACTGAGATCGTGAGGGCTAGACGCTTAAAACGCGAAGTGATTATGGTTGATGATTTTGATTCAAATTTAGAAACTGCCGATGTAGACGCAATTCATCGGTCGATTGTGTGAAGCAGAATAAATGTTGGTGACTGAGTTAATTCGGAGCCAACTGAACTCAATGCAGTACCCCTTGGAGATTCAAATATGAAACAGCTTGTACGTTCCTTAAAAGTGATTGGTGCTGGTAGTTTAATGTTGGGTTCGGCCTCTGTAATGGCGTCGGGCTACCATTTTGGTACGCAAAGTGCCAGTAATCAGGGGGTGGCCAATTCGGGCGCTGCGGAGGTGATGGATGCGTCGACGATTTTTTACAATCCGGCCGGTTTGACTCGTTTGGAAGGTACACAAGTTTCGGGTGTCTTGAATGTGATTATTCCTGATGGCGAGTACACCAATATTAAATCAACCACCGCAACGGGTAAGACCATTACCGGTGGAAATGGCGGTAATTTTGGTACCACAACACCGGTGCCACATTTTTATGCTTCGCATCAAATTAACGACAAAATGACGGTTGGCTTGGGCGTGTTTGTGCCTTTTGGCTCGCATACCGATTATGAACCGGGCTGGGTAGGGCGTTATCAAACTTTGGAAAGTCAAATTCAGACGATGAATTTTAATCCGTCGATTGCTTACAAAGTGAATGAGACAGTCTCTTTGGGTGCGGGTGTGAGTGCGCAATATATTAAAGGTACTTTAAGCAAGGCTTTGGATTTGGGTACGGCCACTCGCAACCCTGCGTTGTCTGGCAATCCTGCATTTGATGGAAAGTCTGAGGTGGATGGTGACGACATTGGCTTTGGCTATAACTTTGGTGCTTTGTTTACTTTGAGTGAGTCAACCCGTGTTGGTGTGGCATATCGTTCAAAAATCAGACATACCCTTGAGGGTGACCTGAAGTTCACGGTGCCCGCAGCGTTGCAAGCGACACCGATTGGGCAAAGCCTGAAAAACACTGCAGCGACTTTGAATGTGGAAACACCAGAGTCATTTTCTATCAATGCTTTTCATCAGTTGACGCCAGAATGGGCGATGACGGCTGATTACACATGGACTGCTCACTCGCGTTTTGAAGAAATTCGTATTCAAGCCGATGGTCGCGCTGATTCGGTGACGGTTAATAACTGGAAAGACACTAACCGCTATTCAATTGGCGCGATTTACACCCCGAATTCATCATGGGTGTTCCGTGCCGGTCTGGCTTATGACCAATCCCCTGAGGATAGTGAAACCACGCGCATTGCAAGCATTCCAGATAGTGATCGCATTTGGTATGCCTTGGGCGCTCGTTACAACATCAACGCCAATAATTCGATCGATTTAGCGGCTATTTATGTTCAGCTGAAAGATTCAACCATCAACCGTAAACCGCTACATCCAAGCGAGCAAGGTGCTGGAACGATTAACGGTAACTACAGCGTTGATTCGATTACCTTAGGTATGCAATACAACTATCGCTTTTGATCAACTGTTGAGGGCGTGATGGCGCAGCCTAGTCTGTCACGCGTTCTCTGCTTTGAGGAAATACTATGACTTTATCATCGACCCATTCAATTCGTCGTGTTGCCGTTTTGGGTGCAGGGGTAATGGGCGCGCAAATCGCAGCTCATCTATCCAATGCTGGAATTGAAACCGTTTTGTTTGATTTGCCGGCGACTGACGGCAATCCAAATGCGATTGCATTAAAAGCACTTGATAATCTGAAAAAGTTAAAACCAGCGCCGCTAATGTCGGCTAGTCGTGTCGATGGCATTGCCCCGGCCAATTACGGTACAGACTTGGCGTTATTGAGTGGTTGCGATTTGGTGATTGAGGCGATTGCGGAGCGTTTGGATTGGAAAGCGGATCTTTATGCCAAAATAGCACCACATCTTGCTTCACATGCAATTTTAGCCAGTAATACTTCTGGCTTATCCATTGAAAAACTCGCGGGGAGCGTGCCAGCGGAGTTGCAATCTCGCTTTTGCGGTATTCACTTCTTTAATCCGCCACGCTATATGTATTTGGTCGAACTTATTGCTACCAAAGCATGTCAGGCTGATACCCTTGATGCACTGGAAACCTTTCTAACTTTGCGTTTAGGCAAAGGCGTGGTTCGCGCCAAAGATACTCCGAATTTTATTGCCAACCGCATTGGCGTATTTTCGATGCTGACCACCATCAAGCACGCAGAAACCTTTGGTATTCGTTTTGACGTGGTCGATGATTTAACGGGGCCAAAACTAGGTCGTCCTAAATCAGCGACTTTCCGCACTGCGGACGTGGTCGGCTTGGATACATTTGCTCACGTCGTGAAAACGATGACGGATGCGCTCGGCGATGATCCGTGGCATGGCTTATTCCAAACGCCAGAATGGCTGAATCGCTTGATCGCAGCCGGCGCTTTGGGCCAAAAAACACGGCAAGGGATTTTTAAGAAAGTCGGTAAAGATGTATTGATGCTCGATCCGGCTACTGGTGAATATATAGCTGGCGGTCAAAAAGCGTCGGATGAAGTCAAAGCCTTGCTAAAAAATCCAGATGCCGCTGCCAAGATTGCTGCTTTGCGTGCATCTGAACATCCTGAAGCGCAATTTATTTGGGCTTGCCTGCGTGACGTTTGGCACTACATCGCCGTTCAGCTCGAGCACATTGCCGACAATGCACGGGATGTCGATTTTGCGATTCGCTGGGGTTTCGGCTGGGAGCAAGGTCCGTTTGAAATGTGGCAAGCCGCTGGATGGCAGGCCATTGCGGCGGCAATTAATGAAGATATCGCCGCAGGTAAAACACTCTCGAGCACTCCGCTGCCAGCTTGGGTGATGGTGCGCGATGGTGTGCATACGCCGCAGGGTTCATTCAGTGCTGCAACTGCTGCTATGGTTGGTCGTTCGAACTTGCCTGTATACGAACGCCAATTCTATCCGCCAACGGTATTGGGCGAGGCTGAGCCTGATTTTGGCGAGACTTTGTTTGAAAACGATAGCGTGCGGATGTGGTTGCCGCCAGCGAGTGTCGGTGCATCAGCAAATGATATTCCAGTACTGAGCTTTAAAACCAAAGCGCATTGCGTGGGTGCTAATGTATTGGCTGGTGTCCAAGAATCTATCAAGATTGCAGAGCAATACCATCCTGGTTTGGTGATTTGGCACTCGACTGCACCGTTCTCGGTCGGTGCTGATTTGATGAGTATGGGGCCCGCGTTTATGACCGGCGACTTTGCCGCGATTGAAAACATGGTCGCGGAATTCCAAAATACCTCGCAAGCGATTAAATACGCCAAAGTGCCCGTCGTCGGCGCGGCGCAAGGTTATGCGTTTGGTGGTGGTTGCGAATTCCTGATGCATTGCGCTCGCGTCGTGGCGCACGTTGAAACCTACATCGGTTTGGTTGAGGTGGGCGTTGGTTTGTTGCCTGCTGGTGGTGGTTGTAAAGAATTCGCGCTACGCGCTTCGCGTCTTGCTCGTAACGGCAATATTTTGGAAGTATTAAAAGACTATTACCTAGCGATGGCGACGGCCAAAGTCGGTACCAGTGCCGAAGAAGGTCAGCAAATTGGCTATCTCAAAGAATCTGACGTGATCGTGATGAATGCCAATGAGTTACTGTATGTGGCGCAAGCCCAAGTTCGTGCAATGGCTGCGGCCGGATACCGTGCACCTGTGCGCCCTAAAGCGTTTGCGGTAGCGGGGCGCTCGGGCGCAGCAACGATTCGTGCGCAACTGGTCAATATGCTGGAGGGCGGCTTTATTTCCAAATACGACTTCCATATTGGCGTGCAGATTGCCGAGATTGTATGCGGTGGCGATGTGGATGCGGGGACTTTGGTGGACGAAGATTGGATTCTTAAGCTTGAGCGTGAACGGTTTATGGGCTTGCTGAAAAAAGGCAAAACTCAAGAGCGCATCATGCACATGATTGAATTCAATAAACCCCTACGCAACTAAGAGTGCGTTTAAAAGAGCTGCGCATCCCGCTATAGCGCGTCGTGCGGTGCTCGGAATCCTCATGTACTCGATGTACATTCCGGTTCCTGCGCTCCGGTCGCCGCACTCTATCGTGTGCTCGCATCTTTTAATTCGCACTCTTGTGAGAATTATGTTTGGCCTTGGCTGAAAATTTCAGGAGCTCAAAATGAGCAAACAGATTCAAGAAGCTTATATCGTCGCCGCGGTGCGAACCCCAGTTGGCAAAGCGCCGCGCGGCATGTTGAAAGGTGTGCGGCCAGATGATTTGTTGGCACATGTTCTTAAAGCCGCGATGGCGCAAGTGCCGTCGCTGGATCCCTCTTTGGTGTCGGATGTGGTCGCGGGTTGTGCGATGCCTGAGGGCGAACAAGGGATGAATGTGGCGCGGATTGGTGCGCTGTTGGCGGGTCTACCCAATACGGTGGGCGGCATTACGATTAATCGTTTTTGCTCGTCTGGGATTAATGCGGTATCGCTGGCGGCGGACAAAATCCGTCTTGGTGAAGCCGATGTGATGATTGCCGCCGGCACTGAATCGATGTCGATGGTGCCAATGGGCGGCAATAAATTGTCACTTGGCGCAAGTATTTACGAAACCGATGAGAATGTCGCGATTGCCTACGGCATGGGTTTGACGGCGGAAAAAGTCGCGCAGCAATGGCAGGTGAGCCGCGAGGATCAAGATGCGTTTGCGGTTGAATCGCATCGCCGTGCATTGGCTGCAACAGCGACGGGTAAGTTTGCTGCTGAAATCGCACCGCTGGATGTGACGTATCGCATCCCGAATCTAGCAACGGGCGAAGTTGAGCTAGTAAATAAAACGCTGTTGCAAGATGAAGGCCCGCGAGCGGACACTAGCGCAGAAGGTTTGGCGAAGTTGAAAACCGTGTTTGCGGCGAAGGGAAGTGTCACGGCAGGTAATAGCTCGCAAATGTCAGATGGCGCAGCGGCTTTGATTTTGGTTTCAGAAAAAATACTCAAAGAATTTAATCTGGTGCCATTGGCCAAGTACGTCACTTTTGCTGTGAAAGGCGTTCCACCTGAAATTATGGGTATTGGCCCGAAAGAGGCGATTCCAGCTGCGCTGAAGCAAGCGGGCTTGAATTTGTCTGATTTGGCATGGATTGAGCTCAATGAAGCATTTGCCGCGCAAGCTTTGGCGGTGAGTCGTGATTTGAGCTTGGATATGTCCATCGTTAATCCACATGGTGGCGCGATTGCCTTAGGCCATCCGCTGGGGGCAACTGGCGCGATTCGTGCGGCAACGGCAATTCACGGCCTGCGCGGCCAAGGTAAATCGGGCTACGCGATGGTGACAATGTGTATTGGCACCGGGATGGGCGCAGCAGGGATTTTGCAGGTTTTGTAATTTAACTCACTGTCTCAATGATAAAGCCCGTGTCTTGTGTGGATTACGGGCTTTTTTTGGAGCTAAAAATGAAAAAAACGCTACTTTGCTCAATTTTTTCAGCATTAGTATGGTTGCCTCTGGCTGTGCAAGCCGTTGAAGTGTCTGGGGTAAATGTGCCTGAGAAGGTGGCTGCGGCTGAAGGCACTTTGCATTTGAATGGTGCGGGCGTGCGCAAGAAAATGATGTTTGAGGTTTATGTGGCATCTTTGTATGTAACGCAGAAGTCGGCTGATGCAGTTGCTGTGCTGGGATCTAATGCACCGCGTCGAATGCAATTGACGATGTTGCGTAATGTGGAAGCGGCTAGTCTCTATCAGGCTTTGCTTGATGGTTTGCAAGCGAATTTGTCGGCAGGTCAGCTTAAAGAACTCGCTCCCAAAGTTGCAGAGCTGGAAAAAATATTTGCCGAGATAAAGAGCGTAAGCAAGGGTGATGTCATTGTGCTTGATTTTATTCCGAGTCAGGGTAGCAAGGTTTCGGTGCGCGGACGGGCGATGGGGGTGATCGAAGGGGATGTGTTTGCCAATGCATTGTTGTCGATCTGGCTAGGTAGGGTGCCAGTGAGTGAGGATTTGAAAAAGGGCTTGTTGGGTAAGGGTTAATTGGGTGGTGGAGTCGGGGTGGCGCAGGTGCGTTACCCTGATTTTTGCTACGTTCTTGTATGTGTTGGTTCTGTAGTATTGCTACATTTGAAATTTGTTTGTTTTGTGTTTGTTACGGTTTTTGTTGTTGATATATAAAGATAATATTAAAATTTTTGTACTTGTTGTTACTTATTGTGGTTAAATTTTAGGTAGTAATATTACCTAATGACTTGCGTTGTTTTCGTAGTTTTGATAAAGTACGTCCATCGAAGTAGTAATGCAAAGCCAGCGAGATAGCTGGTTAACTTTAGGAGAATCACCATGCGTACATTAGTCAAAATGATTAAAAATTTCGAATTCCAACAACAGTTGCTAGTTAAATCACGCGGTTGGCAGCTGACATTGAATCGCTAAGCGATACACGGTTTTTTGTAGCACCCTGTAGTAACCGCGACGAAAGTTGCGTTATCGACTCCATCCTCCTGTGCCCGACTCTGATTTGCATCTCTTGATGCAAAACAAGTCGGGATTTTTTTGTTCAAATTTTGGATTCACTTGAGCGGTTAAGCTGCAATTTTGGTAAAGTCGGGTTTTACTTTTTGTCTTGGTTTTTTGCTTGAAAATCCAATCTTTATTTAGTGCGTTTTGTTTGGCGACGGTTGCAGTCCATTCGACAGCTCAAGCAGCAACTGAGGTTGAAGCGCCATTTACCTTTCGGATTGATTTGCGTGCGCCTTCGGCGGTGTCTTCTTTGCTGGAGCGCCATTTGGAAATCTTTGCACTCCGCAATAATCCACGAAACTCCCCTGAGCAACTCAATCATGCGATTGAAAATCTACCCGTTTCAGTCGCTAACCTGCTGGAAACGGAGGGTTACTTCAACTCCAAAACACAGGCACGTTTAGAGCAAAGTACTGATCGCAATCTGGTCGTGATCGAAGTCGAGCCTGGCCCTGTAGCGATCATTAAAGAGGCTCAGCTCCATGTTGCTGGTGCGATCCACGATAATCCAGACCGTTTGGCCGTGCTGGAGCAGCGATTTAATAATCGAGCAGATGAATTGATCGGTGAGCCTTTTACTCAGCGATCGTGGGATGAACTCAAGCGCCGGAGCTTGGCTTCATTTTTAGCGCGTGATTATCCTGCTAGCAAAATGACCGATAGCAGAGCGGAAATCGACCCTGAAATCAACACGGCAAATTTTAGAATTGATATCGATAGTGGGCCTTTGTTTGTTTTTGGGGCGACTGAGGTTCGTGGTTTGAACCATTTTCCAGAAAGCTTAGTGCGAGATCGAGTTCAAATTAATCCAGGGGAAGCCTATCGCCGGAATGACTTAATCGATTTGCAAACTGAATTGCAAAATATGCCGCACTTTTCATCGGTTTTGGTGGACGTTGATTTGCCTGAGTCGGAGCCCTTTATAGCGCCGATCCATATTAATGTACAAGAGGCACCACTCAATCGCATCACTAGTAATATCGGTTTTAACACGAATGTGGGTGCTCAAATTGGTGTTGCATATCGACATTTAAATTTACTAGACCGAGCGTGGATATTTAATTCGAGTTTTCAATTAACCCAAAAAGAACAATCAGTCAGTACGGGGGTTACGCTGCCACGTGGAACTGACGGCTGGGAGCATAGTGCCAACTTGGATTATTTAAGATCAGATATTCAAGGCTTTCTCTCTGAAACGTATCGAACAGGTCTATCGCGCAATAAAATCGAGGGCGATATTGAGCGCTTTATGTCTGTTCAGTATGTAACAGAAAGTCGTGAATTAAATGATGGAACAACCAGTAATCCGAAATCTTTAACCGCTAATTTTCGCTGGATACAGCGCAAATTGGATAGTAAAAAAGACCCAAAAAATGGTTACTTAGCATTGGCAGAAATTGGCGGCGCTAGTGAGTATCTATTGAGCGATGTGAGTTTTGTTCGCATGTACGGTAACGGTATTTTATACAATAAAATTGGCAAAGAAGGCGTTCTGCTGCTGCGTTTAGAGGTCGGTGAAACATTCAGTCAGGATGTTTTCGGTGTGCCTTCTGATGCCTTGTTCCGTGCGGGTGGGGTCGGTTCAGTTCGGGGCTATGCCTATCAATCTTTAGGGGTGCCTGCTGGTGGATCAACTGCGCCGGGTCAGGTGCTTGCGACTTCTACCATTGAATATCAGCATCCAATTGCACCAGATTGGCGCGGCGCGGTCTTTTTTGATTATGGTGATGCGGCCTTAGATTGGCAGAGTTTTGATGCAGTGGGTGGGGTTGGTATCGGTGCCAGGTGGCAAAGTCCGGTGGGACAAATTGGTGCCGATTTAGCTTACGGATTAGAGTCAAAGAAAGTACGTTTTGAATTCGCAATGGGTTTAGCTTTTTAATGTCGATTAAGCATATTGAAACGTCAGAGTCCAACACTGAGGCAGTGGAGTCTACTTCTGAGCCTTCACAACAAGCGAAAAAAAAGCCACATAAGTATGGTGTGGCTCGGCGCGTTATTCGTGGCGTCGTTTGGGGGACGATATGCAGCATTGCACTTACCGTGGTGGTGCTGGCTAGCATTTTGACTTGGCTTGATTCTGACCATGGGCGTGCACGTTTAGTTGAGGTCATTAATCGCAGTGGTGTTGTGACATTAAAGTCTTTGCAAGGATCGTTTTGGTCTCGTCTTGAAGTCAAAGATTTACGTGTTGATACTACTGACGTTGAAGTGAAGTTAAATTATGGTGTATTGGGCTGGACGCCATATTCTGTATTCGTTAGAAAGCTATACCTTAATGAGCTTAGTTTAGATGTGTTGCAAATCAAACTGAAGCCACAGCCCCCAATGAAAGAGGTAAGCCCGCCACCAACTCAGTTGACGTTGCCATTTAGTCTGCGGGTCATTCAGTTAAAAATCGCTCAATTAGATATTTCCGACGCACCTTTGCTCAAAGATATTCAGGCGAGTCTTGATAGTGATGGGGAGTCACACCGCTTGAGTGTGCAGCAAATTCGTGCGCCACAAGGCACGCTCAGCGCCGCGCTCAATTTGAATGGCATTGCGCCATTTGCAACGGCGGGTTCTTTTGTTTTGGCCGGAGAGCTTGAAAAAAGGACATTAACCGCCGTTGGTCATGTAGTGGGTGATTTACGCGCTCTAGCTGTTAAAGCAGATTTAACGGCAGAGCAAGTGACTGCCAATGTGGACGTGAAGCTCGATGTGTTTGCGCCGCATGCTTACCAGATTGTGCAGCATGGACATGCACGTTTAAATCAAATTAATCCCGCAGCCTTTCATCCGTCCGCACCAAAAGCAAGAATCAACGCCGATTTGGATGTGAAGCCCACTGCTGATGGCGCAAGCATTAAGCTAAGTCTTCAAAATCAGGTACTTGATAGTTTAGATCGACAAGGCTTGCCTTTGCGCAGCTTGAACGCGCAGTTGCAGTTGAAGGGAGAAGCACTAGAAATTCAGAGCCTGCTCGCGCAATTGAGCGGCAATGGCCGAGTGACGGCAAACGGTAGAATTTTTAATGAACAGTTAGATCTAAAAGTAGGATTGCAAGGGATCGATCCTGCGTTGTTGTGGTCGCCGCAGCCGGCTAGTCAAATGGCGGGTTCATTGGCGATAAAAGGGCCATGGCTCGCGCCGGACGTTAAAGGGCAGTTGTCTGACGCTCGCTTCAAGGCTGTCGCTTCCATTGATATGGGGTGGATTAGACCCGATCAACAACGACGGATCGCAGTTCGCCGCTTGGAGTTAAGCCGCGCTGGCAGTCAGGTTTTGGCGAGCGGTGAGGTTAATTTGTTGTCGCCGTTTGATTTTAAGCTTAATGCGGAATTGCAAAGATTTAACCCTGCAGATTACTTTTCGGTACCAGCGGGGCGTATTGGTGGCAATTTCGTCGCCAATGGGCGGGTCGAGCCTCGTCTACTGGTCGATTTAAATTACAACTTGCGAGATAGTCAGTTTAATGGCGAGTCATTAACTGGGCAGGGGCAATTGAAACTCACTGATAATCAGCTCCAAGATAGCCAATTGTGGCTGGCATTGGGCGCCAACCGTGTTGATGTAAAGGGCGCACTAGGTCAAGTGAATGATAAGTTGAGTTACCAACTTCATTTACCTAACTTGGCCGTTATCGGTAAAGGATTCTCTGGATTGGTTGATGGTCAGGGTGTCTTGTCGGGGCCATTGAATGCCTTGCAAATTCAAGGAGATCTTAAGGTTCAGCAGCTTAAAACGCCATGGGATATGAGCATTAAGCAGGCTGATATTCATGCGGATGTGCCATCTGATTTGCAGCGGCCGTTGAAGGTGCAGCTGAATTTGACTGAGTTGCGACTGGCTGAGACTGTGATCGATAAAGTCAATTTACTGGCTACTGGTACACGTAGTTCACATGAATTGACGCTGTCCGCGAGTGGTCAACATCAAAAACAAGCTTTGTTGCTTAATACCGTGCTGCAGGGCTCATTGAATGACGCTTTTTTGTGGCAAGGCAAAATTAAAAATTTTGACGGTAAAGCCTTTGTGCCATTTCAGTTGATGTCGCCAATGGCTTTAACGGTCTCTGCTGAACAATTTCAACTCGGTGCTGGTGAGCTAAACCTCGGGCAGAGTAGTGTAAAAATTAATAATGTGGAGTGGCATCAAGGCATCATTAACACTAGCGGCGAGTTAAAACGCATCGTTCTGGCCGATTGGTTGCCTTTGATGGGTAATAAAGATATTAAAACTGATCTGGTACTGGCAGGCGGGTGGTCACTAAAACAAGACCATGCCATCAATGGTCAGCTAAATATCAAGCGCATTAGTGGCGATGTCGGTTTGCAGAGTAATGGTACGGCAAGCCAAGCATTTCAGATGAGTGAATTGCAATTGGCAGCCAAAATCACCAATAACCAACTAAATATACAAAGCAGTATGAAAGCTCCGCGTCTGGGGATTGCTGATTTTAATTTGTCTGCGCTACTGGATCCGCATACCTTGCAAGTGGCAGAAAACAGTGCTTTAACGATGGGTTTGCGTAGTGACTTGCCGGATTTGAGTTTGTTGTCCCCATTTATGGGGCCGTCCATTCAATTGGCGGGTAATGCAAAAATTAGCGTGCAACGAGTTGCTCAGTCTGGTGTGGTGAGTATGACGGGAGGGGTGCAAGGCTCTGGCTTGGCGCTTCGTGATGCGAGCACGGGCATCCGTATGACGGATGGTCAGTTGGATATTGCTCTTTCTAATCAGCAAATCCAATTGCGTACTTTGCGCTTTAAAGGTGGCAAGGGCGAGCTTACAGGGTCGGGCGTGATTGAGTTGGGCGATGCAGGCTTGGTTGGTTCGGCCAAATTAAAAGCCAATCAATTCACCTTAATCAGTAAGCCGGATATGTTACTGGTGATGAGTGGTCAGGGCGCGATTGAGTTTAGGGATGGCACTTTGCAAATTAACGGGCAGTTTGTCGCTGATGAAGGGGATATTCAGTTCGTTTCGAATGAAGTGCCGCGTCTTTCTTCGGATGTCGTGGTGTTGGGGCGTGAACGCAAAGAAACGAGCCGCACCTTGCCGATGAATGTTGAAGTGGCGGTGGACCTAGGCAACAACTTCCGCTTCCGTGGTTATGGTTTGGATGCTGAGTTGATTGGTCAATTGCGTTTGCGAGCTCAAGCCAGTCAGCCTTTGCGTGCCAATGGCACAGTGAGTGTGGACAAAGGTACTTTCCGTGCTTATGGCCGCACCTTGGATATTGAACGAGGGGTCTTGTCGTTTATTGGTCCACTCGATAATCCGGGTTTGGATGTGTTGGCGATACGCCGTAATCAAGCGGTAGAGGCGGGTGTGCGCGTACAAGGTAGTGCTCAATCGCCACGAGTGACTCTTTTCTCTGAGCCTAATGTCCCCGATTCAGAAAAGTTGTCTTGGCTACTGTTTGGTCACGGCGTAGAAAATGTTGGCGGCGCTGATGGCGCTTTGCTATTGCAGTTGTTAAATTCAATGGCCACAGGAGACGCAACCGGGCCAGGAGTAACAGGCAATATGCTTAGTGCGGTGGGTTTAGACGATGCGGGATATAGCTCGGTCAAAGAGGCTGATGGCAGCACGACGCAAGTGGTTTCGGTGACTAAACAATTGGCCCGCAATTTAAGTGTGTCACTTGAAAAAAGCTTTAACGGCTTGCGAGACGCGGTAAGTTTTTCTTTGCAACTATCGAGAAACTGGTCGATTGTGTCGCGAATAGGGGTGGATTCCAGCTCGGTGAATATTAATTGGACGCGGCAGTTTGATTAGTAAATCAATTGGATTTTAATTTGTTGCGCTAAGGTGTGCGAGCTACGACCCAGACTTGCACATCGATAGCGCCGGCGGCTTTCAATGCTCTGGCCGCCGCATTTAAGCTTGCTCCGCTGGTCATCACATCATCAATCAAGGCAATGCGTTGTCCTGATAAGTCACCTTGGTAGTGAAAAGCTCCCCGCATATTTTGCCAGCGCGCATTAGCCGATAAACGTGCTTGGTGTTCAGTGTCTTTGATTCTCTGTAATCGTCCAATCTCTAAAGGAATTCTAAGCGCTGCTGCAACGGGTCGGGCAATCTCAAGTGCTTGATTAAAACCCCTTTCAACGAGGCGCGCGGGGTGTAGGGGGAGCGGGATAATCCGATCAATGCCTTGTTGTTCTGTGATGCAAGTGGCAAGAAACTCGCCAAGTGGCGGTAGAAGTGACCACTGCTTGGCAAACTTTGCGGCTTGAATTAAAGATGCAATCGGTTCGATGTATAAAAATGCCGCTTGGGTGTGATCAAAGGCCGGTTTGGCCTGCAAGCAAGCGCCACAGAAATGTCCTTGAGTGTTCACGTAACCGCAGCAGGGGCAGCTATCACTGGCAATCCATGGTGCTAGGCTTTGTTCGCATGGTTTGCAGAGGGAGTGGAGACTCGTTCCTGAGCAAAGCAGGCATTGATGTGGTGCAATGTAGTTGAAAAAATCAACGATAAAATTTGACAACTCTACGCCTCCTTCGGACAATGCTTGTATTGTGTTCATTTGCTGAGCTGGTTTAGTCAGTGGTGAATTGATTTAGTATTTAATCATTGTGGGAAAAATGCGAATGAATTGTTCAACCTCAGCACCAGCTCAAACCATTGAATTTAAACGGTCTACACCGCATCCTGAACAAGCCTTATGGTCTGAAGCCGCCGTTGCTGAGCTATTTGCACTGCCATTTAATGATTTACTGTTTCAAGCGCAAACCGTTCATCGTGCCAATTTTGATGCCAATCGAGTGCAACTTTCTACTTTGCTCTCGGTAAAAACCGGTGGTTGCTCAGAAGATTGTGGTTATTGCTCGCAATCAGCGCGCCACGATACAGGCTTGGAAACGCAAAAGCTGATGGGTGCCGATGAAGTGATTGCGGCTGCAGCGATTGCGAAAGAAAATGGTTCCTCACGATTCTGTATGGGCGCGGCATGGCGTGGTCCTAAAAATAAAGATTTAGACGAAGTCAAAAAAATGATTGCTGGCGTCAAAGCGCTGGGTTTAGAAACCTGTGCGACATTTGGCATGCTCAAAGACGGTCAAGCTGAGCAGCTGCGTGATGCGGGCCTAGATTATTACAATCACAATCTCGATACCTCAGAAGCCAAATACGGCGAGATCGTTACGACACACAGCTATGCTGACCGCTTGGATACCCTAGGTAAAGCTCGCAAGGCGGGTTTGAACGTGTGCTCGGGTGGTATTGTTGGCTTGGGTGAAACTCGCTTGGATCGCGCTGGTTTGGTGGCGCAACTGGCTAATTTGGATCCGCAGCCTGATTCTGTGCCAATCAATAATTTAGTACAAATCGACGGTACGCCGCTGGATGGCTCTGAGGTTGTGGATTGGACTGAATTTGTACGCACCATCGCTGTAGCGCGAATTACGATGCCAAAGGCATATGTGCGACTTTCTGCCGGACGCCAGCAAATGCCAGAGGCAATGCAGGCCTTGTGTTTCCTAGCGGGCGCAAATTCAATTTTTTACGGTGATAAATTATTGACGACGGGCAATCCTGAAGTTGAAGGTGATAAAGCGCTGTTCCGTAAATTGAATTTATTGCCACTCTAATGAAGTATTGCTTTGTAGCTATTATTAAATAATGGCTGCAAGGCAATACCTGTAAAAAATTAAAAAGCCCGCAAATGCGGGCTTTTTAAATGGCGGTGAGTTTGAATTAACCGCGTACTTTTTTTACCACTTGCATCAATTGTTCAGCCGCTTCTTGGCCATTGCCAGTTTTGAGCGCTTGGGCGATGCAATCTTGGGTTTGTTGTTCAAGCAAAATCAGGCCCAAAGCATCGAGCGCTGAGCGTGCTGCAGCCACTTGATTCAAAATGTCGCCACTGTATTTTTCTTCTTCAACCATGCGGGTGATGCCCGATACTTGGCCGACGATACGGTTAAGGCGTTTAACCAACAAATCCTTATTTGGACGTGGCAATTGAGTTTTG
Organism: Deefgea tanakiae; assembly: GCF_019665765.1. Lineage (GTDB taxonomy): Bacteria > Pseudomonadota > Gammaproteobacteria > Burkholderiales > Chitinibacteraceae > Deefgea > Deefgea tanakiae. Next base: position 1,171,281 of record NZ_CP081150.1, read on the forward strand.
TCTTGGGCTTTCTTAGTTGTGCTTGATGGCATATCCAGCTTCCTCTATGGTGATTTCCAGCGCGACACGGCTGGTTTGATTGGCGTCGAACACAATCTGTGCCGCGCCTGGGTTTAAGGTGACATTGGCCGATTGCACCCCTGTCACGGCTTGCAGGACACGCATCACGCTGGCTGTGCAGCCACCGCAGGTCATGCCTTCAATTTGAATTTCGATGGTTTCCATAGATCTCCTTATGCTTTCCAGCGTTTAAGTAGTAGGGCATTACTCACCACCGAGATGGATGATAGTGCCATGGCGGCTCCCGCGATAATCGGGCTGAGCAACCCTAAAGCGGCAAATGGAATCCCGATGACGTTGTAAATAAATGCGAAAAACAAGTTTTGCCTGATTTTGCGTAAAGTCGCTTTGGAAAGGCTAATCGCTGCCGCAACGTGATGAATGTCGTTATGCATGAGTGTGATGTCGGCAGTTTCAATCGCGACACTGGCGCCGCTTTGCATCGCAAAACTCACATCTGCGACAGCGAGCGCAGGCGCATCGTTAATTCCGTCGCCCGCCATCGCAACTTTGTGGCCCGCTGCTTGGAGTTGAGTGATTTTTTCAGCTTTGTCTTTGGGGCTGGTTTGAGCAAAAAATTGTTTGATACCTAGCGAGTCGGCAATCGCACTGGCTGTCGCTTGATTATCGCCAGTCATCATAATGACGGTAATGCCGGCGGCTTGCAGCGATTGCACGGCGGCCTTTGCTGCTGGGCGTGGTGTATCTTTAAGCCCGATGAACCCTATCAATTGTTGATTGCTTGCCACCGCTATCACCGTTTGCCCCGCTTGCGACATACGCTCTACTTGGGCTTGTTCATCTGCTTGAGGTGCGCAGACCCAATCGGGGCGGCCGATTTGATAGCTTATATTTGAAATCTTGGCGCGAATACCGAGGCCTGCTTCACTTTGAATGTCATTGACTTCAATTAAAGCGAGTTCTCGCTGAGTTGCGGCGGCGAGCAGAGCATGTGCAAGTGGATGTTGCGAATGAGCTTCGATGCTGGCGGCGATTTGAATTAATTCATCTTCCGTGCTTGAAGTGACCCTAATTTCAGTGACTTCTGGCTTGCCAAAGGTGAGCGTGCCCGTTTTGTCGACGATTAAGGTATCAATTTTACTGGCTAATTCTAACGCGCTGGCGTTACGAAATAGCAGACCGTGTTTCGCACCTAGGCCAACGCCCACCATGATCGCGGTCGGTGTAGCCAAGCCGAGCGCACAAGGGCAGGCGATGACGAATACGGCGATGGCATGTATGAGTGCAGTGCTTGGGCTGTCTAGCCAAAACCAAGTGATGGCGAAGGTCAGCACTGAAATCGCCAGCACACATGGCACAAAAATGGCGGCAACGCGATCGGCAAGTTGTTGAATCGGTGCTTTGCTGCCTTGGGCTTGGCGAACCATCCGAATAATGGCAGCGAGTTGGGTTTGACTGCCGATGCTGGTTGCTTGAATCGTGATGCTGCCTTGCGTATTGCGCGTGCCAGCAAAAACAGGATCATTAATAGTTTTGCTAACAGGAATCGATTCTCCCGTGAGCATTGCTTCATCGATTGTGGCCGTGCCGCTGAGGATTTTTCCATCAACAGCTACGCTTTCTCCGTCGCGCACCATCAAGCGATCACCGAGGACAATACGGTTGATAGCGAGTTCTAACCATTGATTGTCACGATAAACCCGTGCGGTTTGTGGTTGCAGTGCTAATAATTCGCTGATTGCGCCTGCAGTTTTCTGCTTGGCGCGGCTTTCTAGCCATTTGCCTAGCATCACCAAGCTAATAATGGCCGCGCTGGATTCAAAATAAACATCATGACGGCCTTGCTGCCATGCCCAAACGCTGTACGCCCATGCCATCGTCGTGCCCAGAGCGACTAAGACATCCATATTGGCAGCGCCGCCCTTGAGTGCAAAATAAGCGCCACGATAAAAACGCAGGCCGGGGATAAATTGAACGATAGTGGTAAATATAAATTGTAACGGCAATGGAATTAAAGCGTGCCGCCCCAGCAACATCCCGCCCATTTCTAGCAAAAATGGCAGCGTAAAAACCGCGGCAATCAGCAGCGCCCAAGGCCGTGTTTCTTTGCTGTCGTTGGCTTGAGTATCAATTGGCGCGCTACTAAAGCCAGCTTTTTCAATGGCGCTAGTAATGAGATCGAGTTGCAGGCTGCCTTGCGGTGCAGAAATGCGGGCCGTTTCATTGGCGAAATTAACTTGCGCTTCGATATTGGGTAGTCGATTCAGCACTTTTTCTAATCGAGCCGCGCAGGCCGTGCAGGTCATACCTTGGATGGGGATTTCAATCGTGCTCATCGGTACGACGTAACCTGTTTTTTCAATCGCCGTAATGAGCTTGCTGATCGCTAGGTTTTGCGTGTTATTGAGTATTTGTGCCGATTCGTTGGCAAAGTTGACGCTGGCATGAATGCCGTCAAGACGGTTAAGGGCTTTTTCTATCCTTAGCGCGCACGCCGAGCACGTCATCCCCTCGATAGGTATATCGATGGGGGCGCTTATAGAAGGATTGTTCTGATTGATACCCATGAAGGGTATCTTAGGCTGCTTCTGATATACCTGCAAGGGGTATGTGGAAGAAATGCGTAATTGGTTTGATAGTTGCGTAAGTCTGGCGTTTGTAATGGGTTGGGGTGCGTTTTTTACGAGCTCAGATATTGCGGCTTAAGCCTCGCCGCCGCCTTTTTTCATGATCTTGCCGGCCTCGGCGCGTTGTCGGCGAACTTCTTTAGGGTCGGCAATTAAGGGACGGTAGATTTCCACTCGATCTTTGGCGCGCAGTACGGTGTCTAATTTGACGGCCTTGGCAAAAATGCCGATTTTTTGCGTGCTAAGGTCGATTTCAGGGAATTCAGTCAGAATGCCTGATTTTTGAATCGCTTCTTGGGCCGTTGTGCCCGTTGGTACTTTGACGCTGCAGAGTTTTTGTTTGCCATGCGTGGCGTAGACGACTTCAACGGTGATGAGCTCGCTCATTCTAGTTTCCTTGTGGGTATTGCCGCATTGGCGATAAATTTAAAGGCCTATGGCTATATACATGCAAATAGATTGGTGCTGTTTTAACCGTATTTTCTGTCTGCTTCTTTGACAAAAGCATCGACAAAGGTTGAGGTGATTTTGCCAAACACGGGGCCAATAATCGCGTCGAGTGTGCGGCTAGAGAATTCGTAATCGAGTTCAAATTCAATCTTGCACGCGTCTTCCATGAGTGGCGTAAAGCGCCAAATGCCCGTTAACGCTTTAAATGGGCCGTCGACAAAATGCATGACGATTTCATTTTCGCTTTTGGTGTCGCGGGTGCGAAAAAAGGTACTCACCTTTAAAAATTCAATTTTAATGGTGACATCCAAAACCTCATCCGTTCGCTCGTGCACTTCGACGCCGCCGCACCAAGGTAAAAATCGCGGGTAATCTTCGACACGATCGACTAAATCGAACATTTCTTTGGCCGAATGGGAAACTAGAACTGATTTGCGTAAACACTGCATGGCGTTGAAGGGGTAAAATAGCGAGCTAATCTACCCTGTGATTGAGAAATGACTGATTATCCCGACCAAGTGAACGAGATGCAAGCGAGCTATCAAGTCAATTCACGTGAAGACGAGACTGCGGTCTACCGAATCCCTCCCCATTCAGTCGAGGCTGAGCAGTCGGTGTTAGGCGGTTTAATGCTCGACAACACGGCGTTTGACAAAATTGCCGATGTGATCGGCGATGGCGACTTTTACCGCGAAGACCATCGACGCATCTATCAAGCCATTATTAAACTGGTTGAACACAATCGTCCGGCGGACGTGATTACGGTTAAAGAAGCGCTCGATACAACCAATGACCTGACGTATGTGGGTGGACTCGCCTATCTAGGCTCCTTGGTACAAAATACCCCCTCGGCCGCTAATATTCGTCGCTACGCCGAAATCGTTCGCGAAAAATCAGTCATGCGTCAATTGGCCAGCGTTGCGACTGAAATTGCAGATGCAACTTTCTTTCCCGATGGCCGAGATGCTAAGCAATTGCTCGATGAAGCTGAATCTCGTGTCTTTATGATTGCCGAGCAATCGCAAAAGGGTAGTCAGGGCTTTTTTGCAATGCCACCGATTTTGAAAGAGATCGTTGAACGCATCGATTATTTATACCAACAAGACAATCCCTCTGAAATCACCGGTACGCCAACGGGTTTTATTGATCTCGATAAAATGACTTCTGGCTTGCAAGGCGGCGATTTGATTATTGTTGCCGGACGTCCGTCGATGGGGAAAACGGCGTTTTCGATCAATATTGCAGAGAACGTCGCGATTGACAGCAAATTGCCGGTGGCGATTTTCTCGATGGAGATGGGGGCAGCGCAGCTCGGTATGCGTATGGTGGGTTCGGTCGGTAAGATTGATATGCACAAGCTCAAGACTGGTCGCTTTGAAGATGATGATTGGCTGAGATTGACGCATGCCGTTGGCAAATTATCAGAGGCGCCCATTTTTATTGAAGAAACTGGCGCATTGACCGCACTAGATATTCGCACTAAGTCACGTCGATTGGCTCGTCAGTGCGGCGGACAGTTGGGCTTGATCGTGATTGACTACTTGCAACTGATGGCGGGGCGATCCGGTGCAAAAGATCAGAACCGAGCGACGGAACTGGGTGAAATTTCACGTTCACTGAAAGGCTTAGCGCGTGAATTGAAATGCCCTATTATTGCGCTGTCACAGTTGAGCCGTTCGGTGGAACAGCGTACCGATAAACGTCCGATGATGTCCGACTTGCGTGAGTCTGGTGCGATTGAGCAGGATGCGGATTTGATTATGTTTTTATATCGTGACGAGTACTACAACCCCGATAGCCAATTTAAAGGTATCGCCGAATGTATTTTGGGTAAGCACCGGAATGGCCCAACGGGCAAAATCCCGCTCGTATTCCAAGGTATGCATTCACGCTTTGATAACGCCTTGATGCGGCCTGATGGTTGGTCGAGCGATTTGGAATAAAGTTGGAGTTTTTTGTGTCCGCGATTACGCATTTTCAGCAAGACGTTGTCCCATCTATTGATTTTCCTCGTCCTGATCGCTTGGTGAGTGGTCAGCCCAAGCGTACGACTTGGATGCATTATGAAAGCCAAGATCAACAATTGTCGTGTGGCATTTGGGCTTGCGAGGTTGGTTCGTGGCGCATTCAATTTGCAAAAGATAAAGAAGAATTCTTTTGTGTGATCGAAGGGCAGGTTTGTCTTTGGGATGAATCTGGGCTTGGTGTGGTCGTCAGGGCTGGAGAGGCCGCGGTCATTCCTGCTGGGTTTCGTGGCAGCTTTGAAGTGCAAGAAGCCGTCCGCAAATATTTTGTCGTACTTGATCGATCTGCTGCTGTGTCCAAATGAAAAAAATTAAAAGTCTCTTTGAAACCTTAAATAAAAAACTAGATGGTGACGTGCCGGATGATGCAGGTCGGCACGTAGCCGAGTCGGCAAGCCTGCGTACTCAGGATGGTGATAAAACACCTGCGATTGATCGCCTGTTTGAGTTGCCACTGTCGCCTGTAGTGAATGTCGCCAATAAAGGTTTGGCTGGCTTGCGGCATGCAGTCGATAAAATCAAAGAAATCAGCTCGCGTGAAGCAAGTTCCGTTGAGTATGAACGCGAGCGGCTTGAGCCAGAGTTGGATCCACTGCTGGCAAGCCCTGCTGGCAAGCCGCCAAAAGAGGCTGGGCCTACAGTAGAAAAAGTTGAAGCCAATTCTCGCGTGATGACTCAGCCTGTTTTTAAGCGCTCTATTAGTGAAGAAAAGGCATTGCCTCCTTTGGATGTTGTGCCTGCTCATAAAAAACCATTATCAGCGCTTAGTGATTCAGACTCTAGCTTGGCAGTGAAGCCCAATGAGGTGGGCCCTGAGCGTGCGTCAGACAAACCGTCTGTTGCTGTGCCGGCAGCTGGCGTGGCTGGCCCATCTAGCGCGGAATATTCGCCGATGCCTAGGCGGCGTGAATTACCGACGATTGATTTGCAGCAGATCCAAGCCAATCTCGCACTAAGCCAAAGAAAGTTGGCTGCCGAGGGGGCAAAGATGCCCAGCAAAGTGTCTCCTGTCGCATTGCCCATCATTGATGCTTCGGAAATTCGCAGTCGATTGCAGGAGATTCACGCCAAACCCGCGCCGATTCAATACCCTAAAAGAACCGCGCTACCAGAAGCAAAGGTGATGCCAAAGGCGGTGGTTTCTGTGCCAACCACAACTAAAGTTAGCTCTATTGGCGTTAAACCGCCATTGGCGCCGCCGGTGATGATGATTCGGCGACCATCTATTGATCAGGGTATTGCGCTGCAGGCTAATTCAATTGATCATGGTAGTGATATACCCGTTGATGATGTTGCCGAATCGTTTACTCCAATCCTTCAAATAAGTAGCGAGGCGTTGCTAGTACCGCGGGTGCAAAGCGATGAACCTCCAGTCTCCGCCAGTGTGGCGCAGTCAGCCCAATCCGCGTCTGAAGAGTTTTATCCAGTTCCTGAGCCTGTAGCGTCTATTTTAGTTAGTCCAGCCCGGCCAAGTACGTTTTTACGGCCGGATGAATTAAGTGCTGCAACGGTCACGATTAAGCCCAATTCAGCTTGGGGTGAATGTGAAAATGGATTGTGTTTGCCGCTGGATTTATTACGTCCTCCTTTGCAAAGCAAGCAAACAGTGACTCAAGAAGATTTGCTTGAGCGCAGTATCTTGATTGAAGAAAAACTCACCGAGTTCAAGGTCAAGGTTAGCGTGCTCGATGCCTACGCAGGGCCAGTGATTACACGGTTTGAAGTTGAGCCTGCAATGGGTGTTCGTGGTGCGCAAGTAGTGAATTTAGCCAAAGACTTGGCGCGCTCTTTGGGGGTCGCGGCGGTGCGGGTGGTTGAAACCATTCCGGGCAAAACCTGCATGGGTTTGGAGTTGCCGAATCCAACGCGCAATATGATTCGTCTATCTGAGATTTTGTCTGCGCCAGAGTACCACCAACAAACTTCACCGATTACGATCGCGCTGGGTAAAGATATCACTGGTTTACCAGTGGCGACGGACTTGGCGAAAACACCGCATATGTTGGTGGCAGGGACTACGGGGTCGGGCAAGTCGGTCGGTGTAAATGCGATGATTTTGTCGATCTTATTTAAAGCCACGCCCGATGAAGTGCGCTTTATTATGATTGACCCAAAAATGTTGGAATTGTCGATTTACGAAGGCATTCCGCATTTGTTGGCGCCCGTTGTGACCGATATGAAACTGGCCGCCAATGCGCTCAATTGGTGTGTTGGTGAAATGGAAAAACGCTATCGTTTGCTCAGTGCACTTGGCGTGAGAAATTTAGCTGGCTTTAATCAAAAAGTCGCGGATGCTGCTGCCAAAGGTCGCAAATTGACCAATCCATTTACGCTCACGCCAGAAGATCCAGAGCTGCTCGAGCATTTGCCGCTGATTGTGGTGGTGGTGGATGAGTTTGCTGATTTGATGATGGTGGCGGGCAAAAAGATTGAAGAGCTCATCGCTCGATTGGCGCAAAAAGCGCGTGCAGCAGGGATTCATTTGATTTTGGCGACGCAGCGCCCATCAGTGGACGTAATTACGGGTTTGATTAAAGCCAATATCCCAACACGGTTGGCCTTCCAGGTATCGAGCAAAATCGACAGTCGTACCATTCTGGATCAAATGGGTGCAGAGGCCTTGCTGGGGCAGGGCGATATGTTGTTTTTGCCACCGGGAACGGGATATCCGACACGGATTCATGGTGCGTTTGTCGACGATGCTGAAGTGCATTGCGTCGTGGAATACCTAAAACAATTGGGTGAGCCGAACTATGTTGAAGGCGTCTTACACCCAGTGGCTGGCGAGGATGGCGCAAGTAGTGGCTGGTCGAGTGGCGTAAATGATGGTGAAGAGGCTGATCCGCTGTATGACGAAGCTGTAGCTTTGGTGTTAAAAAGTCGTCGTGCGTCGATTTCGGGCGTGCAGCGGCAAATGCGGATTGGCTACAATCGCGCCGCGCGCTTGATCGAGCAAATGGAAGCGGCTGGTTTGGTGAGTGCTATGGAAAATAGTGGCAACCGTACCGTCTTGGCGCCACCGCTGGCTGAGTAGCTTACTTATGCTTGCCTTGTGCTGAGCTTGGTGGTCTGATGATGGTTCAGTCGCACAGGGGAAAATAATGAAATTTGAAGAATCAATCAAAATTTGTTTTAGTAAATATGCTGATTTTAAGGGTCGTGCAATTCGTTCTGAATTTTGGTGGTTTGTACTCTTTACGACTTTGGCGAGCTTAGCTTTGTCGATGGCCAGCGAAACAGCGTCTGCCATTTTCTCGGTTGCAACCTTGTTACCTTATTTGGCCGTTGGTGCACGTCGCTTGCACGATACCAATCGGAGTGGTTGGTGGCAGTTGATTTGGATTGTGCCTTTGATTGGCTGGATCATCTTGATTATTTGGATGGCGCAAGAGAGTACGGGCGAAAATCGCTTTGATAATGAGGTTTGATCTTCGGTACGTTTTTATCAGGTAGAAACAAGACCTGCACGATGCAGGTCTTGTTTTTTTTGCTGTTTATTTTTTGCCAATGCGGATATTGAGCGCGGGCGCCACTTCTGTTTTGAGGGTGGCCGCGAGTTGATCGGCTGCAGCGCCTATTCTTGCTGCATTTTTTGCTGATGTGGTGGTTTCAAACACAGTGACTGCAGATTGCAGTTGTGCCAATTGGTGTGCTACTTTTTTCCAAAGCGCAGCTTGGTCTCTAGAAATCAAGTAATCATCCAGGCCAATGCCGCCGTTGGAACCCTCTAGCAAGAGCGTTAATCCTTGTATGTTGGCTTGAATGCCCGCTGCGGTCGATTGTGATTTGGCATCTTGCCAGTTTTTACTGTCGCCGCTGAGTTTGGCGCTGCGAAAACTACTTACACCTAAAATAATTTGGTTTAGATACTCAACAACAAATTGACCAGGGTACGAAACATCATATTCTATGCCACGGCTTAGGCCGAACCATTCATATTGTTGGGTGATCACTTGTTGCATGATCACTTGGGTTTGCCATTGCAAGTAGGCGCAGTTTTTATCTTTCTGTAGTAAGGCAAGTGTTTCTGTAGGGCTACCATTAAACAAAAAAGCGCCAACGGCTGGTAAGCCGATGGTGCCGTCAGATAATTGAATTCCGTAGTGAAAAGCTTCGCCGTCCACCATTGTGCGATCGGGCGTGGTTTTAGCTTGTTCGGTCAGTGTGCTAAGCGGTGCTGCTGGCGCTTCAAAAACGCGACCATTATTTACGTTATTAGTGGGGCCGATAGGCGCGATTTCAATTTTTCGCCATGCCACTAAGGTGCCAAGGTAAGCTTTTTGTACTGCGGATAGTTGCTGCTCATTTGGCTCTTTGCACAATTGTGCACTGCTCGACTTTAACCGCTCGGCTTCTTGTTTGAGTGTGGCTAGATTTGGAATGACTACTTCACGCATGATGGCGGTGCTGAGCTCAGGTGCTGCAATGCGCTTTAGTTCTGGGGTGACGGCTGAGGCGGGTGTTATTGCTTGCGCAAGTGGTTGTAAGCAAAGGGCCGCTAGCGCCAAAGGAATTAATTTTTTCATATTCGGTCTCCTCATTATTGTGCGTAATTGATACCACAGCCCCTAAGCGGTGTCAGCAAATTTATTCAGCTGCAATACGGATTCGGCTTGTATAATTGCCCGCAGCTTTTTTGACTTAATTAGAATAGGAAGTACGATGAGTTTTTATTTTCGCCCTGATGATGTGCCTGAGTTGCAAGGATTGACGCGTTGGGATCAGCGCATATTATTGCGTGGTACTTTTATCAAAGAGCGCGCGATGTCAACGGTCTTTCTGCTGCTGATTGTTTTAGGCAGTGTTCAGTATGGAATTAATCCGATTATTGACCATTACGCACCGCATATCCGTGCTGAAAATATTCTTTACGCGGGTATCTTAGTGGCTTGGCTTCTGTTTTTGATGTGGGCGCGCGACACCGTGATGATGAATATGTTACGTCCAAAAATCGCCATTAAACGCGCAGAAATGAAAGCCGCTGAAGTTGCTAAGCTTGAAGCTGAGCGTGCCGAGGCGAGTGCCGAGTAATACTGACTATGACGCGCGATGCTGCTACATCGGCGGCCTTCGCGTACAATATTTCACTGCTTAAAATTAATTTGGAATTACCTGCTCATGCGTACTTCGCAACTCTTTATCTCCACTAAAAAAGAAGCCCCTGCCGAGGCTGAATTGTTGTCACACAAACTGATGTTGCGCGCTGGTTTGATCAAGCGTTTGGGTTCAGGTTTGTATACGTGGATGCCTTTAGGCTTGCGAGTCTTGCGCAAAGTAGAGGGCGTCGTTCGCGCTGAAATGAATGCCGCTGGCGCACAAGAGTTGCTCATGCCTGCTGTGCAGCCTGCCGAGTTGTGGCAAGAAACTGGTCGCTGGGATGTGTTTGGCCCACAAATGCTCAAGATTACTGACCGTCACGAGCGTTTGTTCTGTTTTGGCCCAACGCATGAAGAAGTGATTACCGATATCGCACGCAGCGAGTTGCGTTCGTATAAACAACTACCAGCAAACTTCTATCAAGTACAAACCAAATTCCGTGATGAAATCCGCCCGCGTTTCGGCGTGATGCGCGCACGTGAATTTATGATGAAAGATGCATACTCATTCCATGCGAGCTTCGAGTCGCTACAACAAACCTATGATGTGATGTATGGCGCCTACTCTAAAGTGTTCACTCGTTTAGGTCTGCAATTCCGTGCGGTTGCGGCTGATACGGGTGCAATCGGTGGCTCTGGCTCACATGAGTTTCATGTGTTGGCGGATGCGGGTGAAGACTTGCTTGCGTACTGCCCAACGTCTGATTATGCAGCTAACGTCGAATTGGCCGAAGCATATGCTCCTGCGGTGTCTCGCGCCGCAGCTACAGAAGCAATGAAAGACATCGATACTCCAAAACAAACTGCATGCGCCGACGTTGCTGCTTTAGTTGGTGTTGGTATTGAGCGTACCGTCAAAATGATCGCCTTGGTGACGGTTGCGGGTGAATTTGTCGTGGCATTACTGCGCGGTGATCACAGTTTGAATGAAGTGAAAATTGGCAAGCTAGAAGGCATGGCCGATTTCCGCTTTGCAACGGATGAAGAAATTCGCAGTCATCTTTCATGCCCTCCTGGCTTTATTGGCCCAGTCGGCATTGCCGCTAGTATTCGTGTCATCAGTGACTTAACTGTGGCAGCGATGAGCGACTTTATTTGCGGCGCTAACAAACCAAAATTTCATTTGTCTGGCGTGAATTTTGGTCGCGATTTACCTGAGCCAAGTATCGTTGCCGATATTCGGAATGTGGTGAGTGGCGATGCGTGCCCAGATGGTAAAGGCGGTGTGCTTGAACTGTGCCGTGGGATTGAAGTTGGGCATATTTTCCAATTGCGCACTAAATATTCGGAAGCTATGAATTGCGTGTTTGTGACTGAGCAAAATACTCAGCAAGCAATGGAAATGGGTTGCTACGGCATCGGTGTTTCGCGCATTGTTGGTGCGGCCATTGAGCAAAACCATGATGATCGCGGCATTATTTGGCCCGCCGCGATGGCGCCATTTAGCGTTGCGGTGGTGGCGGTGGGTTACCACAAGTCGGAAGCGGTGAAAGTGGCTGCGGATGATTTATATAATCAACTGATGGCTGCGGGCGTTGATGTCTTGCTCGATGATCGTAATGAGCGCCCGGGCTCGATGTTTGCCGATATGGAGCTAATTGGTATTCCGCATCGCGTGACAATTGGTGATAAAGCCTTGGCCGATGGCATGATTGAATATGTGGCTCGCCGTGCCGGTGAAATGCAAAAAATTGCATTAGCTGATGCGCTTGGGTTTATTCAAGATAAAGTCGCTATCTAATGTATGTGGCTGTAGCCGATATTAATTATTGACTACAGCTATATACCTACTTAGTGTTGTGAGGTGGGTTGGTCGTGAAGTTTATAAATGTCCTGTGGGTCTCTTTGCTGCTTAATGCTGCTTTTGCTGGTGCGCAAAGGGAGGAGTTGCTTTCTCATTCAGTGCAAACCACCTTGCAACGCTCAATCAGCGATCGTGCTGAGCCACGTCTGATTTTTGATAGTCCTGCTCAAGCTGAAGCTTGGTTGGCGGAAATGTCAGAGCGTTTAAAGAAACGAATTCCGGATGAGTTTGTTCGCCGAAAATTACTGACTGCGATTCATTATGAATCCACACGCGCCGGCTTAGATCCGCAGTTGGTGATGGGTTTAATTCATGTTGAAAGTGGTTTTAATCGCTATGCGGTGAGTGTTGTGGGCGCGCGCGGCTTGATGCAAGTGATGCCGTTTTGGCAGCGTAGTATTGGCAGCCCAGAACACAATCTATTTGATATCAATACTGGTTTACGGTACGGCTGCACGATTTTACGTCACTATTTAGACATCGAAAATGGTGATTATTTCCGCGCCTTAGGTCGCTATAACGGCAGCTTGGGGAAGGCTGAATATCCAAATTTAGTTCATGGTGCTTGGAAAAATTGGTATGACTGGAGTCCAAATTCGGGGCAAAAAGTGGCGCAGCGTTAAATTAAAAAATCTCGCTTTGAGAGCGGGGTTTTTTTAGCCAGGCAATTGTGATATTTGAATAATCTGAATGTAGCCGCTTTTCATTTTTAAGTAGCCGTTGTCTTCCCATTGACTGAGTTGTTTGTTGACGCTTTCTCTGGATGCGCCCACGAAATTGGCCAGGTCTTGCTGGGTCATTTTAAGGTCGATTCTCACGCCATCTTCATTTGAATCGCCATGATTACGCGCGAGTTGACGTAAAACCTTAGCCAGCCGTTGTGGTAAGGGCAAAAAGAGTGTGTCTTGCACAAGATCATTGGCACTGCGTAAACGTTCACACAGGCTAGTAATCAATGAGCGCATCACATGTGGGTGGTGTGCAAGATATTGATCGACGGCGCTGCGTTGTAGTACCAGTAATTCACCGTCTTCCAATGCTTCAACACTGGCATTGCGCGGCGCGCCATCGAGCATGGCGAGTTCACCAAAAATCTCACCGCCTTCTAAAATCGCCAAATTGATTTCGCGCCCATCATTATTGCTACGTGTGACTTTGAGCCGGCCATGCACAACCGCATACATCTCATCGCCACGACTGCCTTGTTCGATAATGATTTGCTTGGCTACAAAATGTCGAATATGTGCATTTTTGGCTAGCGTTTCTAGTTCGATAGGTGTGAGTTGGCAAAATAAGCTGCTGCCTGAAAGTAACTTGGCTTTATCCATTTGAGTGCCTTTCAGTTTTCGACAAAGGTTGCAATAACTGGGGTGTGATCAGACGGTCGCTCGTTCTTTCTAGGCTCAACGTCAATTTCACAGGCGGTACATAACTGAGCGAGTTCAGCGGATAGTAAAATGTGGTCAATTCTTAGTCCTGCGTTTTTCTTGAATGAAAAGCCGCGGTAATCCCACCAGCTGAATGATTTTTCGGCTTGTTCAAATAATCGGAAGCTATCGACCAGGCCGAGTTCAATGAATTCATTGAAGAAGCCGCGCTCAGTAGGTGAAACTAAAATCCCATCAATCCATTTTTTGATGTCATGCACATCGCGATCTTCAGGTGCAATATTATAGTCACCCAATAGAGCTAGTTTTGGGTGTTGTTTTAATTCACTTGCTACAAAGTCTTTTAGCGCTGCGAGCCAAGCCATTTTGTATGGGAATTTTTCAGAGTCCAAAGACTGCCCGTTGGGGATGTAAACGTCAACGAGTCGCACACCATTGATCGTTGCTGCAATCGCCCGTTTTTGTGGGTCATCAAAGCCTGGGATATTAATAATGACGTCTTCAATCGGGGCGCGAGAAATAATTGCGACGCCGTTGTAGGTTTTTTGACCAGCAAAAACGACATGAAAACCTGCCGCTTCAATTTCGGCTTGAGGGAAGACCGGATCGTCCATTTTTGTTTCTTGCAAACAGAGTGCGGTGATGTCGCTGTGTTCTGCAAGCCAGTCAAGTACTTGGGGTAGGCGTACTTTGAGTGAGTTGACGTTCCAAGTTGCAAATTTCATTTTGAAGCAGTTTCCAGTTTGTTTAAAGCTCAAGTCAAATCTTACAATAATTCTTGTCAGAGCTATCAGTTTATCTTGCTTAGATTAAATATGTAAGCATCATGGTGCTTGAGTTCACAGCGAGTAGCAAAAACGATTGCTTTTTAATTTTAAAGCCTAAACAGTTATTTACATATCCCAATACGGCGGATCGATTTCATCGTCGATCCGAATATGGCCAGTTGATTCGTTGCTCCATAGTGGCGGTTCGTGCATTATTTCAACTTGTTCACGCAGCTCGGCAATACGATCTTGCCAATAGGTGGACGTGTTAAACCATGGAAAAGCGGCCGGAAAAGCTGGGTCAGACCAGCGCCGTGCCAACCATGCGCTGTAATGCATCAGTCGCAAGGTGCGTAGTGCTTCAATTAAGTGCAATTCACGGCGATCAAATTCACAAAAGTCTTCGTAGCCAGCCAAAATGTCGGCCAATTGATTTTGTTGCTCATTTCTATCGCCTGAAAGCAACATCCACAAGTCTTGGATCGCAGGGCCAGTTCGTGCGTCGTCAAAGTCAACAAAGTGTGGGCCAGCATCAGTCCATAGAATATTACTAGGGTGACAGTCACCATGTAGACGTATTGGCTTGAATGCGCCAGCTCGTTTATAGCATCCGGCAATACCCTCTAGAGCTTGCTCAGCAACTTGCTGGTAGTTGGATGCAATATCCAGCGGAATGATATTGTTATTTAGTAAAAAATCGAGTGAATCTTGACCAAAAGTATGTGGGTTTAAGTGGGTGCGATGTTGGAATTCACTGAGTTGACCCACAGCATGAATTCGGCCTAAAAAACGCCCAATCCACTCACGAGTTTGTGCTTGGTCGAGTTCCGGTGCACGCCCACCGCGCCGTGGGAAGATGGTAAATCGAAATCCTGAGTGTTCGTGCAGCGTTTTTCCATTGATTGCCAGTGGGGCGACCACGGGGATTTCTCGGTTGGCTAGATCTAGTGTAAATGCGTGTTCTTCTAAAATTGCGGCATCCGACCAGCGTTCTGGACGATAAAACTTAGTAATTAGTGGGGCGTCGTCGTCAATGCCAATTTGATAGACTCGATTTTCGTAGCTATTAAGTGCAAGCAAGTGGCCTGAGCAGCGAAGATCGAGTGATTCAAGCGCGTCTAAAATCAAATCTGGAGTGAGCGCGAAGTAGGGGGTTGTATTCATTGCAATATTTTACGCCGTTTTCTTTGAAATCAATTTGTTTGTTTGCATTGTTTTATTCGTAAGCCGCAGATTCGTTTATGATTTAAAGGTTCACTCAATCATACAAAGGGCGCTAATGACTTGGCGTTTTTGGGAATTTAAAAGAAATAGTTCTAGTTCGAAGCCGAGTGCTCCATTAGAGACTGCGTTTCCTACTGTTTTTTCTACATCGAATCGACTCGGTGAGCGCATGCAAACGAGGGCGCTGGAGGAGCGGCGCATTCTATTGCAATCGCTCGCTTTTTTGCAATCGGCACTGGCTTTGCTAATGCCTATGATTTTGCATTTTGCGGGGGTGGGTGTGATCTGGTGGTCAATGCCCATGCTGTTTGCATTGAGTTTTGCCCTTTGTGCATGGCAGTTGATGTGGGTTCGGCCATTATTTATTTGGTTGATGGTTGTGCTCAACGTAGCCCTCGTACCTCTAGCCTTATTTGCGTGGTTGACTTGGGCGAGTTTTTCGCCGCAGAGTGTGGTGATCCCTTTTGTGTTGCAAATGATGATTTTTCTGGTTTTGTCACTCAAACCACGTGAGTTTGCGTTTGCCTTATGGTTTTGTGCGTCGCTGGCCATGGTTTCTATTTTGATGGCTAATGGAAAAACACTGGATCAAGTGGCTGCGATTTTGGTTTTGTTGATCGCTATGGCGGTGCTTAGCTTGGTTGCTCAACGGCTTTCCAATCACCAAACTCGTCTTGGTGCGATCAGGCAGCATGTTCGCAAAGATTCGGAAAAATTAGTGCTGCGTGCAGAAAAAATGCGTCGCTTGGCCTTGTCGGACGGTTTGACTGGCTTGGCAAATCGATTAAGTTTGATAAACAAATTGCAGCGCATTTTGGCTGAGACAGACCGCGCCAGCGTGTCTGTTTTGTACCTAATTGATTTGGATTTTTTCAAAACGGTTAATGATCAGTTTGGTCATGCTGCGGGTGATGCTGTGCTGATTGAGTGCGGAAAACGGTTTCGATCTGTGGTGCGGCGCGGTGATATTGTATGCCGTTTGGGTGGGGATGAGTTTGTGATTGTGGTACAAGGCTTGCTTGGAATCAGTCAGGCGCAACTGGTGGCGCAGAAAATATTGCAGAAATTAACTGAACCTTTTTTGTTTGATGGCCAAGTGATGCCCTTGGGGGGAAGTGTTGGCGTTATGCCGTGGCACTCTAATGTGACTACACCAGAAATATGGCTCGGCGAAGCGGATGCGGCAATGTACGAGGCAAAGTCGGCAGGTAGAAATCAATTTTATATATCGAGAACTGCAGTATGAGTCATGTTTCGACCCCTTTAACTGTAAGCAAAGACGCCACATTGTTAGCGATTAAAAACCTATCTGTTTGTTTTTCTGGCCAAGAATGTGCCGTAGTGCGTGATGTGTCACTCAGCTTGCGGGTAGGTGAAAAGCTGGCCTTAGTTGGTGAGTCCGGCTCAGGTAAAAGCGTGTTGGCGCGGAGTATTTTGCAGCTTGACGCCGATGTTCGACTGTCTGGTGAGGTCCTTTTGCGCGGTCACGACTTGCTGCAACTCCCTTTGGCTGACTTAAGGGCAATACGCGGGCGAAAAATTGCGATGATTTTTCAAGAGCCAATGACAGCGCTTAATCCTCTGCAGACAGTGGGCCAGCAAATTGTGGAGGTGCTTGAGCTGCATATGGGGTATAGCCCTCGGGCTTCAAAAAATAAGGCGTGCGAGCTATTACTGAGTACGGGTATATCAGATGCGGCAGATAAACTATCGGCTTTTCCACATCAATTGTCAGGTGGGCAACGTCAGCGGGTGATGATTGCGATGGCTTTGGCTGGGGAGCCTGAGATTTTAATTGCCGATGAGCCCACTACCGCTCTCGATGTTACCGTTCAGGCGCAAATTTTAGATTTATTGACGCAGCTACAGGTCAAGTATCGCATGGCGCTGTTGTTTATTACCCATGATCTAAATTTGGTGCGGCGCTTTGCTGATAATGTGGCGGTAATGCAAAAGGGTGAGGTCGTTGAGCTTGCGCCAGTTGAAACATTATTTGCTTCTCCAAAGCATCCATATACAAAGGCTTTGTTGGCCGCGCGTCCGCAGCGGATTGCGGCTCCTTTAGCGCAATCGGCTGAAATTACTCTGCAGGTCGAGCAGTTGGCGCATGCTTATCCTAAGGCCAAGAGCTGGTTTCGTTCAGGTTTAGAAACTGTGCTTGAACCACTTGATTTTAGTTTGAAAATAGGAGAGACCTTGGCTGTTGTGGGGGAGTCTGGCAGTGGGAAAACGACACTGGCGCTGGCTTTGTTGCGTTTACTTGCTGAGGGGCGAAGCGAAGGCAGAGTCTTGTTGGTGGGAAAAAATTCTACACTTCAAACTCTTGAGGAACTTAAAGGTCGTGCTCTACGTCAGGCGAGGCAGTCGATTCAAATCGTGTTTCAAGATCCCTTTGCGGCTTTGTCGCCAAGGCAAACTATATTCGATATTGTGGGTGAAGGGCTTTTAGTCCACCAATCTGATGTTCCAGTTGCTGAGCGACGAGCTCGTGTGATTTTGGCTTTGCAAGAGGTGGGTTTGAGTGATGAAATATTAGAACGATACCCGCATGAGTTTTCTGGCGGGCAAAGGCAGCGTATTGCCATCGCAAGGGTGTTAATTATGCAACCTAAAGTGATTGTTTTAGATGAGCCAACGTCTGCGCTTGATGCAACGGTGCAGCAGCAGGTGCTGCAGTTGTTGGCGCAATTACAATTGAAGTTTGGACTTTCCTATATCTTGATTAGTCATGATTTGGCTGTTGTTCGAGCTTTAGCGCACCAAGTGATGGTATTGCGGCGTGGCCGAGTAATGGAGAGTGGGCAGCTCGATCAGGTTTTTGGTGCTCCACAGCACGATTACACCAAGCAGTTGCTGGTCGCTAGCGTTTAGCGGACTTGTTTGATATCTGTGTAGGCTTTGTTTTCGCTCTGTAAGCTGATTTTTGATTTGCTACATCTATTGCTCTCAGAAGGAGTGATTAAGATGTCTAAAAAGAATAAAGATACAGTTAAGGATGAGGTGCTTGTGCTCAATAACAAGCAACATGAAAAAGCGCTTAAGACTTTGCATGTTGAATTGGTGCATTTGCAGTGCTGGGTTGAAGAAAGAGGCTTAAAGGCGAATAAATCTCAGTGTTTTACTTGGAATTGCTTGAATTGTCGGTAAAATCAAGGATTGTTGAACTTATATCAGCAAGGATGGGCGTGGGTCTGATAAAATCCACGCACAGTATTTATATCGTATTAAGGATGTTTGATGACTACCGCTGATTTGCAGCCTGCTTCACCGATTAGTGCCCCGGCCTTGTTAAGAGAGCTACAAAAAAATGTACCCGTGTTCCGGGATTGCTTGCCGATGGCAATTGGGATTGACAAGCAGTTGTTTGCCGCTCGGCCAGAGTTGAGTCATCGTGTGTTGCGTCAGGCGCTCGCCATGCATACGCGCTCTCTGCGCTATCTGAAGGCGATGCAGGTTGCGAAAGTTCGTTTCAATTTGGATGGTAGCCAGGCTGATGAGGTTACAGAGGAGCAGCGTGTATTTGCAGCAAATAGTCTGCATGAGTACTTTAAAAAAGCTGCTCAGCAACGCAAAGAGAAAGAAGCGGCAGAAGCTGCTCGGATTGTTGAAGAGCAAAAGCAAGAAAAACTCAATCAGTTGGCGGCTAAATTCGCACGTAACTGAGTTTGTTGTTAAAGCCGACTTCGAATCAAATATAAAAAAACCCACTGCGACGCAGTGGGTTTTTTGTTGCCGTGCTTTGATTAAGCCAGCAAGTGTTTTACTGCATCACGCTCTTCAGACAATTCTTTTGCAGTTGCATCCATACGTGCGCGGCTAAATTCGCTGATTTCCAAACCATTAACGATGCTGTATTTGCCATCTTTACAAGTTACTGGGAAACCGTAGATCAAATCGCTGTAGCCGTATTCGCCATTGGCAGGAACACCCATCGTTACCCAGTCACCTTCTGGCGTGCCTAGTACCCAATTGCGGATGTGGTCGATCGCAGCGTTGGCAGCAGAGGCTGCTGACGACAATCCGCGCGCTTTAATAATTGCAGCGCCACGTTGTTGAACGGTAGGGATGAATTCGCCTTCAAGCCATTTTTGATCGTTGATCAAAGTGGCAGCATTCGCGCCTTTCACTTCTGCGTGGAATACATCTGGATATTGGGTTGCAGAGTGATTGCCCCAGATGATCATTTTCTTCACGTCGTTGATCGTTGAACCAGTTTTTTGAGCTACTTGCGTCATCGCACGGTTGTGATCCAAACGCATCATTGCAGTGAAGTTGGCTGGATTAAGATCCGGCGCATTTTTCATTGCGATATAGGCATTCGTGTTAGCGGGGTTGCCGACAACCAAAACTTTAACGTCGCGGCTTGCTACTTCATTCAATGCGCGGCCTTGTGCGGTAAAGATAGCGCCGTTGGCTTCGAGCAAGTCTTTGCGTTCCATGCCTGGGCCACGTGGACGTGCGCCAACTAATAGGGCGATATCGGCATCTTTAAATGCTACTTTTGGATCATCGCTTTGGATGATGCCTTGCAAGAGTGGAAATGCGCAGTCATCCAATTCCATTACAACACCGTTCAGTGCTGGCAAAGACGGGGTAATGTCTAGTAATTGCAGAATAACAGGCTGGTCTGCACCAAGCATTGCGCCTGAGGCGATACGGAATAAAAGGCTGTAGCCAATTTGACCGGCAGCGCCAGTAACGGCAACGCGAATAGGTTGTTTCATCGAGCACACTCCAAGTTAGTGGCGATTGATCGCCATCAAGCAAATAATCTTTTTTGCTGTGCGATTTGGTCGCAAAGCACGGTATTTGATGCTGAACAAGTTGATTTTATCACGATGAGGCATAGGTGCGTAGTCTGTGCGTTAAAATCATAAAATTAGAATTATATCTTTTGTCTTATATAAGACTGTAGTAGACTGCGCGTCGACAACATGTTAAAAAGACAAGGTTAAATGAAAAAGCTAGCGGCACAGCCTCTTTATAAGCAAGTAATCCGCGAAGTGATGTCTGCGGTTGAGGCGGGTGAATGGCACGACGAAGAGAGTTTGCCGAGTGAGATTGAGCTTGGTATTCGCTTTGGTGTAAGCCAAGGTACAGTGCGTAAGGCGCTAGATTCATTGGTTAACGAAGGTATTTTGTATCGTCGGCAGGGTGTTGGGACGTTTGTCGCAGGAATGAATGATTTTCTCGCGCGCGGGCATTTTCAATCTCTAACGGGTGTTGATGGTTTAGTGCCACGCATTGAATTGCTCGGGTGTGTACGTATTCATGCCGGCGAGCAATTGGCAGATATTTTGGGTTTGCGACGTGGTGCGACACTCTGGCAAGTGCGTCGGCTGCTGCGAATTGCGGGTAATGTGGTCGGTCTTGAAGAGATGCTACTGCCGGAGGCGGGCTTTCCGAATTTGGATATACGCCGAATTCGTGAGTTGAAGGGCAATCTTCGGGAGTTATGTTGGCGAGATTTTGGTGTGCGTTTGCGTGATGGTGAAGTGAGGTACCGCGCAGTCGCAGCCAGCCAAAGCGAAGCTAGGTTGCTCTTGGTTGACGTGAATGAACCATTATTGCAACTCGTGCGCTTGGCGCGAGATTTTGAAGGTAAGCCGCAGGTTTGGAGTGTGGCTTGGCTTAAAACAGATACGATGGCATTTGAGCCAGCACAGTATGCATAAGAATAATATTTAAAAACCGATTGATGGCATTTGGCATTAATCAAACAAACCGAAATCCATCTGGATTTTATTTTGGTAACTCAGAGAGGAAATGAGCGCATGCAAAAAGCACGCCCAAAGCATCTGAACTTAATGGTCATCAAGTTTCCGTTGCCCGCTATTGTTTCAGGTTTGCACCGTATTAGTGGTGCACTGTTGGCTTTATCAATACCTTTTATGCTTTACGCCTTAGAAGGATCTTTATCAAGTGCAGAGCGCTTTGCTGCATTCAAAGAGTGTATCGCTCATCCGGTGGTTAAATTGTTTTTGCTTGGCGTGCTGTGGGCCTATTTGCATCACGCCTGTGCGGGGATCCGCTTCCTAATGATGGATATTCATAAGGGTGTGGATCTGAAAACAGCTCGTATGACGTCAAAACTCGTTATGGTCGTGAGTATTACACTGACCGTTATTATTGGAGCAATCACATGGTAAATCGTCACGTTGTTGGTGCGCACTATGGTTTGCGCGATTGGTTGGTGCAGCGCGTTACTGCTGTAATTATGCTGGCGTACACCTTGGGTGTCGTGGCATTCATTTTATTTGCTAATGGTGCTTCGTTTGAAGCGTGGCAAGAATTGTTCGCCTGTACTTGGGTGAAGATTGTAACGACGATTACGATCATTGCTTTGCTTTGGCATGCATGGGTTGGCGTTCGTGATATTTGGATGGATTACGTTCAGCATATCGGCGTAAAGCTAACTTTGCACGTGCTGACACTTCTTTGGCTGATTGGCAGCTTGATTTACATGGTTAAAGTTGTATGGGGTGTTTTATGAGTCAAGAACAATCTAAACGTCCAATCCCAGTTAGAAAATTTGATGCTGTGATTGTCGGTGCGGGTGGCGCAGGTTTGCGTGCTGCATTGCAATTGTCTGAGGCAGGTGTAAAAACCGCCGTGTTGTCAAAAGTATTTCCAACTCGCTCACATACCGTTGCGGCGCAAGGTGGTGTTTCTGCTTCGTTAGGTAATTCAGAGCCGGATCATTGGACTTGGCATATGTACGACACTGTAAAAGGTTCGGACTGGCTGGGTGACCAAGACGCCATTGAATTTATGTGCCGTGAAGCACCAAAAGTTGTGATTGAGCTTGAACACTTTGGTATGCCGTTTGACCGTAATAGCGATGGTACGATTTATCAGCGCCCATTCGGCGGCCACATGAGCAACTTTGGCGAAAAGCCAGTTCGTCGCGCCTGTGCCGCTGCTGACCGTACTGGTCACGCAATGTTGCATGCGTTGTACCAACGTAATGTTCGCGCAAATACTCAATTCTTCGTTGAATGGATGGCGCTTGATTTAATCCGCGATGAAAATGGCGAAGTTCAAGGTGTTGTGGCGATGGAGATGGAAACATCTGAAATCGTGATCTTCCAAGCTAAAGCAACCTTGTTTGCCACGGGCGGTGCAGGCCGTATTTACTCTTCTTCGACCAATGCCTTTATTAATACTGGCGATGGTTTGGGTATGGCTGCGCGTGCAGGCGTGCCGCTGGAAGATATGGAATTCTGGCAATTCCATCCGACTGGTGTAGCTGGTGCGGGTGTATTGATTACCGAAGGTGTTCGCGGCGAAGGCGGCATTTTGCGCAACTCTGATGGCGAACGCTTTATGGAGCGCTACGCGCCAAATGCCAAAGATTTGGCTTCACGTGACGTTGTTTCACGTGCGATGGTGACTGAAATTAACGAAGGCCGTGGTTGCGGCCCGAATAAAGATCACGTTTTGCTTGATATTACGCATTTAGATCCAGAAGTCATCATGTCGAAATTGCCGGGTATCCGTGAAATTTCGATCAAGTTTGCCGGTGTTGATCCAATTAAAGCACCGATTCCAGTGGTGCCAACTTGCCACTATCAAATGGGCGGTATTCCGACCAATTATAAAGGTGAAGTTGTGGTTGGTAATGAAACCGTGAAAGGGTTCTATGCTGCGGGTGAGTGCGCATGTGCTTCGGTGCATGGTGCAAATCGTTTGGGCACTAACTCATTGCTCGATTTGCTGGTGTTCGGTAAGTCTTCAGGCAATTCAATGATCGATTACATCAAATCGCATCATGAGTCGTTCCCGGAAATTTCAATGAAAGACGTTGAGCGTTCAGTGGCCCGTGTTGCTCGTTTGGACAATCAAACAACGGGTACGAATGTAAACGAAGCTCGCTTGGCGATGCAGCGCACAATGCAAGCGCATGCAGGTGTATTCCGATTCAAAGACATGCTGGCTGAAGGCGTGACGAAGATTCTTGAAGTTGAAAAAATGATCAAAACAACGGTCATTGCTGATAAATCAAAAACGTTCAACACGGCTCGCCTAGAAGCACTGGAATTAGAAAATCTAATCGAAGTTGCAAAAGCAACGATGATTTCTGCCAATGCGCGGACTGAATCTCGTGGTGCCCACGTACGTGATGATGCGATTGATAGCCCAGAACAACCGAATGGTCGTGACGATAAAAACTGGCTGAAACACAGCCTGTGGTTTAGCTCAGACAATCGCCTTGAATATAAACCCGTCAATTTAACGCCGCTGACTGTTGATTCGGTTGCGTTGAAGACTCGCTCATACTAAGAGGTTGCTATGACTACCCAAACCGTAAATTTTCGCGTTTATCGTTACGATCCAGATAAAGACGCTAAGCCGTACATGCAAGACATTAGCGTTGAAGTGGATACCACCACTGAACGCAAGCTGCTCGATGCGCTGGTAAAACTGAAAGTCGTTGATGAATCGTTGTCATTCCGCCGTTCATGCCGCGAAGGCGTGTGTGGTTCGGATGCAATGAACATCAATGGCAAAAATGGTCTGGCCTGTATTACCGACATCGACACGCTTAAACAGCCGATTGAAGTTCGTCCATTGCCAGGTTTGCCAGTAATTCGTGACTTGATCGTCGATATGACTCAGTTCTTCAAGCAATATCATTCGATCAAGCCGTACGTGATCAACGACAGCCCTGCGCCAGACCGTGAACGCTTGCAAAGCCAAGAAGATCGTAAAGAACTTGATGGCTTGTACGAGTGTATTCTGTGCGCTTGCTGTTCGACTTCATGCCCATCATTCTGGTGGAATCCTGACAAGTTCGTTGGACCCGCTGGTTTGCTTGCTGCGTACCGCTTTATTGCTGATACGCGTGACGAGGCTACCAGCGAACGCTTGGATAACTTAGAAGATCCATATCGTTTGTTCCGCTGCCATAGCATCATGAACTGTGTTGACGTTTGTCCGAAAGAGCTTAATCCGACCAAAGCGATTGGTAAGATTAAAGACTTGATGGTAAAACGCAT
Source organism: Deefgea tanakiae (assembly GCF_019665765.1). Lineage (GTDB taxonomy): Bacteria > Pseudomonadota > Gammaproteobacteria > Burkholderiales > Chitinibacteraceae > Deefgea > Deefgea tanakiae. The sequence goes on from NZ_CP081150.1 coordinate 1,195,681, forward strand.
TAGTTGATGGGTATTGCCATCTAGGCATTAATAAAAAATGGCTGGGTGGTTATACCCTTAGGGGTTGAAGATGGATGAAGTAGAACTAAAGCGGATTATTTGGCGCTCACGTCGTGGATTATTAGAGTTGGATTTGCAACTAGAGCGTTTTGTTTCGGATGTTCTACCCACTTTATCTGAGTCTGAATTGGCCGTGTATGAGCAAGTTTTAATGCTGCCAGACTGGGACTTTTTAGAGTATGTCAACGGTAAGTCGGTGTGTCCTGATGCACAGCTTGCCGTGATGATTGAGCGCATCAGCGCCGCAAACAGTAAATAATGGCTTACGCCGAATTGTTTAACAGGAGTCTTATAGATGGATAAGAAAGTCACGCTGACGTACAACGACGGACAAAATACGCTCGATTTCCCAATTTTAGAGAGCACATTAGGTCCTGATGTTGTAGATATCCGTAAGTTTTCACAAACGGGGATGTTTACTTTTGACCCAGGCTTTTTGGCAACATCAAGCTGCGAATCAAAAATCACTTTTATTGATGGTGACTTGGGCCAGTTGTACTACCGTGGCTATCCTATCGAGCAATTGGCAGAAGAAGCTGATTACCTCGAAGTATGCTACCTGTTGATCAATGGCGAATTGCCAAACGCAGCACAAAAAGCTGAGTTTGAAAAAACCGTCATGAGCCACACGATGATTCACGAGCAATTGACAGCTTTCTTCAAGGGCTTCCGTCGTGACTCACATCCAATGGCGATGATGGTGGGTGTTGTTGGCGCTCTGTCTGCGTTCTATCAAGACAGTTTGGATATCACCAACGAAGAGCATCGCAAAGTAGCGATTTTCCGCTTAATCTCGAAAATCCCAACTATTGCCGCAATGTGCTACCGCTACAACCAAGGCCTGCCATTCGTTTACCCTCGTAACGATTTGAGCTACACCGCGAACTTCATGCACATGATGTTCTCTACGCCTTGCGAAGAATACAAACCAAATCCAGTACTAGTTCGCGCACTCGATGTGATCTTCACATTGCATGCTGACCACGAACAAAACGCTTCAACTTCAACGGTTCGTTTGGCAGGCTCATCAGGTGCAAATCCATTTGCATGTATCGCTGCTGGTATCGCTTGCCTATGGGGCCCATCACACGGTGGTGCTAATGAGGCCGTATTGGTGATGCTGGATGAAATCGGTTCAGTTGAAAACGTACCTGCATTTATGGAAGGCGTGAAGGCGAAAACGCATAAATTGATGGGCTTTGGTCACCGTGTTTATAAAAACACCGACCCACGCGCCAATGTAATGCGCCGCATTTGTCACGAAGTCTTGAATGAAATGGGCCTACAAAACGATCCGAAATTCAAATTGGCAATGGAATTGGAAAAAATCGCTTTGGAAGATCCGTACTTCATCGAGCGTAAATTGTATCCAAACGTGGACTTCTACTCAGGTATCGTTCAATCGGCCTTGGGTATCCCAGTGCCGATGTTTACAGTGATCTTTGCTTTGGCCCGTACGGTAGGTTGGATTAGCCACTGGAATGAAATGATTTCGGATCCAGGCATGAAAATCGGTCGTCCTCGCCAGCAATATACCGGCGCTGAAAAACGCGACTATGTACCTATGGATAAACGCGGCTAAGACCTCGTTCCTGCGCCCTGATGATGTTGTCGGGGCGTAGCTGCATTGACCGGCCTTACTGCTATTTGCAAAGTATTTGCATCAGCTTGCAAGTAGGGCGGATAAAAACTGGAATACACGGCAATGATGAAAGAACTCGAAACAAATTCTCAGCTTTTTGGCGGGAACGCTCCGTTCGTAGAAGACCTCTACGAACAATATTTGTTTGATCCAACTTCAGTGGATGCTGAATGGCGCGCTTATTTTGATAAGTTGCAAATGACACCAGGTTCGGCTGCGCGTGATATCGCACGTGCGCCAATCGAAGAGTCATTCCGTCAGTTGGCCAAGCAACCGATCCGCGCTGCGGGCGTGGTAGATGAAGTTGCAATTGAACGTCAAGTTAATTTACTTCGTTTGATTTCGGCCTACCGGATTATGGGTAGTCGTGGTGCGCAATTGGATCCATTGGAAAGAATGGATAAAGTGCCAATGCCACAATTGGATCCTAAAACGCACAACTTGTCTGATAGTGACATGGCTGTGAAGTTGGGTACCAATATTGTCGGTCTTGAGCGCGCAACACCTGCTGAAGTATTGAGCTTCTTAAAGCAAACCTATTGCGGCAACATCGGTTTGGAATACATGCACGTTACTAACGCAGAAGAGCGCGCATGGGTGCAAGAATTCTTTGAATCGCGTCGTTCGCAACCGAGCTTTAATGTTGAGCAGAAAAAACGCATTTTGAAGCAAGTAACTGCCGCCGAAACGCTAGAACAGTATTTGCATAAAAAATATGTCGGTCAAAAACGCTTCTCGCTCGAGGGCGGCGATTCAATGATCCCTGCGGTGGATTATTTGGCGCAAGCTGCGGGTGCGTCTGGCGTGCAAGAAATCGTCATCGGCATGGCCCATCGTGGTCGTTTGAATATGCTGGTGAACATCCTTGGTAAACAACCACGTGATTTGTTTGGCGAGTTTGAAGGTCGTTACGATACTTCGCTTGCATCGGGTGACGTTAAATACCATATGGGTTTTAGCTCGGACATCCCAACTGCGGGTGGACCATTGCATTTGACCTTGGCATTTAATCCATCGCATTTGGAAATCGTTAACCCAGTGGTTGAAGGTTCTGTACGTGCACGCCAACATCGCCGTAAAGACTTAACGGGCGATCAAGTGTTGCCATTGTTAATTCATGGTGATTCTGCGTTTATTGGCTTGGGTACCAATCAAGGTACTTTCAATATGTCGCAAACGCGTGGTTACGGTACGGGTGGTACGGTACATTTGGTGATCAATAACCAAGTGGGCTTTACGACTTCTGATATTCGCGACAATCGTTCGACGATCTACAGTACTGACATCGCTAAAATGGTTGAGGCGCCAATTTTCCACGTGAATGGCGATGATCCAGAAGCTGTATGTTTGGTGACAGATGCTGCGCTGAAATACCGTCAGAAATTCCACAAAGACGTTGTTATTGACCTCGTTTGCTATCGTAAACACGGCCACAATGAGGCGGATGATCCATTTGTAACTCAGCCAATGATGTATCGCCAAGTATCGAAGCATCCTGGTGCACGTCGTAAATACGCCGATCGTTTGATTGCAGAAGGCGTAGTTTCTGCGGCAGAAGCGGATGGCATGATTCAAGCCTATCGTGATGCATTGGATCGCGGTGAACACGTTGAAAAAACAACGCTGACTGATTACAAACGTTCACACGCAATTGACTGGTCAAAATACTTGGGTACGCACTGGCGTCAGCCTGTGGTGACTGCAGTACCGAAAGCTGACTTGGTACGCTTGACGGAAAAATTCACCACAATTCCTGAAGGCTTCAAATTACGTCCTAACGTTGAGAAAATCATCAACGAACGTAAAGCCATGGTTGCTGGTGATGTTCCGGTTGATTTTGGCATGGCTGAGCATCTTGCTTACGCTACATTGTTGACCGAAGGTCATGGTGTGCGCTTGTCGGGTGAAGACTCAGGTCGTGGCACGTTTAATCACCGTCATGCCGTTTTACACGATCAAAATCGTGAAAAATGGGATCACGGCGTACATACACCGCTGCAAAACTTGTCTGAAAACCAAGCTCCGTTCCGCGTGATTGATTCAATCTTGAACGAAGAAGCGGTGTTGGCCTTTGAATATGGTTATGCTTGCTCTGAGCCGAGTGAATTGGTGATCTGGGAAGCGCAGTTTGGCGATTTCGCCAATGGCGCGCAAGTGGTAATCGACCAGTTTATTACTTCTGGCGAAACTAAGTGGGGTCGTCTGTGTGGTCTCACCATGGTCTTGCCGCACGGCTACGATGGTCAAGGTCCAGAGCATTCTTCTGCACGCGTTGAGCGCTACTTGCAATTGTGTGCTGAGCACAACATACAAGTGTTGATGTTGTCTGAAGCGGCGCAAATGTACCATGCGCTACGTCGCCAAGTTTTGCGTCCTTATCGCAAGCCGTTGATTGTCATCATGAGCAAAAAACTCTTGAAGGCCAAAAATGCAGCGAGCCCAATCGAGCACTTCACAAGCGGTGAATTCCGTTCTGTGATTGGTGAGGCGCAAGAATTGGATGCGAAGAAAGTAAAACGTGTGATCTGCTGTTCAGGTCAAGTGTATTACGATCTATTGGCTGGGCGCGAAGAGCGAGACATCAAAGACATTGCCATTGTTCGGGTTGAGCAGCTTTATCCATTCCCTGCGGACGAACTCAAAGCCGAATTGAGCAAATTCCCGAATGCAAAAGAGATTATGTGGGCGCAAGAAGAACCGCGTAATCAAGGCGCATGGCATCAATTGCGTCACCGCTTGGAAGATGTGCTTGAAAGCAAACAAATATTGCAATACGCAGGTCGTCCATCATCAGCGTCACCGGCAGTGGGTTATATGAGCAAGCACAATGCACAGCTTAAAGCCTTGGTCGAAGAAGCGATGAAACTGTAAATCCAACGCGGCGTTCACATTTGTGCTCGCCGCGTCTTGTTGAATACTCACTTGAATGCGTCTTAGCCAAGATCACTGGAGTTAAAAATGATTGTAGAAGTCTTAGTGCCTCAATTGCCGGAATCAGTATCAGAAGCCACTTTGGTTTCATGGAAGAAAAAAGTGGGCGAAGCTGTTGCTCGCGATGAAAATTTGATTGACCTTGAAACCGATAAAGTGGTTTTAGAAATCCCTGCGCAACAAGCCGGCGTATTGGTTGAAATCGTTGAGCAAGACGGCGCCACTGTTGGTAGTTTACAAATCATTGCGAAAATTGACACGACTGCTGTTGCTCAAGCTGCGCCAGCCGCTGCTGCGCCTGCAGCTGTTGCAGCTGCAGCTGTTGCAGCGCCAGCCGCCGCTGGTGTTGTAGGTATGCCTGCCGCGAAAAAACTTGCTGCAGATGCGGGTGTTAATCTCGCTGATGTAGCAGGCACTGGCCGCGATGGTCGCGTCTTAAAAGAAGACGTACAAAATCATTTGAGCAAACCAACAGCAGCCGCAGCTGCTCCGGTGGCTACACCAATTGGTGATCGTCCAGAGCAACGTGTTCCGATGAGCCGCTTGCGTGCTCGTGTGGCTGAGCGTTTGATTGAATCACAACAAACCAATGCCATCCTGACCACGTTCAACGAAGTGAACATGAAGCCAGTGATGGACTTGCGCAATAAATACAAAGACAAGTTCGAAAAAGAGCACGGCGTTAAGTTGGGCTTTATGGGTTTCTTTGTGAAAGCCGTTGTTGCTGCGCTGAAAAAATACCCAATCGTGAATGCATCGGTTGATGGCAAAGATATTGTTTATCACGGTTACTTTGATATCGGTGTAGCAGTAGGTAGCCCACGTGGTTTGGTGGTGCCAATTATTCGTAATGCTGATCAATTGTCTTTGGCTGATATCGAAAAAACCATCGCTGACTTTGGTAAACGTGCACAAGAAGGTAAATTGGGCGTTGAAGAGTTGACTGGCGGTACATACACAATCTCTAACGGCGGCACGTTTGGCTCGATGATGTCGACGCCAATTATCAACCCACCGCAATCAGCGATCTTGGGCATGCATGCGACCAAAGAGCGTGCGATGGTTGTGAATGGTCAAATCGTTGCCTTGCCAATGATGTACCTCGCTCAGTCTTACGATCACCGCATTATTGATGGTCGTGAAGCGGTATTGGCTCTGGTGGCAATTAAAGACGCGATCGAAGATCCAGCACGTTTATTGCTTGATTTGTAATATTGAATGGGTATATTGGCGTAGCCGATATACCCTAATGTCTGCATTAAAATACCCTTGTGGGTTAATGATGGAATTTAAACATGTCGAAATCTTTTGACGTTGTCGTGATTGGTGCAGGCCCTGGTGGTTATATCGCTGCAATTCGCGCGGCACAATTGGGCTTTAATACCGCTTGTATCGATGAATTTAAGAATAAAGAAGGTAAAGCCTCGCTTGGCGGCACCTGCTTGAATGTGGGTTGCATTCCTTCAAAAGCTTTGCTCGAATCTTCAGAGAATGTTGAGCGCGTTGAGCATAAATTTGCTGCGCACGGCATTACCGTTGAAGGCATGAAGTTTGACGTGAGCAAAATGCTCGAACGTAAAAACGGTATTGTCAGCAAATTGACGCAAGGTATCGGCTATTTGTTCAAAAAGAACAAGGTTGATAGCTTGCACGGTCACGGCAAAATCGTTGGTCGCGTTGGCGATAAATGGCAGCTTGAAGTGACTGATGGCGACCAAGTTGAAGTCGTTGAAACCACGCATGTGATCATCGCAACTGGCTCTACACCACGTCAATTGCCACAAGCGCCAGTAGATAACATTTTGGTCTTGGATAACGACGGTGCATTGTCGATTCCTGCTGTGCCAAAACGACTTGGCGTCATTGGCGCTGGCGTTATCGGTTTGGAAATGGGCTCAGTGTGGAAACGCTTGGGCGCAGAAGTCACCATCCTCGAAGGCGCGCCTGGCTTCTTGTTGGCTGCCGATGAAGCGATAGCCAAGGAAGCGCACAAGATTTTCACTAAAGATTTGGGCTTGGTTATCAAAACGAGTCTAAAAATCGGCAATATCACCAAAGGTGAAAACGACGTAACCGTTGAATACACCGATGGCGAAGGTAATGCGTTTACCGAAGTGTTCGATAAATTGATCGTTTCAATTGGTCGTTTGCCAAACACATGGAATCTGGCTGCTGAATCCGTCGGTTTGCCGCTCGATGAGCGTGGTTACGTGATTGTGGATGGCGATTGCCGCACTAACTTGCCAAACGTTTGGGCGGTTGGCGACGTAGTTCGTGGCCCGATGTTGGCGCACAAAGCATCTGAAGAAGGTGTTGCGGTCGCAGAGCGTATCGCTGGCCAACATCCACATATCGACTTTAATAATGTACCTTGGGTGATTTACACCAGTCCTGAAATGGCTTGGGTTGGTAAAACTGAGCAAGCATTGAAAGCGGAAGGCGTTGAGTATCGCAAAGGCCAGTTCCCATTTGGCCCAAATGGTCGTGCACTGGGCCTCGGTGAGACGGCTGGTTTCGTAAAAATGCTAGCTTGCGCGAAAACAGATCGTATTTTGGGCGTACATATTATTGGCCCATTTGCATCTGAGTTGATTACTGAAGCCGTAGTGGCGATGGAATTCAATGCGTCAAGTGAAGACATCGCTCGTATTGTTCATGCACATCCTTCATTGTCTGAAGCTTTGCATGAAGCAGCGCTTGGTGTTGATAAACGCGGTCTGCATTCGTAAGTAGATAAGCAAAAGTTTTCTTGCATCGTTGTCTCGTCTTGCCGTGCTTGAATGTACTGTCTGCGACTTCGATGCCTTGCCATAAAACTTTTGCACAAGTTATTAAATGTATTGGTGGATATTTTTTATATCCACCGGTGGTACCTAAAGGGGGCGCTAAGTCCTCGCTATAACACTCTCCTCAAAAAGGATTAATAGAGATGAATCTGCACGAATACCAAGCCAAGGAATTATTGGCTAAGTACGGTTTGCCAGTACAACGTGGCATTTTGGCGACGACTGGTGAAGAAGCTGCTGCTGCATATGACGCATTGGGCGGCAAATTTGCGGTAGTTAAAGCACAAGTTCATGCTGGTGGCCGTGGTAAAGCGGGTGGCGTGAAAGTGGTGAAAAGCCGCGAAGAAGCGGCGGCTGAAGCCACTCGTTTGATTGGCACTAATTTAGTGACGTATCAAACTGATGCTGACGGCCAGCCAGTTCATAGTGTATTGGTGTGCGAAGACATGTACCCAGTAACACGTGAACTGTACCTTGGTGCAGTAGTAGATCGCAGCTCACAACGCATTGTGTTCATGGTTTCAACTGAAGGTGGTGTTGAGATCGAGAAAGTGGCTGAAGAAACGCCAGAAAAAATCATCAAAGTTACAGTTGATCCACTTGTTGGCATGCAACCATTCCAAGCACGCGATTGCGCGTTTGCCTTGGGTTTGGAAGGCAAGCAAGTTACTCATTTCACTAAAATGATGTTGGGCGCTGCTGAAGCATTCATCGCTAATGACTTCGCTTTGTTTGAAATCAACCCATTGGCACTGCGTGAAAACGGCGAATTGTGCTGCGTTGACGCGAAAATCGGTTTGGATTCAAACGCTTTGTACCGTCACCCAGAATTGCTCGCTCAACGCGATAAGTCACAAGAGAACGAGCGCGAAGTGAAAGCTTCTGAGTTCGAACTCAACTATGTGGCTTTGGAAGGCAATATCGGTTGTATGGTCAACGGCGCTGGCTTAGCCATGGCGACGATGGACATCATCAAACTGAAAGGCGGCCAACCGGCTAACTTCTTGGACGTTGGTGGCGGCGCAACGAAAGAACGCGTTATCGAAGCATTCAAATTGATCTTGGCTGATTCGTCAGTGAAAGGCGTTTTGATCAATATCTTCGGTGGTATTGTGCGTTGCGACATGATCGCTGAAGCGATTATCGCAGCAGTGAAAGAAGTGAACGTGACTGTGCCTGTTGTGGTTCGTCTGGAAGGTAACAACGCTGAACTCGGCGCGAAAATCTTGGATGAGTCAGGCTTGAAACTCGTTTCAGCCCAAGGCTTGAACGATGCAGCTGAGAAAATCGTTGCTGCTGTTGCAGCCTTGTAATTACCAGCACGGATAAAAGGAAAAGACCATGAGCGTTTTGGTTAATAAAGATACAAAAGTGCTGGTGCAAGGTTTCACCGGTAAAAACGGTACTTTCCACGCAGAGCAAGCGTTGAAAGTAGGTACAAAAGTTGTTGGTGGTGTAACACCAGGCAAAGGTGGCTCTGAGCACCTTGGCTTGCCAGTGTTCAACACCATGCGCGATGCTGTTGCGCAAACTCAAGCTGATACTTCAGTCATCTACGTACCTGCTGCATTCGCTAAAGATTCAATTCTTGAAGCGGTAAATGCGGGTGTTAAATTGATCGTATGTATCACTGAAGGCGTACCAACGCTGGATATGTTGTACGTGAAAAAAGCGGTTGATGAAGCGGGTATCCGTCTGATCGGCCCTAACTGCCCAGGTATTATCACTCCGGGCGAGTGCAAGATCGGTATTATGCCGTGGCACATCCACAACCCAGGTCGTATCGGTATCGTTTCACGTTCTGGTACATTGACTTATGAAGCTGTTGCGCAAACGACTGCGCTTGGCTTGGGTCAATCAACTTGTATCGGTATCGGTGGCGACCCAATCCCAGGTCTCTCGCACATCGACGCATTGAAATTGTTCCAAGACGATCCTGATACTGACGCGATCGTGATGATCGGTGAGATCGGTGGTTCGGCTGAAGAAGAAGCGGCTGAATTTGCTAAGTCTTACGTGACTAAGCCTGTTGTTGGTTACATCGCAGGTGTAACTGCGCCGAAAGGCAAACGTATGGGCCACGCTGGCGCGATCATCTCTGGCGGTAAAGGCACTGCAGAAGAGAAATTCAAAGCGTTTGAACAAGCTGGTATTGCATACACACGCAGCCCAGCTGAGATCGGCAAAACAATGTTTGAATTGCTGAAATCAAAAGGCATGATCTAATTATTTAGATTGGTCACTAAAGTTAAAGCCACCCTATAGGGTGGCTTTTTTTTTACGTTCGTATTTTAGGTGCGGTTTAATAAAAATGGATGGCTTTGCTTACATTTTCAAACTATACAGTTGTTAACTTTGTTTTGTGCAGGTGCGCGCCATGTTAAAGCTGATTCGGCAGATCGTACTTTTGTTGTGCGTGATGCCTTATGTTTTGGCGGAGACGATAACAATCAATGCTGAAGATGACTGGGCGCCATTTTCTTCAATTACGGCAAATAAAAAAAGTGCGGAAGGATTGTCGGTTGACTTAGTTCGCGCTGCGTTTGCAACTCAAGGTGTCGAGGTCCGCTTTATGCCTGTACCGTTTGCACGCTGTTTGTTTGAGGTGGAGCATGGGCAGGCGGTTGCGTGTTTTAATGCGTCGATTACTGAAGAGAACAAAGAAAAATTCCTCTGGCCAAGTCTGCCCTTACTGAGTGAAGGTTTGTCTATTTTGGCTCTGAGCGAGACTGCTTTACAAAACTTGGGCCCTAAAGATTTAGAGGGGTACGTTGTTGGTACTACCAACGGTTACACGTATCCAACTTCATTGATGCGAAATAAGAAAATCAGCAAAGATGTTTCGCGGACTGATGCCGTTCAGTTAAAAAAGCTAATGAGCCGACGCATTCAATACGCAATTATCAATACAACACCCGCGCAGTTAATGATCAATGCAGATCCAGTAATGCGTGGAAAGATCAAAATTGTAGGCTCGGTTGAGTTAAGTCTTTTGTATTTGAATTTCTCAAAAAAACATCCCGATGCACCTCGATTGTTGGCTGCTTTTGAAAGAGGCCTAAAAACGATTCAATCGAATGGTACGTATGCACGGATTCGGCGTGATTTTAATGAGCGGCTTGGCTTACTGCCGCAACATGGAAAATAACAACGGATTACGGTAGTATTTTTTAATGGTATATATTACCTGTGCAAGGCTGAGTACTCCTGTTAGTATGAAGTCTTGAATTTAATTCTTACTTGGAGTTTCTTATGTCGCAAGTTGAATCGATGTTGATTGATGAAGCCAAAGATGTACTTCGTGAAACCGCTGATCTAATCGAAGCGGCGGCGAATGCAAATCCAGAAGAATCAAAGAAAATCTACGCCAAGATCGCTGAAAATTTACAAAGCGCTAAGCATCGACTAGTCGAGATTGAATCCGTTGCCGTAGAGAAAGCAAAAGTAGCCGCGAAAAAGACCGATGAATTCGTGCAAGCACATCCGTGGCAAGCAGTCGGTGTCGGTGCAGCGGTAGGTCTATTAATTGGTTTCTTGGCCGCACGTCGCTAAATGAGTTCTACTATTCGATCTGCATTAGGCGGTTTAATTTCCGCCCGGTTTTCTTTGTTCGGACTTGAGCTGCGTGATGAGTTGGACCGATTAGCAGTCATGATCGCATTTGCGATTGCGGCTGCTTTTTTATTGGTCATGGCTTTGGGGTTTCTTGGTCTGGCGGTGTTGTTCGGTTTTTGGGAGTTTCGGATTTTAATTAGCGCTGTTTTTGCTTTGATTTTTACTGGCTTGGGCTTGTTTGCTTGGTGGAAGCTGAATGCATTAATGACGTGTTTGAGTTCACCATTTCCATTGACGAGCGAAGAGTTTGCACAGGACAAGAAATTAATCAATGCTGCATTTTCTACGCCACGACTTGATCCAGAGGCAGAATAATGGCCAATCCAATTCGTGAACAAAAAAAGCAGCAGTTGGTGTTTCGCTCACAATTACACCGCTTGCAATTAGAAACTAAATTGTTAGAGTCTAGGCGGCCTTTGAGCGTGGCGAGTTCATTTATGGGCGGCATTGCGTCATGGGGCTTTCTGAGCCGTATCGCTGGTGGAATGGCGCAGATTCATCCAGCATTAGGGCGGCTTGCGCAAGGTGCAAAGATCGTTAGTGTACTCATTGCTGTGGCGCGATTATTACGTAACAAATGAACTTAACGCCATGGGCTTGCGTATAATCATGCGACCCATGGAGTGAACGCATGTTTAAGTATTTAGAAGATTTTGTTGGTAATACACCGCTTGTCAAACTCAAACGTATTCCCGGTGCAACGAGCAATACGATCCTTGTAAAACTGGAAGGCAATAATCCCGCTGGTTCGGTAAAAGATCGTCCGGCGCTATCTATGATTCGGCATGCCCAAATGCGCGGTGATATTAAGCCAGGCGACACCCTGATTGAAGCCACGAGTGGTAATACTGGCATTGCGCTGGCAATGGCTGCCGCAATGATGGGTTACCGCATGGTTTTACTGCTGCCTAAAAATTCCAGTATTGAACGCGTACAAGCCATGAAGGCCTACGGTGCTGAAGTGATTTTGGCTGAAGGCATGGAAGCCGCGCGTGATCAAGCTGAGTTGATGGTCAAGGCGGGGCAGGGCTTGATATTAGATCAGTTTTCTAACCCCGATAATCCACTCGCGCATTACGAAAGCACTGGTCCTGAAATCTGGCGCGACACGGCTGGTACGGTCACGCATTTTGTCTCGAGTATGGGCACTACGGGTACGATTATGGGGACGCGCCGCTACTTAAAAGAGCAAAATCCGAATATTCAAATTGTCGGTGTGCAGCCTTGTGATGGTGCGCAAATCCCCGGTATTCGTAAGTGGACGCCTGAATATGTGCCCGCCATCTGCAATTTTGATTTGATCGATCGCATGATGGAAGTGAATCAGCCTGAGGCCGAAGAGATGACGCGGCGATTGGCGCGCGAAGAAGGCATTTTTGCAGGCATCTCATCGGGCGGCGCACTGTGTGCTGCCTTGGCTTTATCGGAAACGGTTGAGAATGCCGTCATCGTGAGTATTGTTTGTGATCGTGGCGATCGATATTTATCGACCGGAGTGTTTCCCGCATGAATGCCAGTCATATTGAATGGTTAGGCTTGGTTGCTGGAGCATTAACAACGACCGCTTTTGTGCCACAAGTCTGGCATGTATGGAAACGAAAGTCGGCCAAAGACATCTCATTGGGAATGTATAGTCTATTTGTGCTGGGGGTGGCTTTGTGGCTAGGGTATGGCTTGCTGGCCAACGCGATGCCTGTTGTTGTGGCTAATACCATAACTTTGATTTTGGCTGGTGCAGTCTTAGTCATGAAACTGATTTTTGATGCTAAGGATAAACAATGACTCCAGTTGATTTGCACTGCCATTCTAATATTTCGGATGGCTTGTTGCCGCCGGACGAAGTGGTGCGCAAAGCGCATGCCCGTGGCTGCCAATTATTGGCGCTGACTGATCATGATGACGTACGCGGCTTGCCATTGGCGCGCAAAACAGCGGATGAACTCGGACTGCAGTTTGTTAATGGTGTTGAGATTTCGGTGAGCTGGGGCAAGCATACACTACATGTGGTTGGGCTTGGCTTTGATGATACCAATCCTGAATTGCTGGCAGGTTTAGCTAGCGTTCGTGCGGGTCGTGCTGAGCGTGCCGAGCGAATGGCAAAAGGCCTAGAAAAGCTCGGCATGACCGGCGTGCTGGAAGGCTCACAAAAGTTTGCAGATAACCCAGAAATGATTAGCCGTACTCATTTTGCACGTTTCTTGGTTGAGTCAGGTCGCTGCAAAGACACGAAATCAGTATTCAAAAAATATCTCGTTCGCGGTAAACCTGGGTACGTTGAACACGAGTGGGCGCGTCTGCATGATGCCATTGATTGGATTCGTGGTGCTGGCGGTGTCGCGGTATTGGCGCACCCGAGTCGTTATGATTTAGGTAATGAAACCCTGCGCGTACTTTTAATTGAGTTTCAACGCATGGGCGGTGAGGCGATTGAAGTGGTTTCTGGTACGCACAGCATTGCCGATGTGGCGCGCTTTGGTCGTTTGGCTCAAGACTTTGGTTATCTTTGCTCTAGCGGTACGGATTACCATGCGACAGGCGAAGGCTCGCGAGAGCCTGGTTTGAATTCCGATTTGCCGATTGCTTGTGTGCCGGTGTGGGAGCGTTGGTTAAAAGCGCCTCTAGTGGATGTATTGCCCGCTAAGCTAAACTAAAAAATAGCTACAGAGCTATACCTAGATATTACTTTTGGATAAACATGTCACAATTTTTCTCAATTCATGCTGAAAATCCGCAGGCGCGTTTAATTAAACAAGCGGCTGATATTATTCGCAAAGGCGGATTGGTGATTTATCCCACCGACTCTTGCTATGCAATTGGCTGTTCATTGGATAATAAAAGCGGTGTTGATCGGATTCGTAAAATTCGGCAATTGGACGACAAGCATCACTTTACGCTGGCTTGTCGTGACTTGTCGCAATTAGGTAATTACGCTCGGGTCGACAATCAAGCGTTTCGTTTATTGAAGGCCGCGACGCCGGGTAGCTACACCTTTATTTTGTTGGCCACCAAAGAAGTGCCGCGCCGCGTATCGCATCCAAAAAAACTCACCATTGGTTTGAGAGTGCCCGATCATCCGGTGGCGCTGGCTTTGTTGGAAGAATTAGGTGAGCCATTATTGTCGAGTTCATTACTATTGCCGAACGAAGAGTTCCCAATGACGGATGCGTGGGAAATTCGCGACCGCCTTGAGCATGAAGTCGATTTGGTGATCGAAGGCGGTTATTGCGGTACTGATCCAACCACAGTGGTTGATTTGTCTGGCGATATGCCGATACTGATTCGCGAAGGCAAAGGCTCTTTGGCCCTTTTTAGCTTTTAAATTAAACGCATTGCAAAGGTTTTATGGAACTCAATACGATACAAATGGTTGCGGTTTGGGCGCTGCCGGTTTTATTTGCCATTACCGCGCACGAAGCCGCGCATGCTTATGCCGCGAAAAAACTGGGCGATCCAACGGCTTTTATGTTGGGGAGAATGACATTTAATCCGCTCAAGCATATTGATCCAGTGGGTACTATTTTGCTGCCATTGATTTGCGTGCTGCTACCGGGTGGTTTCTTATTTGGTTATGCCAAACCGGTTCCGGTTGATTTTAGTCGGCTCAAAAATCCGAAGCGCGATATGCGCTGGGTGGCGGTTGCAGGCCCGTTGGCGAATTTTGTAATGGCCTTTTTCTGGGCGCTGATGTTTAGTTTTTCTACGTCTTCGCTCAATGGTAGTTCATTTCAATTGCCTTTGGCTTTAATGTCACAAGCAGGTATTCAAATCAATGTGGTACTGATGGTGCTTAATTTGCTGCCGATTCCTCCGCTGGATGGTGGCCGAATTGCAGTATCTCTGTTGCCGCACCAACAGGCGAATATGCTATCCAAGGTTGAGCCCTATGGTTTCTTTATCTTGATTGGCTTATTGGTGACTGGCTTATTGGGTACGATTTTGGCACCACTGATGGCCATGGTGATGCGAGTCATTCAAATCGTTTTATAGGGTGATGCCGATGCGGGGGGTGATTTTTCCTGTTGTGTTGATTGTCATTGGGGCGGGTTGGTTGCTTAATGAAATCAATTATTTTCCTAGTGTGAGCTGGATTGTTATTCTGGGGCTATTGGTGGCCGGGATCGCTGTGCTGGCTCTTGAGGGGGTCAATAAGTCGACCATCGTGCTTGGCCCGATGCTGATTGCAGGTGCGGCAACTACATTTTTGCGCCAACAGTTTGGCTTGGGTTTGTCGGTTCAGTGGCCGGTACTACTGATTTTGTGTGGCTGCTTGATGCTTCTGGCCCGCTCCAAGTGGATCAAGCCTGCACCACCTAAGCCTTGGGAAAAACCGCAGCAATCGGTTACTCGGCAGGAATGATTGCTCAGATCGACGAATTAATTCCTCAAGCGCAGGTCTTCGCCCATGTTTTTGGCGAGCCTGTGCATCAACTGCCGCACGATTTATATATTCCACCTGAAGCCTTGCGGGTGTTGCTCGATGAGTTTGAAGGGCCGCTCGATTTGCTGTTGTATTTAATACGCAAGCAAAACATAGATATCTTAGACATCCCGATGGCGCAAGTGACAACGCAATACATGGCCTATGTACAGGCCATGGAGTCAAATCAGATCGAGCTTGCAGCCGAATACCTATTGATGGCAGCGATGTTGATTGAGATTAAATCGCGACTCTTAGTGCCCAGGCAGACTGAAAGCCATGATTTTATCGATGGGGCAGAAGACCCTCGCACGGAGTTGATGCGTCGTTTGATTGAGTACGAGCAGATCAAGCTCGCAGCACGTGCTTTGGATGCATTGCCGCAGGCCGAGCGTGACTTTACTTGGGTAAAGGTCTTGTTTGAACATGATTCAATTATCCCGTTGCCGACGGTCTCTGGCTTGGATTTAAAAGCCGCATGGCTTGGCCTTTTGGCGCGTAATAGCAATACCCAGCACCACGTCATTGCCAATGAGCAATTGTCAGTGCGTGCGCAGATGGCGCATATTTTGCGGGTGATCGCCAACGGACGCTATTATGAATTTGATGAGCTGTTTGATGGCTTGCAAGGCGTGCCTTTGTTGGTGGTGACGTTTATCGCACTACTGGAATTGGTCAAAGAACGCGCTATTACCGTGACCCAGTACGAACCTCTGTCGCCAATCTATGTGCAATTACTGAGTATGCAGCTTGGAAGTGATCAGTTATGAATTCCGTGGAATACAACAAAATCATTGAGACACTACTCTTAGTCAGCCAAGAGCCACTGACTGTGGCGCAAATCAGAAAAGTATTCAATGACAGCCTAAGTCACACCCAAGTCTTGCAGTGTTTGCTAGAGATTGGCCAGGGTTGGCAGGGCAAAGGTGTTGAGTTGATTGAATTGGCGAGTGGTTGGCGTTTTCGCGCTAAGCCAGAGATGCAAAGCTACATCACTCAACTCAACCCTGAAAGGCCGCCGCGCTATAGTCGTGCAGTGATGGAGACTTTGGCGATTATTGCCTACAAGCAGCCGGTGACGCGCGGCGAGATTGAAGAAATCCGTGGGGTCGCGGTTTCAAGTCAAATTATTCAAGCCTTAAAAGAGCGTGGCTGGTTGGATGTGGTCGGCCACAAAGAAGTGCCAGGGCGACCTGAGTTGCTGGCGACCAATCGTGCGTTTTTGTCTGATTTGGGCTTAAAAAGCTTGGCTGAATTACCGTCATTGGCGCAGCTCACTGAATTAGTTGCTGCCAATTAAGCCCTTGGTGCACCTCGCTTTGGGTGGCTGAGTCTAGCTAGGGCTTGATGTTGTTGGTAGTGCGTCGTATTTCGCTACATTCGCTAGACAGTCGTAGTAGAAAAGCCTTATTTTGATCGACGTCTTCTCTCAGTGATGCGCGCGATTTCATGGCTTTGCAGAATAAAAATCACTGGTTATTGGCGCTGACTTACGCGCTAGCCGTTGTGTTAGATCATCTCTTTATTCCGAACGGGGCGACTTTTGGCCCTTTCAATTTGCAACTCGGTGTTGCAGTGGCGGGTTTGTTGCTATTGGGTGTGCACGCCACGCCGTATCTCATTCCCGGTGCAATGTTATTTGGGCTGCTGCAGGCGCAAATGCCGTGGCTCACCTTGTTATTTGCTGTCCTCCATATTGCGCAAGCCTTGTGCATCTTTAGTTTGCTGCCATTGTTTGCGCCTGAGCGCCAAATTCGAATTGTGGATACCAATCGTCTCATGATGGCGGCGCCCTTTGTGGGTAATGTTTTGTTTGTCAGTCTCTTTATATCGGTGCAGCAGGTTTTTGTGCCGCACCCTGATGTGACGGCGACATGGTTGACGTTATGGCTTGGTCAATCTTTGAGCGTGCTGATTGTTGTACCAGGCGTTTATGCGTTGTTGACGGATCGCAGCTTGATGCGCGCCAATTGGCTGATCGAATTTACGCTATTGGTGTCGATTGCGGCTTCTGGCGGCATCCTGCTGATGTATGGTCGTGAAGCTTTGACGCTGGAAGCGGCTTATTTGATGTTCCCATTATTGATTTGGTCCTCTTTGCGTTTAGGGCAGTTGGGTAATTGCATTGTCTCGGTCTTTATTTTTACCTTGGTTGGCGCGCAATACGCAATGGGTCTGAGTTCGATTCATTACATCAATAGCGTGCTCATTTTGCTGGGCATTGCTTTGCAAACCGCGATTTTTTTAACTGCATCGCATCGGGAAAATCGCCGTGCCATCAATGCAGCGCGTTTATCTGCCAAAATTTTTGACTATGCCAGTGAAGGTATTTTACTGACCGATGCCGATGCCAAAATTATCGCGACCAATCCGGCCTTTGAAAAAATAACCGGCTTTTGCGCCAAAGATGCGATTGGAAAAACATCGCGAATCTTTGGTGAGCACCAAGGCCATTTGTCGGATTTGCAAACGGTGCAGTTAGCCACTTTGCGTGCAACAGGGCAGTGGGAGGGAGAGGTTCAGGATCGACGTAAAAATGGTGATTTTTATCCGGCTTGGCTTTCGATGAGCGCAGTACGTGATGAGCAAGGGTATATTTCAAACTATGTGGGTGTTTTTTCTGACTACACCGCGCGCAAAGAATCTGAGCAGCGCATGCGCCATTTGGCCCAGCATGATGCCTTGACGGGCTTGTTAAATCGGAATGGGCTTCAAGAGGCGCTTAACTCGATTTTGATCCGCTCCGGCACGAAATGTCGCTCATTTGCCTTGTTGTTTATCGACTTGGATCGGTTTAAGACGATCAATGACACGCTAGGGCATGATGTTGGAGATGAGTTACTTAAGGTGGTGGCGCATCGCTTGCGCGGTCATCTCAAGCAGCATGATATTGTTGCTCGCTTGGGGGGGGATGAGTTTACTGTTTTGCTTGAGCACATCATTCATCACGAGCAAATTATTCAAGTTGTTGAACGCATCTTGAGTGCATTGGGTGAGGTGTACCAAGTTGCTGGTCATGAGCTATTTGTGACGGGCTCCATTGGTGTGAGCCTTTATCCGCATGACGGCGGTGGCGCAGCGCAGCTGATGAAAAATGCCGATATTGCAATGTATCGCGCCAAAGAACTGGGTAAAAACACTTATCAGTTTTACGCTTCTGAAATGAATGTGGCCCATCATGTTTCGCATTTGAGCTTAGAAAATGCGCTGCGTTTTGCGTTAGAGCGCAAGCAGCTGCAATTGGTGTATCAGCCGCAATATGATTTGTTAACGGGTCAATTAGCGGGCATGGAGTGCCTCATTCGTTGGTGCCATCCCGAGCTGGGCTTGATTTCGCCTGCGCAATTTATTCCGATTGCCGAAGAGAATGGCTTGATCGTCGCGATGGGCGATTGGGTGCTTAATGAAGCTTGCCATACCGCCCAGCAATGGCGTTTGGCTGGCTTGGAAGTGCCACGCATCGCGGTGAATTTGTCGGTGCGGCAATTTAAGCCACTCTTGCTGGTCAACCAAATCAAGTTGGCACTGAGCTCCAGCGGTTTGCCAGCGCATTTGCTGGAATTGGAGGTGACCGAGAGCGTGATTATGAAGCGCGTGAACGAGGCCGTCGAGATTTTGCGCGAGCTGAAACTACTTGGCGTTCAGTTGGCGATTGACGATTTCGGAACTGGTTATTCGTCGCTTTCTCAGCTTAAAGTATTGCCGCTCGATGTATTAAAAATTGACCGTTCTTTTATCGAAGGGATTCCCGCCAATCAAGATGACGTGGTTATTGCTGAAACAATTATGATTTTGGCACGCAAAATGGGGATGAGTGTGGTCGCCGAAGGCGTTGAAACAGCGAAGCAAATGCAGTTGTTACAAAAAATGGGTTGTGATGTGGGGCAAGGCTACTTCTTTAGTCGACCGATACCAGCCTTGGAAATGCAAGCCTTGTTGAAACCAATTCAATCCAATAAACTTATTGCTGTCTAGGTATGTGACTGTAGCCTAAAAATTTTAATGGCTACAGCCATATACATTGATTTATTTCTTTTTGGTCTTACTACTGGTCGGTTTGATTAAATCATCGCCACGCTCGTACGCAGCTTGAATTTCATCGGCCAACTGCAAAACGGCGGTCGCGTATAACGTGCTCTTGTTGTAACGCGTAATGACATAAAAGTTATTAAATCCCAAAAAATGCTGCATAAAACCAGGCTCAGTTTCTAGCGCAAATAGCACAGCGGGTTGTTTGGTGTTGATTTCTGAAATCGGCGCGACGCCTTTGGCGATGAGTTCATCCACGGTGAAGTGAATATTGAACTTGTCGGCCAATAGCTCAGCGGGATCGTTATTAACATTAACGGCAGTAAAGGTGTCGCCACCATTAATCCAGCCGTGTTTGTTCAGATAATTGGCGACCGAGGCCAATGCGTCGCCCGGATTGTTCCAGATGTCGTGCCTGCCATCGCCATCCCAATCTTGGGCGTATTTGCGAAATGAGGAGGGCATAAATTGTGGCCAACCCATTGCGCCGGCGTAACTGCCTTTAAAGGTCGTAAAGTCTTGTTTTTCCTCACGCGCCAACAGGAAAAACTCGGTGAGTTCTTTTTGGAAGTACTCGGCACGGCGTGGGTAGTTAAACGCAATCGTACTCAACGCATCAACAATCCGAAAAGTGCCGGTGTACGTGCCGTAATTGGTTTCTGCACCCAAAATCGCCAGCATCACTGCGGGTGAAACTTGGTATTTCTTGCTAACAGCTTCAACCAATTCAGCATTATTGCGCCAAAACTTGGCACCATTATTAATACGCGTTTTATTAACAAAATTCGCTTGGAACTCATGCCATGGTCGGCTGGTGGAAGGCTTATCTAAAATCGTAATGATGTTGGATTTGGTTTGTGCGTTTTGTAATGCATAAGTGAGCAAGTCTTCGCTAAAACCATGAGTGGCTGCGGTTGCTCGAATGTATTCTTGTACTTCTGGGCGGCTGATGAGTTCATCATCGGCAACTGCTAGCGTAGAAAGGGTCGTCAGCAGGGCTAGTGTTAGTTTTTTCATTTATGTGTATCAATTAGATTGAGTGAGTGCGCTAGAAAGAAGCTGCGCAGTAATATTAACAATCGGAATCACGCGATCATATGCCATCCGAGTTGGGCCAATAACGCCTAATGTGCCAACAATTTCATTGTTGACGCGATAGGGCGCAGCGATAACGGAGCATTCGTCGAGTGTAGCAATGCCCGATTCGTTGCCAATATAAATTTGGATGCCTTCGGCGTTTTGCCCTAGCTGCATTAGTTTTAGTAAGGTGCTTTTTTGCTCAAAAAGTTCAAACAATTGCCGCATTCTGGCCATGTCAGTACCAAAATCATTCAATCCGAGTAGCTGATGCTCGCCTGCGATAATCATATGGTCGTGGCTTAGATCGCTGCCGATATGCGCTGCGGCATTCATTAAATCGTACAAATCGCTTTTTACTCGACCTAAGTCGCCCTGTAGCAAGCTCATTAGATTGGAAATGGTTTTGCCTGCACAGTGACTATTGAGAAAGTGAGCCGCTTCAATCAGCGCTGCATGACTTAAATGATGTTCGGTTTGCACGATTCGATTTTGAACTTCACCATCGGCGGTCACTAAAATGAGTAATACTCGCTTTTCGGATAAAGGTAAAAATTCAATTTGCTTTAATACGTTCTCGGTTCTTTTCGGTGTGATCACAACGCCAGCAAATTGTGTGAGTTGCGACAAGAGCTGTGACGCAGCTGCAATACTGTGCTGTGCATTGTCGTTCGGTAATTCGGTGTGCTGCAATTCATTCATTTGCTGCGGCAAGCCGGGCGCGGTGAGTAGGTGATCGACAAACAATCTATAGCCTTGCGCGGTTGGAATCCGGCCCGCCGATGTGTGCGGGCTGGCAATCAAGCCTAGGTTTTCCAAGTCTGCCATCACGTTGCGTATCGTTGCAGCGCTGACATCCAGTCCGGCGTATTGGGAGAGCGCCTTGGAGCCAACAGGATGGCCGTCGGCAATATAGCGTTCGACCAGTGTCTTAAGCAGGATGTGGGATCGATCATTGAGCATCATAGCGCTGGATTTTAACCTGTCTGCCGTGTTATTAATGCGTTCTGTGATTTTTTTTACGAACAAAACCCAAACATATTGGTGTAAAACCACACGTCATGCATAGCCTATTCAAAACCATCGCCCTCGTTGGCCGTCTTCATACGCCTGCTTTAGGTGATCCGATTCGCCGTTTGGCCGATATGCTGGAAACAGGCGGCATCAAAGTCTTGATCGAGCAAGAAATCGCCATTGAGCACGGCATCGCTGAATATCAAAAAGTCAGTCGCGATCATATCGGCAAATTGGCTGATTTGGTCGTAGTGCTGGGGGGGGATGGCACCATGTTGTCGGTGGCGCGTTTGCTCGCACCTTATCGGATTCCGCTAGTGGGGATTAATCAAGGTCGCCTTGGGTTTATGACCGATATTCCATTGCATGAAATGGAAACGACAGTCAGTAATATGATTGCGGGGCAGTTCGTGCCCGAAGAGCGGATTTTGCTTGAAACCACGATTTTGCGCGATGGTCAGCCGATTTCAACATCACTTGCGTTTAACGACGTGGTATTTAGTCGCGGCTCGATTGGTTCAATGATTGAGTTTGAAATTTTTGTCGATAATCAGTTTGTGTATAGCCAGCGTTCCGATGGTTTGGTGGTGTCGACGCCAACTGGGTCAACCGCCTATGCCTTGGCCTCTGGCGGCCCGATTTTGCATCCATCACTGCCTGCCATTACCTTGGTGCCGATTTGCCCGCAGTCGCTGTCTAATCGCCCGATTGTGGTGTCTGATAACGCCCAAGTGGCCTTCTTGTTGACGCGCGGGCAGGGCGCTCGTGTGCATTTTGATAATCAATCCGATTTCGAGTTGCACGAAATGGATCGCGTGATAATTCGTCGCTACACCAATTCGCTGCGTATCTTGCACCCGCATGGTTATAGCTATTACGACATGCTACGTGCCAAGTTGCGCTGGGGTGAAAAGTTGCTTTAAGTGCTTGGGTACAAGTTTTGGCCTAAGTCAACCTAGTTTTTCTTCGTGGTCACGCCTTGTTGTGCTTTATTGTTCTGTCTGCGGCGTGCCCGCATTAGCATAAAATTTGCGTGTTTTATGTGCATCATTTGAAAATCATTCTCGCTATCCATATAGAACGAATGTACACTTTGATCTTATTCTGAGCTTAGGTGAGACCATGCTGGCTGCGCTGCATTTACGTGATTTTGTCATTGTTCGTGAATTGGATTTAGATTTCTCGCAAGGCTTAACCGTATTGACCGGTGAAACCGGCGCAGGTAAATCGATTTTGATTGATGCGCTGGGTCTTTTGCTGGGCGATCGTTCTGATGCGGGCGTTGTACGGCACGGCGCCGAGCGCGCCGAGCTGTCGGCTGAGTTTATCTGCGACAAAATCCCACAAGTGGCGGAATGGTTGATTGAGCAAGGACTAAATAACGAAGGCGAGCCGCTGATCATTCGTCGCATCATTGACGCCAGCGGTAAATCACGTTCATTCATCAATGGCAGTCCAGTCACGCTGGCGCAGCTCAAAGGGGTTGGCGAATTTCTGGTTGATATTCACGGCCAGCACGCACACCAATCTCTATTGCGTCACGATGCGCAGCGCGACTTGCTCGATGCCTATGCTGGTACGACGCAGCAAGCGCGTGACATGGCTAAAAAATATCAAGCTTGGCACACTTTGGCGCAGCAGCTTTATGATGCTGAGCAAAATGCTGAGCGTTTTGAAGCCGAGCGTGAGCGTTTGCAGTGGCAAATCGACGAAGTGGTGGCTCTCAATATGCAGGCGGGTGAATGGCCTGAGTTGCAAGCTGATCACAAACGCCTGCATCACGCCGCTGGACTGATTGATGGTGTGCAAGAAGGCTTACTGGCACTGAGCGATGGTGATGACAACTGCCAAAGCTGGCTCGCTACGGTGGCGCATCGCCTGAGCCAATTGGCTGATTTTGATCCTTCTATCAATGAAACCCTAGAGCTGATTGCGGGTGCCGAGGCGCAATTGGCCGAATCGGTTAGTTCTTTGCGTCTTTATGCCGACCGCCTTGAGCTAGATCCAGAGCGTTTGGCTGAAGTCGAAAGCCGTCTCGATGCAATGTATAAAATGGGCCGTAAATATCGCATTGATCCTTCGCAATTGCTGGAGCAGTTGCATGAATGGCAGGCGCGCTTGGCCGAATTGGGTGGTGCGGAAGGCTTGGATGCGTTGCGCAAACAAGTAACAACTGCAGAGGCGCAATATCGCAAATTAGCGACGGCCTTGACGAAGCAGCGCACCGTTGCTGCAAAAAAACTGTCGAGCCTGGTAACCGAGCAAATGCAAGTGCTCGCCTTGTCGGGTAGCCGTTGTGAAGTTGTATTGCAAGAGTTAGCGCACCCTGCCGCGTACGGTTTGGAGCAAGTCGAATTGCAGGTTGCTAATCATCCTGCATCGCCGTTGCGCCCGATGGCTAAAGTGGCCTCCGGTGGTGAGTTGTCTCGGATAAGTTTGGCGCTGCAAGTGGTGACCAGCCAAGTGGCTAATGTGCCAACACTGATTTTTGATGAGGTCGACGTCGGTATCGGCGGGCGTGTAGCGGAAATTGTGGGCCGATTGTTGTCTGAGCTCGGACAAACCTGCCAAGTGCTTTGTATCACCCATTTGCCACAAGTCGCCGCCTGCGGCGCGCAGCATTTACAGGTAGCAAAACAGCAAGGCAAAGAGGGCGTGATCAGCTCGATTGAAACTTTAAGTCACGAAGCACGGATCGAAGAAATCGCTCGGATGCTGGGCGGTTTGGATATTACTGAAACGACAAGGCAACATGCAGCAGAAATGTTGGCTTGAAGGTATTGCTCGCTAGTAGTTGATTAGTCTTGTCTGGCGAGTAATACGTACGGGGTTTTTAAAAATGACGGATTTAGATTTTATGCACGCTGCCCTGCAAGAGGCTCAGCGTGCTTTTTCTTTGGGCGAAGTGCCTGTTGGGGCGGTGGTGGTGTATCGCGGCGAAATTATCGGTCGTGGGCACAATCAGCCGATCACGAGTCACGACCCCAGCGCCCATGCTGAAATGGTTGCGATTCGTCAAGCGGCCTTGCATCTGGGTAATTATCGTCTGTCTGAATGTGAGCTATTTATCACGCTTGAGCCGTGTTTAATGTGCAGTGGGGCGATTTTTCAGTCTCGGATTATGCGAGTAGTGTACGCCGCTAGCGAGCCCAAAACGGGCGCGGCAGGTAGTGTTTGCAATCCTTACTTAGATGCACGGCTCAATCATCACACCCAGATCGAGCAAGGCCCCTGCGAAGCAGAGTCACGGCAAATGCTCCAAGATTTTTTTGCCCTGCAGCGGAAAAGCCAACAAAACGCCGCGCCTTTGTGTATTAGCGGCTTGCTCAATTTTCGTGATTTGGGCGGTTTTAAAACGGCGGATGGTCGCACGGTAAAATCGGGTTTGGTTTTTCGCGCCGAGCAATTAGTTGCGCTTGAAGAAGTGGGCTTGGCGGAAGTGGCCGCTTTAGGTTTGCAGCAAATTTGGGATTTTCGCGCGCCAACAGAAGTAGCGAAATACCCTGATCCCGTCTGGCCAAATACGACTCCCAAATGGGGTGATGTGCTGGCTGAGTCGGCACAAAAAACGGCTGTCCAGTTTGAAGCTTTACTACAAGATCCTGCCTTGCTGAGTCAGCACTTGGGTGAAGGCCGCGCTGAACAAGTGATGATTGAAGTTTATCGCGACATGGTGCGTTGCCCACACGCGCAGACTGTGATGCAGCAATTTTTAATGTCGTTCTGCGATGCAGATCAATACCCCGTGTTATTTCATTGCACTGCTGGTAAAGATAGAACTGGCTGGGCGGCGGTGCTGCTATTGACGATTTTAGGTGTGCCGCACGAGCGTATTTTGCGCGACTACCTGGCGAGCAATGAAAATATATTGAACAAATATCAGGCTTTGATTGCGCGATGCGTGGCAAATGGCGCTGATGAGTGCATCCTGAACGCAATTTTTGGGGTGCGCGCCGAGTACCTAAAAGCTGCGCTGCATGAGGTAAAAAAAGTATCCGGTACTCTGCCGCGCTATATCGAGCATGTTTTGGGGGTTACGCCATTACAGCAGGCACAAATTCAGCAGGTTTTACTCGTTAATCCGTTTTGATGCACCATTGAGCGATGTAATGATCACCTGCCGAATTAAGAGGTTAGCGCAATCGAGCCCTAAATTGCTGTAGTGTGGCTATTCAGTTTGTCCTCATGCTCAAAGGATTATTTGCTCTCGGATTACGGAAAATTGCCGAAACCCTGTAAGTACGAGCCGCTGAGCTTAGCGACAATAATTCAAGCGATGCATAGATTCTGCTTGCGTAGCTAAATCAAATTCCTGTATCGGGATGGTTGCGACGGTCAACTGTGCTAGGGCTACGATATTAAGTATTTACGTATGAAAAATTCTTCTACGGATTGGCTTTTTCGTGCTTGCCGTTTAAGAAAAAAGGCTGCGTTCTGGCTTGCCATTCTCTTGGCTTGCAACGATAATCCCGCTCGTAAGCAGGAGAGTGTGATTTTTACCATTTCATTGATTTAAATCACCACCGAAGGCGCAAATGCACCCGCAAATCGCTCAGGTATCAGGGACTGCTGATCAGATGTACAACTCTGGAGAGCGATGCTCGGCGAATCAAACGCCCGCAGCATCCACCGAAGGGCTCAACAATCACGTAGTGATTGGAAAATCTCAGGTGTCAGGACAGAGGGGTGTTGCCCGCTAAGCCTTAGGCTTGCGGTCTTAGAGGGATATACCTTGAGAAACCCCATGACAACACCAAAAACCACGCCTTTATACGACTGTCACCTTGCCGCTAACGCCAAAATTGTTGATTTTGCCGGCTGGTCTATGCCGATTCATTACGGCTCACAACTCAAAGAACACGAAATCGTCCGTGCCGACGCGGGTATGTTCGATGTATCGCACATGTGCGTGCTCGACATCACCGGTGCGGATGCCAAATCTTTTTTGCGCGGCCTGATCGCTAACGACGTTGAACGCCTGGCGTTTGAAGGTAAAGCGCTTTACTCGGGCATGTTGACGCCTGAAGGTACCGTCATCGACGACTTGATCGTTTACCTGACGCATTACGGCTACCGTGTCGTGGTGAATGCGGGTACGGCAGATAAAGACATCGCATGGATGCTCAAGCAAGCCCAAGGGCAGGACGTACAAATCCATGTTCGCCGCGAATTGGCGATGATTGCCGTGCAAGGCCCGAACGCGATTGAAAAAGCGTGCAAAGTGATTCACGAAGAGTGGGAAGCCACGGTGAAAGCACTGAAAGTATTCCAAGGTTTCCCATTCGGTACAGTAGAAGACGGCTGGTTTATCGCTCGCACGGGTTACACCGGTGAAGATGGCCTAGAAATTATGTTGCCCGCAGAAGAGGCTCCGTTGTTCTGGAAAGCCTTGATTAGCGTTGGCGTTGCGCCAATCGGCTTGGGCGCGCGCGATACATTACGCCTTGAAGCAGGTATGAATTTGTATGGTCACGATATGGATGAAACCATTTCGCCACTCGAAGCGGGTATGGGTTGGACGATTGCGTGGGAACCTGCAGACCGTGATTTTATTGGCCGCAAAGCACTTGAGGCGCAACGCGCAGCTGGCGTGGCGATGAAGCAAGTGGGTTTGGTGCTCGAAGGTCGTGGCGTGTTGCGCGAAGGTCAAATCGTTGAAGTGGCGGGTGTCGGCAAAGGCATTATCACCAGCGGTACTTTTTCACCTACACTCAAACATTCCGTCGCCATCGCTCGCATTCCAGCGGCGACCGGTGAAACGGCACAGGTCGATTTGCGCGGTACCTTGACCGATGTTCGCATCGTGAAAATGCCATTTGTACGCAACGGCAAAAAAGTATTTAACTAATTAGAAAGGGTATTGCTATCTAGTTATTGATAACAGTCTCCTACATTGATATACCTATCTATAATTTAAACTTAAGGACTTCATCATGAGCAATATTCCAGCAGAACTCAAATACGTAAACAGCCATGAATGGTTGCGTTTAGAAGCCGATGGCACTGTGACCATCGGCATTACCGATCACGCGCAAGAATTACTAGGCGACATCGTTTTTGTTGAATTGCCACAAGTGGGCGACGAGTTGGCTGCCGAAGCGACTGCGGGTGTGGTTGAGTCTGTAAAAGCGGCATCGGATGTGTACGCACCGATTGCTGGCGAAGTGGTCGCGATCAATGATGAGCTGACTAGCGCGCCAGAATTGGCCAATTCTGATCCGTACGGCGCGGCTTGGTTCTTCCGCGTGAAACCTGCGGATGCGTCAGTGCTAGATGGCCTTATGACTGCAGAACAATACGCTAAAGAAATCGGCGTTTAAGCGTTACGCACCCGATTGTGCATTGAATGGATAGGGGCGGACAAACCGCCCTTATCCCGTTTAGGCCCTTGCCGCCCCTGATTGGATTTTTTATGTCACTTCATACCCTGTTTAATCACGACGAATTTATTGCGCGTCATATTGGCCCGAATGCGGCTGATCAAGCAGCGATGCTCACCGAAATCGGTGCTACTTCACTTGAAGATTTGGTCGCACAAACGATTCCCGACAATATTCGCTTTAAGCAAAAACTGCCGTTGCCAGATGCCGTCAGCGAAGTGGAAGCGTTGGCTAAGTTGCGCCAAATAGCGGATAAAAATGTCGTCAATAAAAGCTTTATTGGTTTGGGCTACTACCCAAATATCACGCCGGGCGTGATTTTGCGTAATGTGTTGGAAAATCCTGGTTGGTACACGGCCTACACGCCGTATCAAGCTGAAATCGCCCAAGGTCGTTTGCAAGCTTTGCTGAATTACCAGCAAATGGTCATCGATCTGACGGGTCTTGATTTAGCGAACGCCTCTTTGCTAGATGAAGCAACTGCTGCTGCTGAAGCAATGGCGATGGCGCGCCGGATTTCTAAAGTGAAAACTGAGAAATTCTTTGTTGATTCGCAGGTATTGCCGCAGACACTAGACGTGGTAAAGACTCGCGCGAAATACTTCGGTTTTGAGTTGGTGATTGGTCCTGCGATAGTAGCAGGTGATGATGATTACTTTGGTGCCTTGCTACAATATCCAGGCGCAGATGGCGCGGTGATTGATCTGAGCCAACCGATTGCAGCGCTCAAGGCCCGGGGTGGTGTGGCGATTGTTGCAGCCGATTTGTTGTCCCTCGCTTTGCTCAAATCACCGGCTGAACTCGGCGCGGATGTGGCGATTGGTACGACGCAACGTTTTGGTATTCCAATGGGCTTTGGTGGCCCGCACGCCGCGTATTTTGCTTTCAAAGATGAAATGAAGCGCTCGGCTCCAGGCCGAATTATTGGCGTGTCGATTGATGCGAAAGGCAAAACCGCACTCCGGATGGCTTTGCAAACGCGTGAGCAACATATTCGCCGCGAAAAAGCTAATTCAAATATTTGTACTTCACAAGTTTTGCTCGCCAATATGGCGGGCATGTATGCGGTGTATCACGGCCCTGTAGGTATAAAGCGCATTGCTGAGCGTACGCATCGTTTGGCCAGTGTGTTCGCGCAAGGCGTACGTGCAGCTGGTGAAGTTGTTCATGCTTCATTCTTTGATACGGTGCAAGTGAATGTCGGCGCTCAAGCCGCCGCAATCTATGCTGCTGCATTGGCTGCGGGATATAACTTGTTGCAAGTGTCTGATTCAGTGTTGAGTGTGGCATTCCACGAAGCCGCGACTGAAGTTGATTTGGCGACACTATTGCAATTGTTTACCGGTAAATCGGCCGATTTGGCAGCGCTCGACGCGGCTACTGGCGCAGTGATTCCAGCAACGCTGCAACGTACGTCTGCGTACCTGACGCATCCAGTATTTAATAGCTACCACACCGAACACGAAATGCTGCGTTACCTAAAACGCCTAGAAAATCGTGATTTGGCGATGAATCATTCGATGATTTCTTTGGGTAGCTGCACGATGAAACTCAATGCCACCAGCGAAATGATTCCGGTGACGTGGGCTGAGTTTGGCAATATCCATCCGTTCGCACCCAAAGATCAAACCCAAGGTTATTTTGAGATGATCAATGGCTTGGCCGATCAACTTAAGGCGATTACTGGCTTTGATGCGATTTGCATGCAGCCAAACTCAGGCGCTCAGGGCGAGTACGCTGGTTTGCTCGCGATTCGTCGCTTCCACGATAGCCGTGGTGATGCGCATCGCGATATCTGCTTGATTCCAAAATCAGCGCACGGTACCAATCCAGCCACCGCGCAAATGATGAATATGAAAGTGGTGGTGGTTGATTGCGATGAAAGTGGTAACGTTGATTTAGCTGACTTGAAGGCGAAAGCAGAGTTGCACGGTGCGAATTTAGCGGCCTTGATGCTGACTTATCCATCGACGCATGGTGTGTTTGAAACTGCGGTAAAAGAAATCTGCGCGACGGTGCATCAGTTCGGTGGCCAAGTGTATATGGATGGCGCGAATTTGAACGCACAAGTGGGTTTAACGCGCCCAGCAGAGATCGGTGCCGACGTGAGTCACATGAATTTGCACAAAACCTTCTGCATTCCACACGGTGGTGGTGGCCCTGGTATGGGGCCGATTGGTATGAAAGCGCATTTAGCGCCGTTTATGTCCAATCACGCAGTGGCTGGTATCGATCAAGGCGATGCTTCGGTTGCACAGGGCCAATCTGCGGTATCGGCTGCGCCATTCGGTTCTGCATCGATTTTGCCGATTTCGTGGATGTATATCACGATGATGGGCGCAGCAGGCGTGAAGCACTCCACTGAGATTGCTTTGCTCAATGCTAACTATGTGATGAAGAAACTTTCAGCACATTATCCCGTGCTTTACACCGGCGTGAATGGCCGTGTTGCGCATGAATGTATTATCGATATTCGTCCGCTCAAAGCTGCGAGCGGCATTACCGAAGTAGATATTGCAAAACGCCTGATGGATTATGGTTTCCATGCACCAACGATGAGCTTCCCAGTGGCTGGTACCTTGATGATTGAGCCAACTGAATCAGAGTCAAAAGCTGAACTAGATCGCTTTATTGCTGCGATGGTGAGTATTCGTCAAGAAGTCGCCAAGGTGGAAAGTGGTGTTTGGCCAGCGGATAACAATCCATTGAAAAACGCACCGCACAGCAAAAACGACATCGCTGGCGATTGGGATCGTGCTTACTCGCGTGAAGAAGCGTTCTTCCCATTGCCGTATGTGCTCGATAATAAATTCTGGCCATCGGTGAATCGAATTGATGATGTGTATGGTGATCGCAATTTGATTTGTTCTTGCCCGAGCATGGATGAATACAATTAAGTTGATCATCTAGTTTTAGCGGTATAAAAAATGCCCCAAATTAATTTGGGGCATTTTTATTGGTTTGGATTCTATCAAATATCAATTAAACAAATATTTTGCTCGCGATCCAAAATAAGCCGCCCGACATTGCAATGGTCACTGGTAGTGTGAGTACCCAAGCAATGACAATGTTTTTAATTGTACTGGCTTGTAGACCGCTTTTGTTGGCCACCATCGTACCTGCTACGGCGGACGATAGAATGTGCGTCGTCGATACGGGCATACCAGTCCAGCTCGCAATCCCAATTGCAGCCGCTGCTGTAATTTGCGCTGCGTTGCCTTGTGAGTAGGTCATGCCTTTGTTGCCGATTTTTTCACCGACTGTATGAACAATTCGACGCCAGCCTACCATTGTGCCCAAGCCCAGTGCGAGCGCTACAGCGACAATGACCCATTGCGGTGCGTATTCGGTTGTTGCGGTCAGGTCTTTGCGGAACTGATTCAGGGTGTGTTTTTCGTGTGAAGTCCATACCGGTAATTTCGCAATTTTTTTGCTAGTGTCATCTACGCAAAGCAAGATACGGCGCGCGGTGATTCGCTGCTCGGTGCTAAGGTCGTTGTAGCTGCGGATATTGCCGAGCATAGTGTTGAGCTTATCGATTGCCGCTAAAGTGACTTCTGCTTTGCATTCAAATTGAGCGGGTAATTCTTGAATAGCTGCGCCGAGCTGAATGCTCGGATTGATTTTGTCAGCGTTTTGCGTATAAAAATCTCGGATGTGGATCGCAGCATCACGCGTGCGCTCTATGTCATAAATGCTGCTCGTACGATCGAGTACAAAATTTCCAGGAGCTAAACCCACCAGCACCAGCATCACTAAGCCAATTCCTTTTTGCCCATCGTTCGAGCCATGTGCAAAACTCAGACCCATCGCCGAGACGATTAAGGTGACGCGAGTCCAAAATGGGGGATGCTTTTTGCCGTCAATGTCTTTGCGTTCTTCGGGGGTTAAGTGCATGTGCGATTGACTGAAGTAGCGCTTTAATGCGATCAACAAAACGCCAGCTAAAATCATACCTAAAGCAGGGGAGATGAGTAGCGATAGTAAAATGTCGATGGCTTTTTTGGTGTTGATGCCATGGAGCCAGTGATTGCCTGTGAGAATGGCGTGCATTATGCCTACGCCCAAGATGGAACCAATCAGCGTGTGCGAGCTTGAGGCAGGAATACCTAGGTACCAAGTGCCTAAATTCCATACAATCGCTGCGGTTAGCAGCGAGAACACCATGATCAGCCCATGGCTGCTATTGACGTTGAGCAGTAATTCGACTGGCAATAAATGAATGATGGCATAGGCCACACCCAAACCACCGAGCATCACC
Organism: Deefgea tanakiae; assembly: GCF_019665765.1. Classification (GTDB taxonomy): domain Bacteria; phylum Pseudomonadota; class Gammaproteobacteria; order Burkholderiales; family Chitinibacteraceae; genus Deefgea; species Deefgea tanakiae. Next base: position 1,227,893 of record NZ_CP081150.1, read on the forward strand.
CCTAAAAAATTGAAGCAGCCTGAAGCAATAACGGCCACATTGGCTGGCATTGCTTTGGTGTAGATGACCGTAGCCACCGCATTGGCGGTGTCGTGAAAGCCATTAATAAACTCATAAGCCAAAACGAAAAGAATGGCCAAGGCGAGACTAGTCGCTGCTAGGGTGTCTAAACCGCTGAATATTTCAGGCATATATTACTTTTATTTCAAAACAATGAAGCTGCCAATTATCGCAGAATGAACCACGGACTGTGCCGCGTATTTTAGCTTTAGATCAGTATTTGCTGAAATAAAGGCCAAATCCTGTAGGGGCGGCTCATTTAGAGTGAGCATCTGCTAGTTGGCGCGCGTTTTACATATCTAAAGTAGGTGAAGTCATACGTCGAAGAGTTTAATCTGCTTTGTTATCATTCTGGCATAAATAGGGTCTGCGTCTTGTAAGGCGAATATCCCATTTGATTGCTTGTTGCGGATATATGGCTTCTGCAATCAAATAGAGCGCGTCCATCGCCTAGTTGGCCTGCATTCATGCCAAATTGATCCCCAGAATAAAGCTTCGCTAAAGCTAGTTCGTCTTGCGAGGTTCGATTGCTAATAAGATAATTCGCTAAATCTAGCCAGCGGTCATTGGGGAATTGAGTGTGAGTCGAGAACCAATATTTGATAGGTTTGATCGGGTATTGCGCCGTAAAAAATAGGTTTCATAGTGAGTGATAATTTTAGTCACAACAGTCATTCCTGCTCTTTGGGCCATAGCGTATGCAGAGCATAAAAACGGGTACAAAGAGCGGGGTGGTATTACTGTTTCAGCTGGCTGGCTGTGCCGGGATGACAAGCAATTAAACCCCCACATTGCAATCCTAAAGCACAGTTGGTTTTGTCTCTTGGTATGCCATCTTGAAATTAATTTTTGAAACGTACCGCAAGTTAGATTGAATACAAGAATGATATTTTGGAGTTTTAAATGAAGTCAGCTCATTTTCCTGAAACGCCAGCGACAGTTTTTTTGCGAAAAAATGGGGTCAGTTACTCAAGTCATTTATATGAGTATGAATCCCGTGGAGGAACAAAAGTGTCTGCTCGTGAACTCAATGTTGAGGAGCATGCAGTGGTTAAAACATTGATTATGGAAGATGAGTCAGCCAAGCCGCTGGTTGTCCTTATGCATGGAGATTGCCAAGTTTCTACAAAAGAGTTGGCTCGTCAAATTGGGCGAAAAAAAGTTGAACCGTGTAAGCCGGAAGTTGCCAATAGGCACACTGGATTTTTAGTTGGCGGTACAAGTCCATTTGGAACAAAAAAATTATTATCGGTCTTTGTCGAAAAAACTATTTTAGATTTGCCATTGATTTTCATAAATGGCGGACGTCGAGGTTATCTAGTAGGCATCGATCCGGTTGTCTTGTTGCAGTTGCTTGATCCGGTGCTTGTTGAAGTGGCGCTAAACTAATTCCAGTGTATGAGCCACACTGCTCATATTTGCACTCGGTTGGCTTAAGTTAGGCTGAAGAATACGGTGCTATTCAACTCAAGTTGAGCTGAGTTGATGTCTTTGATTATCAAATACCTTTATAAAAACAAGTTGCAACTCTCTGGGCCAAGATGTGCCAGAGATTTTGCATTCTTGACACAAGAATCATGACGTTCTGACTTTTAATACAGTCATAGCGAGGCTTTCTCGCGGGGGCGCAGCATGATTCATCATCCGACTGCTTTGGCTTATTTAGTCAGTGCCTATCCAGCAGCATCACATACATTTATTTTACGTGAAGTTTTGGGCTTACGAGCCCGAGGTTGGCGCGTTGCTACGGTGAGCGTGAGCGCGGATAGGCGTGCCCCTCAACAGCTAGACTTGTTGGAACAACAGGAGCAATTCAATACGCTGGTGCTCAAAAACTGGTCGATAGTACTGGCATCAAGATGAATCGCACCGGGTTTCGCGGCGGCTCCAATTCTTGAGAGAATGGCGCTATGAAGAAATCAACTCACTTTTCCCCCGAAGTCCGCGAACGGGCTGTTCGCATGGTCATTGAGCACCTTGCCGAATATCCATCTGAATGGGCAACCCTCGTTTCAATTGCCAGCAAAATAGGCTGCACGCCAGAAACGCTGCGCACATGGTGCCGTCGGCAAGGTGGCGATACCGTTCAAGCCAACAAAAATTCAGCAGAGAACGAACGCATTAAAGCGCTAGAACGCGAAGTGCGCGAACTTAAAAAAGCCAACGAAATTCTGCGACTGGCCAGCGCGTATTTCGCACAGGCGGAGCTCGACCGCCGCTTGAAATCGTAAGAGGATTCATCGATACCCACCGTGAGCAGCACGGGGTCGAGCCGATCTGCAAGCTATTACAGGTCGCCCCGTCAGCCTATCGACGTTACGCCGCTCGGCTGCGCAATCCAGCTTTGCGTTGTCAGCGTACCATTCGTGATGAGCAACTGAGCGGTGAAATTGAGCGTGTCTGGCAATTGAATCATCAGGTGTACGGTGCGGTAAAAGTATGGCGGCAGCTCAAGCGAGATGGACATACTGTGGCGCGCTGTACCGTTGAACGCTTGATGCGAAGCCTCGGTTTACGCGGCGTATCGCGTGGCAAAGCGGTGCGAACGACACGTCCCGATCCTGCCGTTGCTTGCCCCCGCGATCATGTAAATCGTCAATTCGTAGCCGAACGACCGAATCAACTCTGGGTGTCGGATTTTACCTACGTGTCGACTTGGCAAGGCTTTGTCTATGTAGCTTTTGTGATCGATGTTTTTGCTCGTTATATCGTGGGCTGGCGAGTGAGCCGCAACATGCAAACCGAGTTTGTGCTGGATGCGTTGGAGCAAGCCCTTTGGGCGCGACAGCCAGAGCGTGAGGCGTTGATTCATCACAGCGACCGTGGTTCGCAATATGTTTCGATTCGCTACACCGAACGATTGACTGAAGCTGGCATCGAGCCATCAGTGGGTACAACTGGCGATAGTTACGACAATGCATTAGCGGAGACGATTAACGGACTCTACAAAACAGAAGTGATTCACCGTTTGGGACCTTGGAAAAGTCTAGAATCTGTGGAGCTAGCGACATTGGAATGGGTTTCGTGGTTCAATCACCATCGTTTGCTTGGGTCGATTGGCCACATTCCACCCGCGGAAGCAGAGGCAAACTATTATCGTAATCAAAGCGAGCAGGCCGTGTTGGTCTGACTCAAACCAAACAGCCTCCGCGAAACTCGGTGCGATTCAAGATGCTGGGCGAAGGCGAGTGGAAAACCAAAAAACATGGTGCAGAGTATCGCCGCCAATGGCGCAAGTTCTGCCCGATTTGATTGAACAAATCCCTGCGGATGAAGTGCTCGTTTCTGTTCATGGAGATGGCGCATACGATACGAAGGGTTGCTACGCGGCGATTACTCCGCGCAACGCAGCAGTCATCATTCCGACACGGAAAAACGGGCAGCGGTGGAAAGAAAATACGCTGGGAGCAAGGGTGAGAAACGAGACGTTGCGCGTCACCAAATATTTAGGCTGAACGATTTGGAAAAAGTGGAGTGGTTATCATCGGCGGAGCTTAGTTGAAGCCAAGATGCGCTGCTTTAAATTGCTCGGTGAGCGAGTGATGGCCAGAGATTTTGATCGGCAGGTGGTGGAGCTACAAGTGCGTGTTGCGATTTTAAATCGCTTCACGCAACTGGGCACGCCGGCGACGGTGCGCGTGGGGTAAATCCGTCTGGGGTTTGGGGTGACTTACCCTATTGGTGATTTGTACAACAAAGCCTAACAAAGCCCATTCGCGTATAAAAAAATTAGAAATAAAATATTAATGTGCAGTTTGGTGTGGCTTTGACTTCTTGCAGTAAGCTTGCTGTCATAAGAGGTCAATGCTTGGTAGTTATTCGTGGGGTTTAATTTTAGTTACACATCTAAATGGATTTCTGGGGTTCTAGAGTCATGCATATCAATACATGGATGATAGCGTTGCTTGCTTTCTTGTCGCCTTTGGTAGTGATGGCGGCTGATGGGGTGGTTTCTGTAGATGGGCTTGTAATAAATGAATCCTGTTCGATCAATGGGCAGGCGGCCAATGGGGCGAATGATCTGCTGGTTCGTTTGCCGGTGGTGACCTCAAGGGCGCTACGTTCAGCGGGTGCAAAAGCGGGTATGACCCCTTTTAAAGTTGTTTTAGGTGGCGATAGTGAAGCTGGTTGTCCCAATGGCAGGGTTGCCAACTTGCATTTTGAGCCTGGCCCAACCGTGACTAAAGATGGATTTCTTGTTAATGAAGCAGCAGAGTTTTCGGGGGCGCAAAATGTTGTGGTGGCGCTATTTAATAAAGATGGTTCAGATTTGAACGTTCTTGACTTGAATTCTCAACGCAAGACCCAGGCAGTTATCACGAATAATGTTGCTGTTTTAGACTATTTCGCTGCTTATCGTGCAACGGCTGTTGTTTGCCCAGGGCTCGTCAAGTCCAGTGTGCAATACACCGTAGAATACAATTGATGGTTGGATTTTCCTCGGTGTAAATACCTCCGGTCGTTCTAGGGCTGTCGAGCTGTGCATGGCGTGAGTTTGTGCCGCCAATAAACAGCGTATTGCCATTCTTATAGTAAAAATATCATTGCTGAGCTTTTTTTGTCTCTTTTGACGGGTGGCAAGAATGCTCCGATATTATTCGCTCATCTCATCGCAGCTAACTCTGATTGTTGCTTGGGAATGAATGATTAATTAGTGATTTTTTTGATAAGGATTTAAAAATGCAAAACGTTTCAAAATTGGCCTTGGTAATGGCATTGTGCTCTCCTTTGGCTGCATTTGCAGTGGATGGCACGATTACGGTTGATGGTTTGGTTACAGCTCAATCATGCACGATTAATGGTGTTGCACCGAGCGGTGCCAATAATGTGGCAGTGAAGTTGCCTGCGGTGAGTATCAGTGCTTTAAAAACAGTTGGCGCTACTGCTGGCTTGACCCCGTTGCGAATTAAGGTGGGTGGTGCCGGTGAGGCAGGTTGTGCTGACGGCAAGGTGGCTTCAATCGCTTTTGAGCACGGCCCAAATGTAACTGCGGATGGTTATCTAGAGAATAAAGCGCTTACTGGACCGGCTGAAAACGTTGTAGTACAGCTATTTAATCATGATGGAACCGGTATCAAAATTGGTGAGGCCGCGACTAACAATACGAAAGCTACGATTAGCGATCATACCGCGACTCTTGAGCATTCAGTGGGTTACCGTGCCACGGGCACAGTATCTGCTGGTGCGGTTTCGACCAGTGTGATGTATTCATTGTCATATAACTAAGCTGGTTTTTTAACGCTAGGGCATTGCAGTATTAACTGTAATGCCTAGCACAATTGTTTTTTCTGCTTTTCTGCTTTTCTGCTTTTCTGCTTTTCTGCTTTTCTGCTTTTCTGCTTTTCTGCTTTTCTGCTTTTCTGCTTTTCTGCTTTTCTGCTTTTCTGCTTTATTGATGGGATTTTAAATATGATAAATCTTGCTAAATCGGCCTTGGTAGTCGCTTTGGCTTCTCCTTTGGCGGTATTTGCTTCAGATGGCGCTATTAACATTGATGGTATGGTAACGTCTACCACTTGTTCGATTAATGGGGCTGATCCTTCTGGTAACAATACTATTGCTGTGACCTTGCCAACGGTAAGTGTTTCAGCTTTGAAAAAATTTGACACCATCACTGGAGTAACCCCAATCAAAATTGTACTGGGTAAGCCTGGTGAAGCGGGTTGTACAAATGGCAAAGTGGCTTCGTTACACTTTGAAAACGATCCTGCGTTCGTCGATTATGCTGGCCGACTTCGAAATCTAGTTGAGCAGACTCCTACTGGGGCAAAAAGGGTGGTTGTACAACTTAAAAATTTTAATGGTGGCAGTATTTGGGTGAATCAGATAGTTACGAATAAAACGTCTGCAATGATTGTAAATAACACTGCCACGTTAGATTTTTTTGCAGGTTATTATTCTTATGGTGCTGATGCAACTCCGGGGTTGGTTAAGTCGGCTGTGCAATTTTCGGTAGTCTATAACTAGGCCGTATTTGTAGTGGATTGGATTGGATTCGTATTCGTCTAGTTTTGTAGCTCAGTCCCGATCGGGGTAATAACTGTATCCTCTTGGAGAACTTGCGTTGTAGCTAGCGGCTGCAATCCATGCCATTTATTGGCGTATGAAGTAGTGCGCCATTGATCTGTTGTTGCATCAATTACGGCAGTGGCTCATGCCTGATGGATTTGGCATCGTCATAATCATTGCCTGGTCGATTGATATTTAAGTCAACTAATCCGTCGCCAATGCACGATGTGAACCAGCGATTGCCGACCTAGGTTGTGTGGTAGATCGCCACAGCGCGCTCGATTGGGCTGAGGCCCATCGAGCTCTCGCGCTAACAAATTCGACACTTCAATCTGATCGCCTCTAGTCTTTTCAAGTGTAAATTGGCAGTCTAGCTACTGTTAAATCCTGTTTTACCCATGCAATTGTCCGCCATATATCGACTCATCTTTACGCGCTGATCCGTTGCCGTCGTAGCAATGCTGCGAAAACCCGCAGATCCATTGCGAACCTGAAATAACCCCGTACTTTTCTCAAGCGCTGAACCAGCTCGGCCTTAATCGGTTTGGGGTGTTTTCAATATTAAAAGCAGCTGTGATGGGGTGTTCGTACGCAGCACAATTGCACCACAGCCGTGCTTTGTTGTGCCGCCAAAGAGCGTATTGCCATTCTCATAGTAAAAATATCCTTGCTGAGCTTTTTTTGTCACTTTTGACTGGTGGCAAGAATGCTTCGATATTATTCACATATCCGATCGCAATTAACTTTAATTGTTGGTCGGGGATTAATGATTATTTAAAGATTTTTTAATAAGGATATTAAAATGCAAAACCTTTCTAAATTGGCCTTGGTAATGGCATTGTCTTCACCTTTGGCTGCATTTGCGGTGGATGGAACTATTACTGTGGATGGTTTGGTAACTGCTCAGTCGTGCACGATTAATGGTGTTGCACCGAGCGGTGCCAATAATGTGGCAGTGAAGTTGCCTGCGGTGAGTATCAGTGCTTTAAAAACAGTTGGCGCTACTGCTGGCTTGACCCCGTTGCGAATTAAGGTGGGTGGTGCCGGTGAGACAGGTTGTGCTGACGGTAAAGTGGCTTCAATCGCTTTCGAGCACGGCCCAAATGTAACTGCGGATGGTTATCTGGCTAATAAAGCAGCTACATCGCCCGCTACCAACGTTGTGGTGCAGCTGTTTAATGATGATGGTACTGGTATCAAAATTGGTGAGGCCGGAACTAACAATACGAAAGCCACGATTAGCGGTAATACTGCGACTCTTGAGCATTCAGTGGGTTACCGTGCCACGGGTACGGTAACTGCAGGTGCGGTTTCGACTAGCGTTATGTACTCATTGTCATATAACTAAGCTAGGTTTTTAAGGGTAGCGCATTGCGGTATTGGCTGTAATGCCTACCTGACTTCTTTTGTGTTTTTCTTAGTTTTCCCGTAATTCATTCATATTTTCAAAATTGAAGACGTCAATTTCTGCTGTTCACGCATATTGCAGAGTCTATTTTGCCTTTTATTTTTAAAATTTTTGCTGATGCTAATTGTGCTGTGCCTTGGTGGGTGATTTTATTTATCTGTCTGAGCGGCTTTGTAATTGAATGCCATTAGTTAAGCAGAGGCCGCACGCATTCAAGGCAAAATTCAGGCGTGAATGTCGGTCTGCTTTTGTTGTTTTTCTCGCGGCCTCATTACTTAAGAGGTGTGGGGTAGCGAAAGATAATTGCGTAGCCAAATTTAGTTTTGCAACTACAAATCTATTCTGCTGGTAAAAATATTTTCGCTGGGTTTTTTTTGTTGCTTTTAGCTGATTGCAAAAATGCTTAGGTAAGATTAATCGATCCAATCACAATTATCACGGATTGTTGGTTGGATATTAATGGTCAATGATTAATTAGTGATTTTTTGGATGGGGATTTAAATATGAAAAATTTTTCAAAATTGGCCTTGGTCATGGCGTTGTCTTCTCCTTTGGCGGCATTTGCAGTGGATGGCACGATTACGGTTGAAGGTTTGGTTACAGCTCAATCATGCACGATTAATGGTGTTGCACCGAGCGGTGCCAATAATATGGCAATCAATTTGCCAGCGGTGAGTGTAAAGGCTTTGAGCTCAGTTGGTGCTACTGCAGGATTGACCCCATTGCGAATTAAGGTGGGTGGTGCGGGTGAGGCAGGTTGTGCTGACGGAAAAGTGGCTTCAATCAGTTTTGAGTACGGCCCAAATGTAACTGCGGATGGTTATTTGGCTAATAAAGCGCTTACGGCGCCGGCTACAAACGTTGTGGTGCAGATGTTTAATGATGATGGCACTGGTATCAAAATTGGTGATGCCACGACTAACAATACCAAAGCCACGATTAGCGGTAATACAGCGACTCTAGAGCATTCGGTAGGCTATCGTGCGACCGGCAAAGTAAGTGCTGGTGCGGTTTCGACCAGTGTGATGTATTCATTGTCATATAACTAAACTGGTGTTTTAACAGTAGGGCATTGCGGTATTCACTGTAATGCCTACCACAATTCATTGTTCCGCTTTTCTTTTCAATAGTTAACTATTTGCATCGAAATATAAGGTGTGTGTATTTCAGTAAATCCACTGGGTTGCTGGATGCGTTTCCTATTGCTTTTTTTAAAATGCTTGCCTGATGGTAATTTTACTATGCCTAGCTTAGTAATGTCATAAGACGCCATTGGGGTGATTTTGGTTTGTATAATTTGTTGGATTGGATGGTAATTTAAATTGAGTGGATTGAGCTACTCGTCCAATTGCTATTTATTTAACTCTTTGGTGTTTTATGTCTAAATTAAATCAATCGGAATTAAAAGCGTTCGCGTTTAAGCCAAAGGCTATGCCTCAACTAATTTATGCAGCGTTATTGTGTCCTTTTTTTTGCGGCCAATTAGTTGCTGCGAATGATTTAACTGCACCATTGGGCGTCGTGGCTAGCGAAACAGCTAAAGTCTCGGCTAATTCAGCAGATGTCAAATTTAGTAAATCATTTTTTGGCGATGATAATGGGGTAGATTATTCACGTTTTGAGCAAGGCAATGTGATTAATCCAGGCTCATATCGTGTTGATCTATCGTTTAATGAAACCCCATTTGGGCGCGAAGATGTGCTGTTTAAGGCCGGTGAAGGTGATTCAGTTCAGCCTTGTTTTTTGCGCAAAAAGCTCGAAGTCTTGGGGGTTAATTTTAAAAAGGTCGACGAGTACTTGCAAAAAGAAGGGCGCGTACTTCAGCCGCTCGAGGAGGGTGCTTGCGCGCCAATTGAGTATTGGGTGCCAAGTGCTAGTGCTCAATTTGATGTTGCCGAGCTCAAGCTCAATCTCAGTGTGCCACAGATCTTTTTGAAAAATATGGCCCAAGGCTGGGTTGATCCTGCGTTGTGGGAGGATGGGATTAATGCTGCAATGCTCGATTATGATGTGAATGCATTTTTCTCTAAAAATGATACCGATAGTAATACTTCGGTTTTTGCCGGTCTACGACCTGGAATCAATATTGCTGGCTGGCGTTTACGTCACAGTGGCTCAGTGAATGCACAACTCAATTCGGATGTTACGCCACGCTATAACGCGACCTCTACTTATGCCGAACATGATGTAACGAGCCTGAATAGTCAATTTCGGATTGGTGAGTCTAATACCCAAGGCTCATTGTTTAATTCATTCAATTTACGTGGCGTTTCCTTATTTTCTAATGAGGAAATGCTGCCTGACTCTTTGCGTGGTTATGCACCAGCGATCCGCGGGGTTGCAAGAACCAACGCCAAAGTGACCGTACAACAGAATGGCGCGACCATTATCGAAACCACCGTTGCGCCTGGCCCGTTCGAACTGAATGATTTGTATCAAACGGGTAGCTCTGGTGATTTTCAGGTTTCTGTGACCGAAGCCGATGGCTCCGTCAGTACATTCGTTGTGCCGTATTCTTCAGTGCCACAATTAGTACGCAAAGGCTTTAATCGCTACTCATTGTCAGCGGGGCAATATCAAGATTCAGCGCTGCAAATTAAGCCCTACATTGCTGAAGCCACGCTACAGCATGGTTTAACGGACAACATCACGGTGTTTGGTGGGCTACAAGTTTCTGGTCCCTATCAGTCGGCTATCTTAGGGTCGGCGTTTAATACACCGATTGGTGCGATTTCTGCCGAAGTGAATCAATCGCATGCGGCATTTTCGAATGATCAAACGCTCAATGGGCAAAGTTATCGACTCGCCATGTCCAATACCAATATCGATACCGGCACCAATATTTCTTTGGCCGCCTATCGATATTCCACCAAAGATTATTTGGCGCTTTCTGATGCCATGCAGATGGAAAATCTGGCTCAGCAAAATCGCCCGATCAATTCGATTGCGCGCCAACGCCAACGTTTCGAGCTGACGCTAAATCAAACATTTGCGCCGGGCTGGGGCAATGCCTACATGTCCGGCTATACCAGCCAATACTGGAATGGTCCGGCAGAAAAAACGTTCAGTGTTGGTTATAACAATAGCTGGCATGGCATCAATTTTGCGTTAAGCGCCCAGAAAAACCTCAGCAATACCAATGTCAAAGGTAAAGATCTGACGGCAATGCTCAATATATCGATGCCGCTGGGTAAAGGCGCTAATGCACCAATGCTGACCATGCAAAGCACCGTCATCAGCCCCGATGGTAGCCATCCTGGCAGTGTGGGTTTAAATGGCTCAATCGGTGAAGATGGCCGACTTACTTACAATGCTCAGCTCGCACATCAAGTTGGTAATAATAGTGTTAATACAGGTCTGGCTTATCGATCGGATTATGGGCAAATGAATATTAATGCGGGGATTGCTTCCAATTATCGCCAAGCCTCTGCTGGCTTCAGTGGTGGTGTGGTCGCTTACTCTGGTGGCGTTAAATTTGGCCCATCGATTTATAACAGCGCCTTGGCCATTGTCGAGGCAGATGATGCGGCGGGATCGCGTATTGATGGCGCGGCAGAGGCCTATGTAGGCCAAGATGGCAAAGCACTGGTCAGCAATTTAAGCGCATATCGGTCTAATGCATTAACGCTGAATCCGCAAAGTTTGCCACTCGATGTTGAGCTAGGCTCAGTGTCGCAAACGGTGATCCCACGTGAGGGCTCGGTGAGTTTGGTGAAATTTGAAACCAAAGTAAAACGCACCGTGCTGCTTAAAATCATGGATAGCCAAGTGCCATTCGGGGCGCAAGTATTGGATGCAGATCAAAAATCCTTGGGTACCATTGGCCAGCAAGGCAAAGCAGTTATCGCGATCGACGGAAAAAACCAGCAGTCATTTGATATGCCATTGCAGGTGAAATGGGGTGCTGATGCTGCTCAATCTTGCCGAGTACAGGCCCATATTCCAGCCCATACCGAGGCATCGCGTCAGCAATACGATGTAGTCGAAGCAAGCTGTCAATAATGTGCTATGCCTAACAAAACGCCCCGATGGATATACCTTGTTGTATGTACTATTAGTGCGCTTATATTGGTTTTTTAAATTAATTTTGCTACGCCGCCGCAGCCTAATTGCGCAGGCGTAGATTCTAAACTGTGAAGGAGAATATCCATGAAACTCAAGCAACGATTTATTTATCTACTCACGCTGGTGATGCTCAGTGTCACGCAAGCTAGCTGGGCCGGCATCATCCTACAAGGCACGCGGATTGTGTTTCCATCTAATCAGCGTGATGCCAGCCTGAAAATCACCAATGAAAATGACAAGCCCGTGCTGGTGCATACTTGGGCTGACGATGGCAACAGCAAATCAACGCCCAAAGATGCCAAGTCACCCTTTATCATTCCAGCGCCGGTATTTCGCTTAGACCCTAAAAAACAGCATGTCATCCGCATGGTGTATTCCGGTGAAGCCTTAGCTAAAGATCGCGAAAGCTTGTATTGGCTCAATGTCTTGGAAATTCCATCCACTACCGCCGCCGATGCCGAGCAAAACCTATTGCTCATGGCATTTCGTAACCGAATTAAGATTTTTTACCGCCCAGTCGAGTTGACGCAGAAAATCGAAGATGCGCCGTATGCCTTGCGAGCCAGTATCCAAGCCAGTGGCAATAGCTCGGTGATTCGGATTAAAAACCCAACGCCATTTCATCTGTCATTTTCTAATATTGAGGTGAGTGCCGATGGTGTGACTTACACCCACCCAGGCGGTGGCATGGTCGAGCCCTTTGCCGAAAAAAACTTTGATTTACCTCAGTTGAAAAAACCGTTGGCCAGTAGCACTGCCAAAATCAATTTGAGCTTAATTAATGATTATGGTGGTGACCATAAATTAACCATGGGTCACGACGCTGTACCGGTGGATGCCGAGCAATAGAAACGTAGAAGTACAATCAATCTAGCAGCTAAAAATAATAAATGTCATTTTTTAGCTGGTTTTTTGTTTGTCTTATTGTGAATTTAATTTGGCTGAATTTAAGATGATTGCAATACGATGGACGATTAATATACATTCTTCTGTTTTATTTTTTTTGATAGGAAACACTTTATGTTTTTAAAAAAGTCATTGATTGGTGTGTGCCTGATTTTCTATTCAGCATTTGGATATTGTGATTTTCTATGTTCTGGACATACAGTAAGTGTTAAATTACCACCTGTTCTATACCCGGGAGTTACCTATTCCCTTGGTGATCTTTTTTCATGCAGGAATACTAATGATCTTTATGGCAGTTATATATATCCAGAGCAACGCACAACATCTGACTTATACATAAACCCATCGTTCAAAGCGGCGGGTGTAGCCATTGGGTATTATAGGTTGAGCGATTGGACGGAAAATAACGTTATTAGTAATCATAACCCTCCCATAGCAAATATTTTTTGGTATGGAGAAGCCCATGCCTTGTTCGATGACTTTCAAATTACCATGCCAAAATCGATAAAACCATTTTCCCTAAAGGCAGGTGAAAATTTAGTACGGCTTAAACTTGTGGCTAAACAAAGCGATTTCCGCTATCCTAACCATCCTTCACACTATTATATTGGGGATTTAAATTCTTTTGAAGTATATATTAATGCTCAATCAGATTCAAAAGGTGTCTCTTGTGATTATAGTAAAAGCAATGTAGCAGTGAAACTTCCTGCGGTAAATAAATCTACCTTTAGCAAAATTGGCGTTGTTGCAGCTAATACTCAATTTAATTTAGGCTATTCGTGCAGTGATGCGGTTATTTCATCGGTGCAGCTCGATGGTACGGCGGATGTTACGGCTGGCAACACGGTGTTGGCCTCTCAAACGGGCACTGGCTATGCAAGCGGCGTGGGGATTCAGTTTGTTGATGATAAAGGGGCGGTTATCGAGCTAGGTAAACCTTACCCTTTTAGCTCTAGTAGTTTAATTGCAAATAAAAAATTTTCCGCCCGCTATTACCAAACCCAATCGGCCGTAACACCTGGTCTGGTCAAAGGGACTGCCACTGTGACCTATACCTTTCAGTAATCAGCCTAAAGTACACAAAAGTCCACAACTGCACGTAGATCATCATTCTGGTCTACGTGCTTTTTTTATTCCTCGTCCTTTGCGCTAAACTTCATCACGGGCTTTTTTCCTGCTCAAGCTAGATCGTATTGCGACAAACTGGCTCAAGCTATCGCTATCCGCAGTGATGCATACGCTGGTCGCGGCAAGCCCATTCTCTGCTAGCCCTACACATCTTTTGCCCATGGGGGCGATATTTTCTGTGCGCGCGACGGCATTCTGAATGTGTCATCGTTATGACTTCAATGGTATTTTTTCGCTTAAGCTTGACTGCAAAAGTCTTTCTCTTTTGCCGCTGCGTCTCGCTAGACGCTAATGTACCGCACGCAGTCGGGGTTGTTTTTATGCAAATCAATGCAAGTTGTGGGCAAAAAATACCCAATGTTTAGGCAATGATCAGATTTGGGGTTGATGTTGAATTGATCTGCAAAAAACGATTACACCCCATCCCAACTTTCCCCCGTCAAGGGGGAAGTAGCGATTTCAGCTCATTCCCAAGCATATCAACACCAAACCTGAGCATCATCAATTTTAATGTGTTGGTGAGTTGGTGGGGATGGTGCTGCTGATTTTTCAGCAATCCCGGATGATTATTCTCTGCTCAATGCTGAGCAGTAGACTAGCGTATGGCAGAGTAAAAAGAGGGGCTTGAAAGGACTGTGGACTAGAGGGTCGCCAGCAGGAATGGCGAAAAATTCAGCCGGTTGAGTGCAATAGAATGAATTAAACCAACCATTAAATCTATTCACAACACCGGCTGATGGTATGCGATGGCAGTATGAAGCGAGGATGCGTAATAATGAGATTAATTGTATGAAATATGATAAAGCGTATGCGATTTATCTTTCTCAGTTTGGCTGATGTTCAGTTTGCCAATTTTTAGGCTGGGATCAATTTTTCCGGCAAAAATACGCTTGCCGTGGTGCCCCAATAGCACGGCATAATAATCAGATTCTTTTGGGGTGCTATTTTTTTTGCTGATTGTTGCTGCTGGTAATGTGACCCGATTGCTTTCAAGGTACATGCTGGCTATTTTGCCAGAAAAGCAGCTTTCATTAGCAGCTTCGCCAAATAGCGCAGCATATTCGCCCGCATCCAATGTCATTGCCGGCAGTGTAATTGCTAAATTAGCTTCTTGCCTTGGGCTATTCCAGCGTATTGAGCATGAATCATGAGTGATTTCACCATGGATATCCATTCCGTCTTGCGCATATAAATTTAATGACGCTAAGCTAAGTACTAGCGCAGCATATGGATAGAAAATAAATTGATTAATCTGTTTGTGGTTCATTTTAATTTCACCGTAATAGTCGTTAATGTTTCTGTTGTATGTAGGGTTAAAATGGCCTTAGTAAACAGGCCAACAATAATTGATAATTTAATCTATTGGGGGCATCTTGTGTCTGGAATGATAATAAGGTGAAGATTGAGATAAAAATATTGTATTGAAATGCAATTTACGCGAGATGGGGCGGGATTGTTGTTATCGATACTGGCAGCGCAGATGAGGGTTACAATAGACTGTGCAGAAGCTGGATTTGGATGCTAGCCAATGAGCTTGATTGGCTAGCATGTAGATATTATTCGTTCTGTGTCATACCCTGGGCATGAAGCTTACTTCGTATGCGCTGCTGTGGTCTTTTGTGATGTGTTTGATGAGTTGATCAATTGGCATCGGTCTTTCGAAAAAGTAACCCTGAAAAATATACAACCCTAAATTTTGTAATTCGCTGAGTTGGTGAATACTTTCAACGCCTTCTCCGATGATGTGCTTGCCATTTTCAAGGGCATAATTATACAGCGGTTGAAGAATAGCGCGGTTGTATTCCGACCGGATAACTTCTTTATCAATCTTAATAATATCAATGGGTAGCTTCAATAAGCGATCCAAATTGCTTAATTTAGAACCGTAATCATCCAGGATGATTTTCAGCCCTTCGTCCTTGAGTTGGTTGATGTTGTTTAGGATGTGGCCATTGATTCTGTGGTCATTTTGTTCGATGATTTCAACGCCGATATGCGCGTTATTCTTTAGTCTGCGCTGACATTCGATGAGGCCCTCAACAATGGTGTCGTCTTTCAAATCAAGTAGGCTGACGTTAATGGTTAATAAAAAATTTTTGGCATTTGCGGTGTTAATTGCGCCAATGTTTCTTTGCAATAGCGAAATAACGTGTTTGGTTAATTCTGGGCCAATATTTGTATCATAGGCCCATGTAATAAAATTTTCTGTTTTAAATAATTGCCCATTCTTCTTGGTGATTCTCAATAGCGACTCGGCCCCAAAGAATGTACCACTTTGAATGTCGACAATAGGCTGATAATGTAAAATCATTCTGTTTTCACGAATAATTTTGTTTAACCTTAATTTGTTAATGACACGACTTTTGTTAATGGCACTTGCCAAATTACAAATCATCTTGGTTAGCAATAGGCAAAATATGAAAATACTGCTTAGGTACAGCATGAACCCAGCTGGGTTGATGGTGTAATTGAGGCTGAAAGAAGTAGGCGAATTATTATCAGTCTCATTGTGATATTTGAACGTAAATGCGGACAGCAAACCAGCAAAAGAGCTGCTTGCGAGCTCATCTTCGATGTGATCTTTTAAATACTCGACCGTGGCTACAGGCTGACCCTCGGTGTATATTTTCTGTGTAACTATCTTATTGCTGTATTGATTGACAATGCCAGATAAAGGTTTGTTATCAATCTTGACGTTGTTGTTTTCAATCGACGTCGAGCATTCGATCACGTTATTGCTGCCAACAATGTTGATCGATTTAATTTCTGGTGTCGTACTTTCAAATAAAGAATAATGCTCTTTATGTGCATTATTGCATCGCGCGCCTTGGTGTGCATTGAGCTGATTGTTAATGAACTTGGTGGTACTTGAGAACAAAGTGTTGATGTCGTTGACATTGTGGTTCAATAATGACAAATCGATGGCTAAGCAGATCACCATACTCATTGTATTTAGCACCATTGTGTGAGTTATGGGTGTATTTTTTGGGGTCATGGGTTAAATCCATTAGGTAAGTTTTTGTTTACTTTAATTAGTTTTCCATTTTCGACTATGATGTAGTCGCCTTGTTTTAGAGCAAATATGATTTTCTGTACTAGGCTTTTCGAGAGGTTTGTTCTTTCTGCGGTATAGGCAATTAATTTTATATCCGCTCGGATGTTGTCATTGAGTTTTATAAGTTCTTCAATGGCATATTTAACTTGAATGTATGATTCTGCGTCGATGAAGTGTTGTGAGCGCATTTCATACATTGAAGTCGAATAGGCCATTACTTCTAAAGTGGCCTTCCATAAATCATGTTGCTCGCACATCTTTTCCCAGGATTCAAAATCTATTTTGTAGCCATAGAAAAATGGCACTGAATAATACAGATTGGATCTTCCTCTGTAATACTCTAATAGCCCAATGATCTCTGGGGGGGCTAAGTCATATAAAATTACATTGTTTTGCATAATCGTAATTTCTCCCCCTGTAATGAAATAGATATTTTTGCTGTTGGATGGCTCTGGTTTGTAATTTCGTATGTATTGTGGCTTTATTTGATTTTGGATAATGGCATCTTTTATTCTTTCATATGCCCGTTCTGGTTTGTTGTGTTCAATAAGTATGCTCATCGCTTTACACTGTGTATTGTCATTTGCATAAATATAATCGATAGCCTCATCACTCTGCTTGCCGTGGATATAAATGTACCTTCTGTAGTAAAAATACTCTGAAGAAGGGTATTTATTTAGATAATTGATATTTTTATCGACTCTAAAGTCGACTTTTATCTCAACAGCTTGGCGATGTTTGTGCCTTGTACGGTATGAGTAAATTTTCAGTCTTGGATGGTAGGGGCGGGGCGGGGCTAAGCAGCTCTACTTTCTGAGCTGCTTGATTGCGAACTTATGCGTGGATGCACAATGTGTGACTTTACTTGTGAAGTGCTGCAGGGAAGGTTAGAGCGATTAATCGCAGCTGTATTTGATGCTGCAGGCTTACTTATCCACCACGGCTTGAAGGATAAATATGCGTTGAAAAACGCTATTCAGTCAGCTCGGTGTTGTTGAGCCGATCTAAAGATAAAGGTTTGGCCTTTTTTCAATGTTGATCTTTATATCTAGCAATTAGGGCGGCGGGAGCAAAAGCAGAGTTGCGGCACCTACATTCGTCAATGTCCAGCAGTGCCGCATTTGGCATCAAGCCTTTCATTCAACATCATTGTATGTGCCGCTGAACGCCTTTTCGTGCTCAAAACACTGGCTCGTTATGATTAATCGTTGGCTTTGTTATAGTACGGACGGCAGCCCAGATCGCTGGCCGGATCACTAAGTTCATTAAACTGTATGGCTTTTAACATCGTAGTCGCTTTTGCAAACTGCCAGCTATCACTGCTTGTGCGATCGGCTGGGAAATCGTCATAGTTATTTTCTTTATTCAGAATAAAGCTCTTCATTTTGAATTCATCAGGTGCATAAGGATTGAAATATTGATAGATATCGCCAGGGCTTCCTGATCTTGAATGAGACCATTGGCGGCAAAGTGGTCGATATGGCATTTTTTCGGCGCTGCCGCGCGGAAAATAAATGTTGTCCACTAAACCAGTTAAGTATCTTGGTCTACTTTCGCCGCGGTAACTACCATTCGCATCAAATTCCTTGTAGTAAACAGTCGCAAAAAAGGGGTAACTCCGTCCACGTAACGGAGAGTCTATGCCGCCTGTACCGCCTCCACCACTGACATACATCAGATCAAGCTTGGGCGAGATTGGGTCTTGCAAACTACTTCTGAGGGTGTAGTTGGTGTTGGCGGCGTTTTGTTTTTTGAACAAGCCCCAGTCGATGCCGTAATCAATTTCACCGGCCAGTGGATTATTACTTTTCAAAACGTGTTTTAGAATTCGTGGGGTTCCGGTCAGATTAATTTGATGTGTTTCACTATACCCCCCTTTGAATTGAAAAAAAGGGCCGGTATTGTCTACTCCAGCTGAAATGCCAACGGAAAATCCAGAGGTGTCCAGCGTTGTAATCATGGCATTCTGACTACTCTGCGGGAACATCGCGGTTGCGTTATTTTGTTGGGTGAGCCTGAGTGAGTTTGTTAACCAGCTAGGGCAGGAATTGGTTTCTACGCAGGATTTAATCTTTTCTGAATCATAGTAGTTATCAAATTTTGTAATGGGACCAAAACCCCAGTGCATATTTAAGGTACTAAAGCTATTGGCAGATCCCGTAGAGCTTGTACCGATGTTTTGGTTGTCTTGCATAAAGCCGGCACCACTACTATTTATCCATAAGTAAATTTGTTCCTTGTCGTAAGAATCTTTATAGATAAAAGCAGCCCATCGCACTGTATGATCTGCCATTTTTGACACGCCGTAATAGTTAGCTAATTCATTTTGGCTAAAATGCAGATTGCCAAAGCGTCCATAAGTGCAAACTCGGTCATCTAAATCCTGATCCGACATTGTTTCGCCATTTATTTCAGCGGCTAATTTTGCTTGTGTGCGCAACGATTGACATAGGCCAATTGGATCTCTATTGCTGAAACTAACTCCGCTATTGCTACCGCGTGATTTGAGTAATGTTGTTGTGCCAGAGATCAGATCGCCTGGCGCTACTTGTGCGGGTGGCATGTTATCTGAGCTGGGGGCAGCAACTTGTGCAGAACCAGTCGTTTGCAAGCTTGGTGGGGGGGCTGCTGTCTTTGTTTGGTCGGGTGCAGTTTCTCCACCACCACAACCTGAAAGGATCATCGTTGTGGTCGCGATTGTATATATTGATAAAGCGAGTGGTGGTGTTTTAGATGAAGTCATTTTTATATCAGCTTTATGATATTAATCTGTGAGAGATTTAATTTTGGAGTGCGCAGAATCATTTAAAATATTTCTGTTAATCACTCAATATTTAAAACAAGGCCAGAATCGTTATCTGGAGTGGTTGTGATGCTCAGCTCAGTCACATCTTCGACTTTGTTGTTATACAGTTCACGATAAGTAGAGGTGTCACAGTTCCACCACATCGCTCCGCCACCAAATGGGCTAGATACGGCGGTGCAGCGTTTGTATTTTTCTGCCTGCATGAGTTGTGCGCCGGTTCGAATTACGACAGGGAAATTGTTATGTAATTTTTCGTCGATGCCTTCGATTACGTAAATTGTAGAAAGATCTGGGGTCCAGTTTCCTGTAAGCACTTTACTGACCGCACCGGCACCTTTTCCTGTTTGAATTACAGAAGATACGGCACCTAAAAGTGGGGCTCCAATTGAAGGGGTCAAGCGCGTAACTAGGTAGCGCTTGTTATCGATGCTCTCAAAGAAGTTTTGTGTACGATCATAGTCGCCATTACTTGATATGCGTGTTGTGCTGTGGGAGTAACCGATATCTATTTGTGCATTTAAACCATTTCCTGATACGTTAACGCTGCCACCAACTGACGCCGTTGCTGCGCTTGAGGTTGTAACGCTGCTGTCTTGTGGGGGGGCTTTAACGTAACTCAGTGTGCTGGCGTATGGCCCAACATACGTTTTGGTGAATGCTGACATCAAGTTGTATGCCCCGTAATATGACCCTGTTGTTATTCCTGGTTCTGCTTTTGCTTTTGGGGGGAAGCCTGAAGTACTGAAGCCTTGTGATGAGGTGATAAAAACATATAAGTTGCTTTCATTTTTTCGGCTGGTGGGCACACGGATCGCCGCAATATGATAATTAATGTCATATCTACCGTTTCTTTGAACAATTCTATTGGTAAATGTGCAGGCTGAATTTTGTAACGCTTTAATTTGTGTTTCGGTTAATATTTTTGCTTCTGCTTTAGCTGCGGCTAATGCACTTGTTCTAATCTCTTGGCGTAGCGCATCGCAAAAAGAATCTGCGCCGGTACCATTAAAGATTTGTGGTTTTATTTCAAAGGTGGCGGCAGTTGCAGACGTGCCTGGACAAATAGCAGGTATTAATAGAAGCAAATAATTAAGTATTTTCATATTGAATTCTTTGATGGTTTTTGTAGTGATGGCGGTTTTCGATTAGTGTAGCTTACAAACCCGCTTGTTTATTGCCCTAATAATATTCCCGTCCGCATTACTGTGTGTGTAATGGGTATTATTATTTTTTGATGAGTATTTTTGTTTGGCTCAGGTTCGGGCGAGCACATATTGATGGGCCGAAAATACGTGGCAGTGGTTGGGTCAATATCCATCTTGTGCACAAGCGGACTTTTTGCTGCGGCAGCTTGCGATTTCTATTCCGATGCGCCAGCTCACATTAATGGTCTGGTGCACTGGTCTAGGGTGGTAGGGTTAGATGTTCGCTGTGTCGTGCGCCTCGGATTAATATCTTAATGTGCTTCAGTTCTTGGTGTGAAGTAGCCGAATCTGGCGTTATCGTTTTCATCATTATTGAATGAGCAGCCTATTCAGTAGTAGGTTTGGGCACCGTCATGCACATAATAAAATTACTATGAAAGTGCTATTTGTATCGGCCTAGGCTGTCAAAATAAATTTATCCATATACTTGCGCTCATTGTTAATTAGATGAGGAGCGAAATTGTGGAATCTTATGTTGAGTATCGTATTAAGAAATTGAGTGGTCGTCTTTATTTTATTACTGACCCGGATGAGCGTCGTAAAACGATAGAGGAAATTGAGCACCTGAAATCATTAAGTAAAAATAATGCATCTGATCTGATTTTATTGCTAAATAGAATTGCATAGGATGTTCGTTATTAAGAAGCTAATTTATAATTTAACTCTAGGGATTTTCAGGGTGATTCAATTCGGACGCTTACCCTAGCTCGCAAAGCTTTGGGTAAGCGTCGTGGCTCATATGATTAAATTTTTTTGGATTTAAAAACTTTTAAGCTACTTATGTACTTACTGATTGTGGTAGTGGTAGATTGGCAAGTGCTCTTGGTATATGTAAAGTATTATTACTATTTTGTTTAGTAGCTTTTGGGAAGTTCTTTTTTAATGTCGATTAAAATTCCATCTTCCATTTCTATATAACCACCTACCCGTAGGTTGTATATAATTTTTGTGATCATGCTTCTGGATAAAGGAGAGCGCTCTTCTATGAAAGAAAGAAGAGATTTCTCTTGGTGTTCCTTTTCTATGTAGTCTTCCATGAAGTGTTTGATTTGACGGTATGCTTGCTTTTCTGTGTAGATCCCAATTTTGTCTTTGAGAAAGGCAAGTGTTCGCCTTAGCTCTTTGAGGGTCATCATCGCAAGATCGTTATTTTCTCCGAGTATGGCATCCCATTCTTCTTGGCTAAATAGCGCATAATTTACGCGTGTGCGAGCACAAAGATTAAGTTTGTAGATTCCTGAGCTATAGATCAATCCGTTGAATACTGCTGGAGCTTCGAATGTCGCAATTAATATATTAGTATTTTCAATTGTACAGTCAATTTTTCCTCTAATGAACAACGCAACAGATTGTTCAGGTATTTCTATATCTTGTTTTGCCGGACTAGTTAGTATATTTAATCCAGTAAGGCGCTTAATTAGGCCTTCGGCAGCGTCACTTTTAATGATGGGTTTCTCAAAATCCATGCTCGTACTCTTTTTGGTGAGGTGGTTTGAAGAGGGTGTTTAGTGATGACAACGAATCTAGCTTGCTAACGACCCAGAATAGGTGATGAATATTTATCACGCATGTAGCGTAAATTTATTCTAATCGTTTAATGTTTACAAGTAAGGAGTGTTGAAAAGATGCCCTTGTGCAAAATGACGAATGGTCATGTTTGTAGTGGCACACTGATACCGTCTAACGCCAAAGAGATTTTTACTGTCCGTTAAGGCCGATCAGCACTGGCACCAGGCAAAAATAATGAAGGCAGCTACCTGATGGTTAGCGGCCTTATATTAATGGGTATGACGCAAGTCGTAAAAAAGGCCGAAGGTCAACAACACCTTGTGGGCCATACCTCTTGAACGAGGGGTTCGATTTTTGTTCTAAAGCCATTGATACATTGCTAGATTTTTACGTGCCTTAGTGAAATCGAAGAAACCAAGCCGCAACTCAAATAGATGGTTCTCACTTTTCAAATATGCGCCTTTCCAGATGGATACCTCAATCTTCTTTAGTGCTTCGCGAGGGAAACTACCACGTCGCCAGAACATCCGTATGAATCGCCCCGGGTTTCCTAGACACCTAAAGAGCCTCAAAATGAGGTAATTAGGAGGTCTTATGAGCAAATCTAATCGCTACACCGAAGAGTTCAAAATCGAAGCCGTCAAGCAAGTGACAGAACGCAACTATCCTGTCGCAGAAGTCGCTGAGCGACTGGGGGTTTCAGGGCATAGCATCTACAGCTGGATTAAGCGCTACGCCACGCCTTTACCAGAACAAGCGCAAACAACTACTCAGCAGGATGAAATTCGGCAACTAAAAGCTGAACTACGTCGAGTAACTGAAGAGCGTGACATCCTAAAAAAGGCCGCCGCGTACTTTGCCAAGCTATCCGGGTAAGGTACGCCTTCATTCGTGACCATCAAGCACTACATCCAGTTCGACGGCTCTGCCAGATGATGCAAGTCCATCCCAGCGGCTACTACGCTTGGCTGCAACGACCACAATCATTGCGCACGATTGATGACCAGCGCTTGACTGGCATCATCACTGAAGCGTGGCAAGAAAGCGGCGGCGTCTATGGTTATCGCAAGATTAATGATGACTTGCGTGATATGGGCGAACAATGTGGCAAGCATCGCGTCGCGCGCTTAATGCGCTTAGCTGGCCTTTGTTCACAAACAGGCTATCGTCGTCGACGTGGTTTTTATGGTGGCAAGCCCACCGTAACGGCACCAAACCATTTGGCTCGGCAATTCAATGTCGATACACCTAATCAGGTTTGGGTGACTGACATTACCTATATTCGCACACAGGAAGGTTGGCTTTATTTGGCCGCAGTATTGGATTTGTTCTCAAGACAGGTTGTTGGTTGGTCGATGGGCGCGCGGATGGACCGTGAGTTGGCGATTAAAGCTTTATTAATGGCGGTTTGGCGACGTCAGCCCAAGCAAGAGGTCTTAGTGCATTCGGACCAAGGCAGCCAATTCAGTAGTTATGATTGGCAGGATCTACTGCGTGTGCATAATTTAAAACCGAGCATGAGTCGGCGTGGCAATTGCCATGACAATGCGGTCGCGGAAAGTTTCTTCCAGCTATTGAAGCGGGAACGAATCAAACGACAAACCTACCGTAATCGAGAGGAGGCACGTCGAGATGTGTTCAATTATATCGAGATGTTTTACAACCCCAAGCGCCGCCATAGTTTCAATAATGGGCTATCACCAGTAGAGTATGAAAAGCAGTATTTCGAAAGGCTCGGCAGTGTCTAGAAAACTCGGGGCGATTCAGTAACTGGCTACACAATTTGCGAGTCTGCAATCGGAGTTATTGCAGGCGTTCATTTTTCCCCAAATTGTTGCGCTTTAGAGAACTCTTGTAGCCGGGGCGGCGACTCAAGCCCTGCGGATAAATACGTAAGTGCAGGTGGCGACATCCGATAAGAACGGGTGGTTAAATGGATAAGAATTCGCAGTCTGCTGGGGTTCAACCACGTCTCTATGCTCGTGGAGTAGGGGACATACAAATTGAGTCGATTTAACTTTAATGGCTTTCTTTGTGTGTAATTATGTCCATGCTTCTGTTTTATGTTATGTGATTGTCCATGGTGTCTAACTAATCCGTAATGCAGTGGTTAAAACATTGATTATGGAAGATGAGTCAGCCAAGCCATTGGTTGTCCTTATGCATGGAGATTGCCAAGTTTCTACAAAAGAGTTAGCTCGTCAAATTGGACGAAAAAAAATTGAACCTTGTAAGCCGGAAGTTGCCAATAGGCACACTGGATTTTTAGTTGGCGGTACAAGTCCATTTGGAACAAAAAAATTATTATCGGTCTTTGTCGAAAAAACTATTTTAGATTTGCCATTGATTTTCATTAATGGCGGACGTCGAGGTTATCTAGTAGGCATCGATCCGGTTGTCTTGTTGCAGTTGCTTGATCCGGTGCTTGTTGAAGTGGCGCTAAACTAATTCCAGTGTATGAGCCACACTGCTCATATTTGCACTCGGTTGGCTTAAGTTAGGCTGAAGAATACGGTGCTATTCAACTCAAGTTGAGCTGAGTTGATGTCTTTGATTATCAAATACCTTTATAAAAACAAGTTGCAACTCTCTGGGCCAAGATGTGCCAGAGATTTTGCATTCTTGACACAAGAATCATGACGTTCTGACTTTTAATACAGTCATAGCGAGGCTTTCTCGCGGGAGCGCAGCATGATTCATCATCCGACTGCTTTGGCTTATTTAGTCAGTGCCTATCCAGCAGCATCACATACATTTATTTTACGTGAAGTTTTGGGCTTACGAGCCCGAGGTTGGCGCGTTGCTACGGTGAGCGTGAACGCGGATAGGCGTGACCCTCAACAGCTAGACTTGTTGGAACAACAGGAGCAATTCAATACGCTGGTGCTCAAAAACTGGTCGCGTTGGATCATGCTATTTGACTTACTCCAAGTACTTTGGCGGTTTGGCTTTTGGGTAGTTGTTTCTTCACTCAGCTTGGCTTGGCAGTTGGCAAGGCCCGGTTGGCGAGGACATGCTTTGGCTGTGGCATATTGGTTAGAGGCGATGCTGTTGGCTCGCTGGATGCACCAGCAAGCGATCACACATCTGCACGTTCATTTTGCTAATGAAGCGTCTTTGGTCGGCCTGCTTTGCAAGCGCATCAGTGCTTGCTCTTTGTCCTACACCATTCATGGTCCTGATGAATTTCATGATGCCGCCGGTCAGCAGTTAGCCGCCAAAGTGGTTGCCGCCGATTGGATAGTTTGCATCAGTCAATTTGCGCGTAGTCAGCTCATGCAATTTAGTGCTCCTGAGTTGTGGTCAAAAATTCAGGTTGTTCGTCTTGGCATTAATGCCGATTATGCGCCGCCGAGAAAAATCCCATCGAGTGTATTTACCATCTTGTGTGTGGGGCGATTAACGCCTGCTAAAGGGCAAATGGTGCTGCTCAAAGCATTGGACATTTTACGTAATGAGGGCCAGTCATTTCGCCTTGTGTTGTGTGGCGCGGGGCCGTGTGAGGCGCAAATACGCCAGCAAGTGAATCAATTAAATTTAGGTGGTCAGGTTGAGCTCACTGGAGCGTTGAGTAAAGAAGCGGTGTGCGCACTGTACGGCCAAGCTGATCTGTTTGTTTTACCTAGTTTTAATGAGGGTATTCCAGTGGTGTTGATGGAAGCCATGGCTGCTGGCGTGCCATGCATAAGTACGCGGATAGCAGGGATTCCTGAGTTGATTGAGCATAAGGTCAATGGTTATCTAGTTGCACCAGGTGATGAATACGCCTTAAGTGACGCGATTCGCACTTTGGCAAACGATGCTGGTTTATGTGAACGTTTAAAACAGCAGGCCCAGATGACTGTGGCAAAAGACTTTTGTTTAGAAAAAAACTTAGGCCAGTTAGCGCAGTGCTTTGCCGAACATTGTGGAGGTCATCATGCGTAAATTTATCAGAAAAATGATTGCTGCTTGGGTATTTAATCAGGCGCATCAGCACAAAAGGTTTGTGGGCTTATACCGTCGGCTATGTCAACCGTTTGGTCAAGAGTGGGCTGTTTTTTTGAGGCGATGGGGGGGGCTGCATGCGATGGGGCATGGTTGTGTCATCAATATGAATGTCACGATGACTGATCCTGCCTATGTGCGCTTGGGTAATAACGTTCATTTGTCGGGTTGCACCCTGTTTGGGCACGATGGTTCCGTCAATATGGTGAATCAAGCTTTTGGCTTGAATTTGGATCACGTTGGCAAAATTGACATTCTTGACAATGTTTTTATCGGACATCAGGCAATTATATTACCTGGCGTGACGATTGGTCCCAATGCGATTGTTGCGGCCAATTCGGTGGTGACCCGAGATGTGCCTCCCAATTGCGTCGTAGGTGGGAGTCCGGCCAAAGTGATTTGTAGTTTGGATGACTGGATTGAACGCTTAAAACAAGAAAATAGCCAGTTGCCTTGGGCAACTGAACTTGGTCAGCGTGAGCATGTGCTGGCCCCCGAAAATTTGGCTTTGTGCGCAGCTCGAGTCGCGTTCTTTTATGGTGAGGAGAATCATCATGTGGCTTGAATTGATGTCTGGCATCGCAGCAGGAGCGGCTTTAGTGACACTACCAGGCAGCTGGTCACTCGCACGATGGACTTGGGCGGCACGCCGACCAGTTACCCCGCCAACACTTGCTCCTTCGAATGCGCCAATTTTGTTACTGGTGCCCGCTCACAATGAGTCTGCTTCTTTGCCGCAGACTCTGCCTCGGCTGCTTGCACAAGCACAGGTTGATGGTAATTGCCGTGTTTTAGTAATTGCAGATCATTGCTCAGACAACACGGCAGAAATCGCTCGTGCTTTTGGGGCTATGGTTTTAGAGCGTAATGAAGGCGCTCGAGGCAAGGGCTATGCCTTAGCGGCTGCGTTTGCCTTACTGCCCGATGTACCTTGGTATTTGATCGTTGATGCGGATAGCCGGCTCGATGCCAATTTTTTGGCGGTACTTCGCTGCAAAATGGCAGAAAATCCGGATGGGATTCAGGCACGATATGAGCCTGATTGCGCCAGCGATGATCCTAATGCGGCTTTACGTCATTGGGCCTTACATGCGTTCAACGTAATTCGCCCTCGTGGCCGCGCAGCACTAGGTGAGAGCGTTGGTTTATTAGGGAATGGCTTTGCCTTATCGAATGCCACTTTGCAACGGGTACCTTATCAGGCTGGGTCGATTGTTGAAGATTTGGAATATCAATTGTCTTTGGCCGCGGCGCATTGCAAATTGGCGTGGTTAGAAGACGTGGCCGTCTACGGCGAAATGCCGCAAGGCGAAAATGCCAGGGTTCAGCGGCAGCGTTGGGAAGGTGGGCGGTTGGCGATGATACGTCGCAATGTCCTCCCTTTAATGATAAGGATTTGTCGGGGTGAAACTCATTTGTGGCCTATCTTGCAAGAGTTGACACTACTGCCACTAAGCCAACATATGCTACTGCTTTTGCTGGCATGTAGCGCTGGCGGATGGCCGCAGGCCTTGGGGTTGCTTGGTCTCTTGGTCTTGATGTTTCACACTGGTTTGGCGCTGTTTGAATTACCGCGTGCGCTGCGCAGCAGCGCATTACTCTGCGCGCCTCGGTATGTCGTGTGGAAAATTATGCAGTTGCCAAGCATTTTTCGTGGCAGCCGTTCTGGCGCCTTGTGGCAACGCTCGGTGCGGCATATTGAGCAGGAGAAAACATCATGAGCAATATCAATCCAGCACCTATTTTGAGTGTGATTGTGGTGGCTTATAACAATGAACCTGAAATCGCAGAATGTTTAGCAAGTATTCAGCTAGCCTGTGAGGGCGTTGATTATGAAATTATCGTGGTGGATAACGCCAGTCGAGACAATAGCGCTGACGAAGTAAGTCAATTTGATGGGCCGGTGGTGCTTTTACGCAGCGAAGTCAATCTGGGTTTCGCGGCGGGGAATAATTTAGCGTTTAAACATGCAAAAGGGCAATTTTGGGCCTTAGTCAATCCGGATGCTCGGCCTGAAGCGGGCTCTCTGGCTCACGCCCTGCGTTGTTTACAAGATCAGCCAAAGATGGGCATGCTCGGCGGTCGTTTACTGGCTGAAAATGGTCAAGATCAGCCTTCTGCACGTTGTTTTCCTTCGATTTTGAATGATTTCTTAGTGATCAGTGGTTTATCAAGTCGCTACCCCCAATCACGATTTTTTGGCCGCGTAGATCGGACTTGGGCCGATCCAAATTATGCTAGCGTTGTTGATTGGGTGCCCGGCGCTTTTGTCGTGCTGAGTGCAAAGGTCTTGGCGCAGGTTGGCGTGTTTGATGAACGCTTCTTTTTGTATTTTGAAGAAGTCGATTTGTGTCAGCGAATTAAAGCGGCAGGGTTCGAAGTCTGGTATCAACCGGAGTGCCGTGCAGTACACATAGGTGGAGTTTCATCGGGAAGGGTTGAAGGCAAACACTTCAACTCACACGGTAGTCAATTGTCCTTGTGGCGAATGCGCAGTGCGATGTTGTATTACCATAAACACCATGGCGGTTTGGTGGCCTGGGGCGCTTGTCAGTTAGAGCGACTTTGGCACGCCATGCGTATATTTCGAAACCAAGCTCGATCTATCCCATGCGCTAACAGCAAATGCGAAGAGTCTCGTGCTTTGCGTCAATTGCTATCACAAGCATGGCGTGAAACAGCGGGTGGCCGCGTCTCGCCACCTTTGCCATGGTAGATATGGAGGCGCTATGTTTAAGCTGATTCGAGAAGACTGGCAAACCTACCAGCGTGATCCATGGCGGCAAGGTTTATGGGTAATGGTCGTTTATCGCTTTGGAAATTGGCGTTATACCGTGCGGCCTGCCATATTGAGAAAACCGCTTTCTTTCGTTTACAAATTGCTCAAAGTGACCAGTCAAATTTTGACTGGCATTGATCTACCTTGTGAAACTCGTATCGGGCGGCGACTGAGAATTGATCATTTTGGTGGTGTGATTATCAGCGGCGATACGATTATTGGGGATGATGTGATTCTGCGGCATGGTGTTACGTTGGGTTTACGGCATGAAGGGCAAAGCGGCGCGCCGGTGTTAGGCGATCGCGTTGAAGTTGGCGCAGGGGCAAAGATTTTAGGTGCCATAAAGATTGGTGACGATGCCAAAATTGGCGCCAATGCGGTGGTATTAAAAGATGTGCCGTGTGGGGCGGTGGCGGTGGGTGTTCCTGCGAGAATTATGTATGCAGTAAAGAGAGATGAACATGTTTAATGTGTTTAAAGTATGGGGCAATGCTGAAAAAGACCCGCCTGAAGCGGCTAAGGCATGGCAGGAACATGAGAATTTAATTCAAAACCCTCAACAAATCGTCGCCATCTTAAATCTCATCAACTTGCATCTACGTGATGGCCCAATCCCCTTACGATTGATGATTCGTGATATGGATCATGGCGAATTGGTGACTACATTCAGGCCAGATGCAAACAAGGCAGTCATTCGGTGTCGAATTGAGATTGAACACCACTTTGAGCCCGATGAAGAGTTGACATTTATCGCCGGTTGGGAAGGGAAACTCATCGCTTTTAGTGCATTTATTATTCAGTCGCACACAATACGAGAATTTACCGTGTCATGGCCACAAGTCATGGTCAAAAGTATTGGTCGAGATACTTATCGAGTGCATCCGCACTTTGAATTACCGCTGTCAATTGAGTTAGCGAATGTGCATATGTCTGGTCATCTAATTGACCTGAGTGAAGGTGGCATGGCGTGTCATCTATCAACCGCGGATGCCCAGTCACTAATCAATGCAGGTCAATTAGTGAATGCCAATATTAGGGTTGGGCCCTTGCAATTTCGTGTGGCATTGATGACGATCTGTAGCGAAGTGCGCACCCATCACGGCAACTACACTAGGTTGGGTATTTCATTTAAAGGCATATCTAATAATGACTTGGTGTGTATACGTCGTAGCTTGTTGGGGTGGCAGCATTAACTGGCTTGGGCGACCGGGGCACTGAGGTTGACGCTTTCTAAACGGTAGCCGTAGCCATAGACTGAAGTCAGTTGCCATTGGTGTGTGCCATCTAGTGCTAGCTTGCGGCGCAAACGACTGATGTGTGTATCGACAGTGCGAGTGTCAATTTCTACTTTGAGCCCCCAAATTTGCTCAAGCAAATTCATTCTGGAGAATAATTTACCGGGGTGTTGAAATAAAAATAACGCTAAATCATATTCTTTTTGCGTCATTTCAATTTCTTTACCAGCAATTCGGATCAGGCGCTGGCTAGTATCAATTTCAAAATTGCCCAGATGCAAAACTTGTGGCGCGACTGATTTAAATCGACGCAGCAATACTTCGATTCGCGCAAGTAGTTCCATGGATTTGATGGGTTTGATTAGGTAATCATCAGCACCGGTTTTTAATGCCGCTACGATATTGCTTTCATCTTCGATGGCTGTGGCGACCATGATCGGCGTTTGCCAACCAATATTTTCTCTGACCCATTTGATGATCATGCCGCCCGAGTAATCAGGTAAATTCCAGTCAAGTAAAAATAAATCAAATTGAATAGTTTTTATTGCCTCGAAAAATGCCAAACTGGTGTGGAAAGTTTGCGTATGGTGGCCGCCGCTTTGCAAGGTGAGCGCCAATAAATCCGCTTGAATCACATCATCTTCAACAATTGCAATCAGCATCACCACACCCACTCGGTATTTTTCTTGAGTGAGTATAGTAATGGAAGCAATTAATTGCTGAGTTCTTTCAGTTGTAAGCGAATCAAGTTAACTTGTTCAGCAGGAATTAAATAGTCGACTTGATCAACACAATTTTGAATAATAAACAATCCAAATCCGCCTTCTTTTTTGCCGCTAAAATCGGGTGCTTCAGCTAGGGTCGGGTCAAATGGGGCGCCTACATAGTAAAACTCAAGTGTCAGCGTAGTGGGTAATTGCAATAAATGCAGCACAAAAGGCGTGTCAGCTAATGGGGCGCTGACATGGCGAATGATATTGGTTGCTACTTCAACTGCTGCTAAATTGAGTTTGTCGTGCTGAGTTGGGCTCAGTTGAACGCGTTCACTAAGCCAATGGCGTATTTCGGCTAGCACGCGCATATTCCGTGGGAATTCGTGACTGTGTAGTCCGCTGATTGGGTGCCGATATAAGCTAATTGCGGTGAAATCATCTGAGCGCTCATGCGAGTCTTCAAATAGATCAACAATTTGTCTTAATCGCTGCAGCACGATGGCAGCAGGAAGCTGTGCTTGATAAAGCTGTCGGACGAGTTCAATAATCGGATCGGTTCCCATTAGCTCAGAATGGCTATTTCGCGCCTCAGTTACGCCGTCGGAGAAAAGCAGTAGTAAATCACCTGGTTTAAAATCATATTCAATGGTTTTGTAGAGCTCTTTGGGGTCAATTCCAATCGGAAGATTGTCGCCCGATAGCATTTCAACACGGCCATCATCATGAAACAGCAAGCCCTCTGGGTGCCCCGCATTGATGAAGTGCAAGGCGTTTTTATGCATATCAATACGAGCATAGGCCAAGGTGACAAATGATTCGAGTCGCCGCAATTCAGGTGTGATCCGCGCATGTAATTGGTTGATGATGCTTTCACATGATGGACGAACCCCTTGTTGTAATGAGGGCCAGAGTGTTTCAGCCATGATTCGAGTGTATTGATTTTTGAGTGCGGCCCCGATCATTGCCGCGGCAACGCCTTTGCCCATGACGTCGCCCGTCAACACATCAAAGCAGCCCGGTTCAATGGGGAAAAAATCAAAAAAGTCACCATCAATGCCTTGTGATGGTTGCGTGAAAGCCGAGATTTCCAAGCCCGCAACTTTAATTGGCGCTCCAAAGAGTAAAGATTGCTGAATGTCATGCCCCATTTTTAATTCACGTTCGCGGGCAGCGGTGAGCGCTGCTTGTTGCGATTTTCTCAAGCTAATGTCACGAATAATCCCCGTAAAGTGGAATTCATCATCATAGCGGGTGGCACTGAGGGATAGCTCTGCGGGAAATTCGCTACCATCACTGCGTTTTGCGCTTACTTCACGGCGTTTGCCGATGACATCGAGTTCGGCCGCTTTGAGAAAGTTAATAATCAATTCAGGAGGAAGGCTTGTATGTGGTTCTGGGGCTAAATTCACTACACTTTGCCCAATGATCTCATCACTTCGCCACGCAAACATTTGTTCTGCGGCGGGGTTAAAACTTTCAATCATGCCTTGATGATTAATCGTAATGATGGCATCGGCGGCTGTATTTAAAATACTTTGCAGTACCGCCCGTTGTTTCTTTAGCCTTTGCGTGAGCTGGCGGGTTTCTTCAAGTGCGGTTTTTTCATCTTGAATGACTTGTAATAAATCAGCCGTCGCATCATGGACGGCAAAATTACTGAGTGATAATTGATGCCTTTGTAATTGGCTAACATCGGATAACCACGGTGAGCCAACAAAAATAAATTGCTCTGCGTTTTCGTTGGTACGAATAAATTGACCGCGTAGCCGAAGATCTGAATCAATACAGCGAAAAACAAATAAAGAATGCTGATTGTTGCGGATTAATTCGCCTGTAAACGGGGGGTGAGGGCGTTTTAATTGCAGAAAGTGTTCGATGGGTAAGCCAATATCCATCAGCGGCAAAATCAGGGGGATTGATGGCCCAAGGCCGACAAGACATAGCTCGGCATTGAGCACAAAATGAAAAGGAAATAGGGAGTTGATCGCCCCATTGGGTAATGTAGTTTCGTAGGGCATTGGGTATCACCACCAAACGATGAATTGATCGAAGTCGTCTTGGGATTGCCTCACTTTGGTTTGCTCAACATTGACCGGTGTTGAAAATAAAATACCTAAGCCATCGAGTAGTCCGATGACAAAATGCGCTAAACCCGGCCGATGTGAGTAGTATTTGAGTTGTATTTTTTGCGGTGCTAGCGCTTCACTAAAAAATTCAGGCGGTTTGAGCTCTGGGTATATGAGATTCACCCTCGCATGAAAATTGGGCAAGTTAAGTAGGAATTCAGTCAGATTACTGCCGCCAGCTTCTAATAAACCGCCATAACTACGACGTCCTGTTTCGAGAACCCAGTGCCGGCCAAAATCTTCTAATAAAGGCGCAGCCTCTAGCTGAGTGACTTCGCAACTGGCTCCCACCAAACGGTAAGTTATTTCGTCGGGATAGCCTTCGTTGGATAAAAAGAACTCATCGGCAAGCCCTGCTTTGCGCAGGATTTTGTCCCATGTGGGCTGGCCAAATCGGGTACAAACCATTTCTTCAAGGGCCTTATTAACAATGCCGTACATGGTGAACTCCTTGTTTTTTATAAAGCACTCAAGCCCAAAGTCAGTATCGACAATCCAGGGATTAATTGCCGGATTACATAACCCGCCTCTGCGATCCCACTCTTGGGAACAAAGACCACATCACCTTCCTCAATGGCAAAATTCAGCATTTTTTCACGGGTCATTAAGGTTAGTAGTGGGGTTTGCTCTGCCGCTTGTTTGCTTGGCCGATAGATGGCAATTTTGTCGGGAGCAGCATCATCGTTGGGGCCGCCAGCTTGCGATAGTGCATCCATCAAAGACATATCAGGGGTAAGTCGATAGGCACCAGGTTTATGAACGGCACCAAGCACATACACCATGGTGTCGGAAGAGTCGGGGATGTAAACCAAGTCGTTCGCTTGCAGTGTGATGTTATAGGCAAGCTGGCCTCGGTTGAGTAGTTTTTTTAGATCGACCCAGATAATGCGGTCACGACCACGAAAGATGGCCACGCGGGTTAATGTGGCTTGTTTATCAATCACGGGGAGTGAGCCGGCACGCGCCAAGGTTTCTAGTAGTGAAGGCGGGCGATCAAATTGCTGCACCCCTGGATTTTGTACCCGCCCTAAAACGGTCACTCGATTCCCCGCATACTGCTCAATGCCCACAAAAACGGCAGGCTTTTTTATATAGGTTTTTAATGCGCTATCGATTCTCCCAGCTGCAGATTCTCGTGTTTCACCTGCTAAACGTAGCGTACCTGCCAGCGGTAAACTCAGTTGCCCATCAGGACCTAATAGTTGTTTTCCTGATAATTCCGGGTGATTCCATACTGTGATTTGCAACTGATCGCCTTCTGCTAGCCGATAAACATTTTCACGTGGCGCGTCTAACTCGGCCAATAATTCTGGGCTGGCGTAATCGATTTGCTCAGATTTTTGCGCCGCTTGGAATACTTGAGTATTCATTGGGATTGCTTCGGGTATAGTGCTGCAGGCATTCATTAATAGTGCCGCCAGGATAATACTCATTGATCTAAGCATGGTGAGCCTCAAGTGAGCGAGTGAAGCAAAGTTTTTGTTTTAGCCATTTTCTTTCGTCAGCATGCAAAATAAACCACCATAAGATAAGGAGCTGTAAACCCATGAAGAGGGCACTGGCTAGTAGCAACTCGATCAGTGCGCTGCTACGACTACTTAGTTGCCAAGGCCAAAGCGAAACAAAGCTGTATGCCAGTAGGTAGTTCAGCGCCAATGGCTTGAAAATCAGCTTAAATAATTGCTTAGGTGCTAATTGCAAAGTTTTACTCGCTAGGGTTAAGTAAACCAATGACGCTAGGCCCTGACCGATAGAGAATATTTGTAGGAACTCAAGCAAGTTGTTTGCTTGTAAACTCACCAAAAAAACCATGGTTCGTAATCCATGATAGAAGAACTCAAGGCCAATTTGGTCTTTTCCGCGCAGTGCACTGGAAGCGGGGCCCGTTTGAATGTGTAGATGCCATGCAGGCGTCACCCACAATAAGATGGTGACAATCTGCGCCAGTTCTGGACGAGGGCCGAGCCAGGCCAGGTTAAGTGCTGGGGCAGTAGCAACTAAGAGCGGCATCAAGCCAAGCAGTGAAAATACAGCTAAACGTTGTGCTTGTTGATACAAGCGACTAAATGATGCCGCATCCAAACTTGCTGCATGCGGCATCAGGGCTTGACTGATGCCTGACGTGATTGAGGTGGCGGTAGCTGGTAATTTGCTGCCCAAATCCATCAAGCCTGTATAGGCGGCACCAAAACTTAAACCTGCAATTAGCCGATCAGCGGAATGCAATAAAAGTGCCCATGAATCGCTTAGCTGCGCGCGCACGCCTAAGTTTAAAAAGGGCTGTAGATGCTGTTTTGAGAGGTGCTTAGGGTGCAATGAAAGTGCGGGCCAAGCCCTTTTGACTCGCCACCACGAGAGTGAAATGGATAAGGCATAACGCAAAGTAAATGCCCACAGCAAGGCGCTAATCCCATACCCTAAAACCAATAGGGCGGCAGCGATGCACCACTCCAAAATAAAACTGACCACCCAGATGCGTTGTTGCTCATGGATGAGTTTTAGACCGTTTAAAACGTAACCCCAAGCGCCCAAGGTTAAGTCAGCTAAAAAAATGAGGCATGTGAGCAGCAGTAAGTTTGAAGCGAGGCTATGCAACTGGGGGCTGATTTTGAACCAGCTCAATAGCATAGGCATAAAAAAAGCCACTAAAGCACAAAATAGACTGCCTACTAATAGCGCCAAGCCAACGCCGGTACTGAGCATTTTGCTAGCGTCTAGCGCATCGTCTCGATCTCGCGCCAAGGCAATTTCGCGCACATAGACCGTTGCCAGTCCAGAGACCGAGATGCCCAAATAACCCACTAAAATAAAAGCAATCGACCACAAGCCATATTCGGCTAAACCGACATAAGTGAGTACTAAGGGTGGCAAGGCCAGACGACTGATCAGATACAGTGCGCGGGCGAGCATGCTTTCGAGTGCCACTCGATGAAATGCGGTTGACATGATCAGATCGCCAAGTAAGTTTTTATAAACTTATTAAAGCTTGGCGACGCAGTGCAATGATGGCAGGAGTGTAAACAATATCAGTTTAGCTTTTGAGCTGAGCCCGATATAGGTATTGGACAGCACAAAAAGGCTGCGCCCATGTGCATCGCCCCAGCCAGCGCCAAAAACGCGATTGAGCCCACTGTTGTCCCGCGCCCTGAGTTTCGGTCACCTCAAATCCTGCTTGTTCAATCAGACTTTGTGCCGTTTTTTGGGTAAAAAAACGCAAATGGGTCTGATCTAAAATACCTGCATCGCTATAGCGCCATTCGCCTTTAAAAAGAAGCGGCATTAAAACACTGTGATGTCGAATATTTGGGATGCTGACAATGAGTTGCCCTGTTGGGGTGAGTAAATCACGTAGGCGGCGTAGCATTAACCATGGGTCTCGGAGGTGTTCCAGTACATCCAGACACAGTACCAAATCAAAACGCCCTAACTCGCTGAAGTCAAGCTGCTCGGCATTGCCTTCGACGATTAGATCGAGTTGTTGTCGTGCCATCGCGCTAGCGTCATGACTATATTCAACGCCGATAATTTCGTCACAATGTCCTGTCTGCTTGAGCCAAGCTAAAGTAGCGCCACTGCCGCAGCCTAATTCGAGTACCCGCTTGGCATGGGTGGGTAGCAAGGGGCTAATTTCGGTTCGTACAAAGCCAAAGTAATCCATGATGATGCTCCTAATTCAAAGTGGGGGCACGTCGCCATGCCTGTTTGATTTTGCGAGCCCATGCTGCGCATTGGCGAATTAGGGGCCAGCGGTCATACCACCAGTGAGCTTGAATATCACTGCGCGAAAAGCGTTGTTCAATCCAGCTTGGCTGGGCAATCCAAGTGCGACAACTAGGATTAAATTGACGAAATAAACTCAGTGCACCGTCGTAATGCAAACGCCCTCCCAGTGGATGGCCTGCTGGTCGACTGATGCACCCTTCAAGATAAGGTAGGAGCGTATCTAAATAAGCGATCCGAACCAGGTAACCATGTGCGCCAATCACCGGTGCTGCACTCATGTTTAAGCCCGGGGTAACCTCCATTTCGCCTGTTACGTGGCAGTGCCCCAAATAAATCAAATCAGCCTGTTCACTTGCAAGTACTTCGGCAAGGACGGGCAACTGCATGTTGAAATCACTGGTAAATACCGCGTCATCTTCAAGAATGAGTGCCCAGCCTTGTTTAGCGTGACGAGCATCTTGTAGTGCGGCAACATGGCTTAAAAAACACCCATACGCCCCCAGACTAGGGAATTGATTACTATCGACTGGGCGTATGGCTAGCCAGCATATGACTTGATTGGCTTGCCAGTGAATACCTATATGATTGAGGGTATGTTCAACTTCCTTTTTTCGATCTGTGCGTTCAGGGAGGTTCAACACATAAATTCGGCTCACAATGTCAGTTAGGATCATGATTTGCTCCGCAATAAAGCACTGATTTGATGCTGAAGGTCGCGCGGCAAGTGGAGCGCTGTTTGCAGTAGTATTTTCATCGTGCTTGTGATTTGACTTGCAATGCCTGCTTGTTGTTTTTTTTGCCCACTGATGAATTCATCCATCAAATCATTCACATAACCGCCACCATCGAGTGGCCGTACTTGGTTCACAATGACGCCAATTGATGCTGGATCAATGCTTTGCAATACACGTGCCGCACGGGCGACTTCGCCTCGCCCTTGTGCCTCGGCTTCGACAATCGCAATCACCGCAGGCGTTGACCTGAGCGCAAGTTCCGCATCGCCGCTGACCAATAGTGGCGGCAAATCTACCAGTACGAATCGATATGTGTGGGCCAAATGCGTCAGTGTTTCGCCTAAGCGATCTATGGCGTGAATATGCCTATCGTTGCCGGACAAATACAATTGGGCGGTGTCTAAGTTAAGCGCCGATGGAATGCCATTGGCCAGATCATGGTGAGGTGCATTCGCGAAGCGTGGGTCACGACTAAATGCATTCGCTTCTACAGCGATTGCTGGTAATCCCATATCGGCAAAGGTTTTCTGCAAGTCGAATACGGTCGTTGATGTACCCCCTTGCGGTTGTAAGGCGGTAAAGCCAAAGACGCGCAATTGGGTACGATCTTGTTCGCGTATCAAGGCACTGGCTAATCGGCGAAGTTGATCGGTACGGAATAATTGGCTGTCATTGTCTTTGGCGTGGATCAGCCAGCCCACTGGCGGGAATCCAAATCCACTGACCACATCATTGGGGGTATGAATGCGTCGATCCATTAAATCGTAAACGATTGGCAATAAGAGGCCTGCAGCCAGCGATGCAATAATTGCCATGAGTAGTAATTTGGTTTTGCCAACGCCCAGTGGTGTTTCTGGCGTCATCGCTGCGCTAACTAAACGTACAAAACCCAAGGCGCTGGTTTCGGCGGCGAAGAAATTCAAGCGCTCTTGGATCGCATCCAGTTCTTTACGAATTTGCGTCACATCAGCGGATAAATTTTGCGCTTCTTTAAACAGCGTTGCGAAGTGGCCGCGGGATTTTTCTTGCTCGGTGAGCTCACGCTGTAAATCTGCCTCTAATTGAGCGCTTTGGGTCGACGCGGTGCTAAATCTGCTTTGTAGGTTGCGACGTACTTCGCTGGTGATTTTTTCAGTCTGTTGACGAATTTCAGCATCAATTTCCGCTAGTTCGATTTTATTTTGTTGATAGCCAGGGTGTTGTGGGGTGAGTCCCGCCATACCAGACACTAAAGTCGCCCTTCGATTATTCAGGCTGGCTTTGAGGCTATTTAGGCCTGGGTCCACTGACACACTTTCTAAAATAGATCTAACACCGGGATCGGTATCGCCATGCGTCAGAAAGGCTTTTTCATTCGCCGCGGCTGAAAAACGTTTGATCTTGGCATCGGCCAAGGCTTCGCGTAGTCGTTCGATGGCTTTGTCGTAAGGATTGCCCGCTTCTTCGGAAAAGGTTGCTATGCCTAAATCGCCCGCAATGGTGTTGCGCCGCTCGGCTTTTTCATCAATCTGCGTGAGTAAAAGGTCTTGGCGTTTTTGTAATTGCGCAATTCGCTCGTCTTTGCCAAACACTTGTTCATCGCGAACCCGTTCCAAATAAACGCTCACGACGCCATTAATAATCGGAGCCAGTTCGGCTTTGTTTTTGCCAGATAAGCCAATGCGCACCATATAGGTATCTGAAACGGCAGAAACTTGTAAGAGATTACGAAGTCGCTCTACGGCGTGACGCTCGCTCTCATTGGGGCGTTGCCACAGCGAAGTCTTTTGTGGCTGTGCAGGGGCTTGTGTGATTTTTGAACCGCCAATGGCGTAATCCAATTGCAATTGATTTGTATTTGTTGGGCTTGAAGCTTGTATTTGGTGGTTTTGATTGGCAAGCCGTATGCCATCGCGCAGGATGTCGTAACGCTGGATGGTATTGCTTTGTTGCTGCACAAATTGGCGATATTGTGAATTGGATTGAAAGTCGAGCTCATTATCGTCCTTGAGCGTTTTCATATAACGAGGCGCGATTTGAATGACCGATTCAGCTTCGTAAAAAGATTGACCTTTTATCCACACCATCGGTAGGGCCGCCAGAAAGGTCAGTATTACAGCACAAACCGCAAGCCGAGGGTGCTGACGCAAGCTTACGAGCGGTTTGATACCGATTCCTGCACTGGCTTGTGCCATGATTATTGTTGGCCTATGGCAAGCGGCTCAAATTGATCTAGCTGCGCTAAAAAATGCTGCTCGCGATGATAAATCGGTGCAAGCTGGGTACGACTATCGGCCAGTACCCAGGGAATATCGCTGGCAATCGGATCGATTGTTAGCCCATCTTTACAGGCGCACCAACGACCACTGGCTAGCATTTCAATCAGGGAGGCTTGACTACCTACGCGGGTGTAGTCAAAAACTAAGCTGCGTTCGATATGAGCGCCGCGTTCAATGTGCGCGCCTCGACCAATCCAGAGTGGCCCAATCAATGTGGCGCCATCTTCAATCGTGACACTATCAGCAATTACGATCGGTCCTTGTATATGGCAGCGGCGTGGGTCGAAGCGGGTGTTTGCGCCGACAAAAACATTGGGGGCAATTTCTCGTCCCGGACGAGGAACGGCGGGAACGTTGCCGCAAATGGCATCCATTTGTACCGCGTAATAATCTGAGACTCGACCAATATCCACCCAGTTAAATGGAATTTCAGCACCATACAAAGCCTGCCCGTCACGAGCCAACTGAGGGAACACATCGCTACCAAGGTCATAAGGGGTCTTTTCGGGGATGTATTTTAGAATTTCGGGTTCAAACACATACACCCCTGTATTGACTAAGTCGCTTTGGGCTTCGCCAAATTTGGGTTTTTCTTGGAAGGCCATAATGCGGCCAGTGTCATCTAATAGTGCAACCCCATATTGTGAGCATTTTTCTGGTGCGATACGGCTTAGGGCCAAGGTAGCGAGTGCACCAGCTTGATGGTGCGCAGCAACCAGTGCGGTTAAATCTAAATCAATTAAGGCATCGCCACAGAGTACCAAAAACGTGTCGTCAAAAAAGCCAGAGTGTTTTTGAATTTGTCGAATCGTTCCTGCTGAACCTAGCGGGGTGTCGTGTAGTTGGCCATCCGCTTCGTAGCCTTCGTAGCTAAATGCCAACTCAACCCCAAAACGTCGCCCACTTGCAAAATAGCCTTCGATCTCGCTCGCTAAATAGCTGGTGTTGATCACGATTTGATCGACTCCATGCTTGGCTAATTGCTCGATCAGACATTCCAAAACAGGGCGATCCAGAATCGGCAGCATCGGTTTTGGGCAGTCACGACTCAATGGCATCAAACGAGTGCCTTTGCCTGCGGCTAAAATGAGGGCTTT
This sequence comes from Deefgea tanakiae, assembly GCF_019665765.1. Classification (GTDB taxonomy): domain Bacteria; phylum Pseudomonadota; class Gammaproteobacteria; order Burkholderiales; family Chitinibacteraceae; genus Deefgea; species Deefgea tanakiae. The sequence goes on from NZ_CP081150.1 coordinate 1,268,696, forward strand.
CATGCTTGCACTCCTTCAATTTCATTGAGCGAGTTGAATACTTGAAATACGCGATGCATACGCATTAATTCAAACAGCGCAGACACTGGGCGTTGCAAGCCATAGAGCGCAAAACTGCCGCCTTGCTCGGTGCAAAAACGTAAACAAGATAAGAGGGCGCCTAAACCAGAGCTATCAACAAAAGAGAGCGCTGACATATCGAGTGCAATTTTTCCAGATGATTCAAGAACTGGCCGGATTTGTTTGCGAAAAGCATCCGCGTTACTGGCATCAAGGCTGGTGGTGTTAAATGTAATCACAGTTTGGGTGCTGTGCGTGTGACGAGTAATGAGTTCCATGATCTGCTCCTTGGGAATTGAACCGTAGCGGTTATGAACTCTATTAAAGATCACTTAGGACGGCAGAATGTGAACTAACTGTAAAATCATTCTGTCATCTTTGGATGTTGCGCACAGGCGTCTGGTCTGCCGAAAATTTAAGACCATTAATGCGCGCTGCGGCTACCAAACGTTATGCTGGAGGCATTGCTTAAGGTAGCAGTCAATGGGAACCAGCTCGTGTTTGAGTGTATGTTCGAGTTCACGAGTCAGGCGGCTAATTTCAGCAAAACCAAGTGAGCCAGCAGCACCTGCGAGACGGTGTAATTCGTTGAGTAATTCAGCACTAGCAGTGTCTTGCGTGCTGTTTTTCCAAGCTGCTTCAATCAGGGCGAGGCGCTGTGGGAGCTCAATTTGAAAGCGTTGCCGCAATTGAGTGAGGCCTGCGGCGAAAGCGTCTTGATTAAACTCCGGCATGAAACTCGCTCCAGAAATGATTGAGTAGTTCAGGTAATAGCATTGGATCAAAGGGTTTGCTGGCGACAAAGTTGGCACCGGCCGCAATCAGTGGTGCCAGCTCTTCGGTGCTTGCCTTGGCGGTTAACATGACAATACACACCGCACAGCCATGAGGTAGTGCCCGCAGCAATGGAATAAATTCAGGGCCACTGAGTTCAGGCATCATTACATCAAGCACTATCATTTGTGGTAGGGTATTTCCTTCTAGGTGTTTTATTGCAATGCTTGCAAGTGAATACGCTGTTATTGTATATCCACCTAAAGTCGTTAAACTGAGTTCTAATAAGCTACGGATATCGGCATCATCTTCAATGATGGCGATTTGATTTAAGGCTTGCATTGCAAAGCTCCTTGCGGGAAGGCCAGTTCAAAGCAGGTGCCAAGCTCGCTGGTTCGATAATGAATTTGCCCCTCCATCGCTTCGATCAATTGTTTGGTAATCGCTAAGCCAAGGCCGCTGCCGCCGCGGATGCGGGCGTCGCCTGACTCGGCTTGGCTAAATGGGGTAAATAATCGAGGTTGAAAGTCAATTGGGATGCCGTTGCCTTGGTCTTCAACTGCTAAGTGGAGTTGCTCATCATGGATCTGCGCACGCACCGTGACCGTGCCCTGTTTAGGTGAAAACTTGCATGCATTAGAAATAAGGTTGCCTAAGATTTGCATCAAGCGATGGTGATCGGTGAGTATTTGTGTATTGCTGATTTCGGGCGCTAAAGCTAATTGGATTTTGACTTGGTGCTGAGCGGCGTAGCCCGCATGCGCCGATTGAGCTTCGGCAAGTAGTTCACCCAGCGAATGCCATTGCAGATCGAGCTGCAAACTGCCCGCAGCGCTGCGATTAATATCAAGCAGCTCATTGACCATTTTTAGTAGACGCCCGGCATTGCGATCTGCCATCTCGATGAGTTGGGTGCTTGTGGCATTAAATTGCGCAGCTTGGGTGCCGTGTAGCATTTTAAGTGCGCCAATAATCGACGTCAGAGGGGTACGCAATTCGTGGCTGAGTGTTGCGATAAACTGCTGTTTAAGTTGATCCACTCGTTCACGTTCGCTAATGTCGCGCACCGTCGCTAAAAGATAAGGCTCATCATCTTGATAAAAGAAAGTCACACCCACTTCAACCGGTAACTCACTCCCGTCCAAGCCTTTGGCAAGCAGTACTTGGCTGTGTAAGCCGGCTTCTGCAGCGCCATTCAATTGAAGTTTAGGTAGTAGCTCGCTCAGCGGGCGACCAATCAGTTGCTCACGTTCTGCATGAAACAGTAGCTCGCCGCGAAAGTTAATCCCTTGTATTCGTTGATGGGGATCGACCACTAAAATTCCATCAAAGCTATTTTCGGTGATCGCACGAGAGCGAGTTAGCAGCGCGCTATGCTGCCTTTGCAAGTTTAAAACGCGGGCGAGATTGTTGAGTTTATGCCCCAAAATTTCAGCAGAGATGGGTTTGTGTAAAAAGTCGTCGGCCTGTGCTTGTAATGCTTTGAGTAAATGCGCCTCACCATCTAAACCAGAGAGCACCACCACGGGGGTCCAACGTTCGCCCTCAGTGGCTTTGATGGCACGAGTCACCGCAAAACCATCGATTTCCGGCATTAATAAATCCAGTAGTACGATATCTGGCTGCTCGGCTTCGAATAGACGTAAAGCTTCAGCGCCACCACTAGCTTGCAGTGTTTTAAAGCCTAGTTTTTGTACGATGCTGCAAATTTGCAAACGGGTAATGGCGATGTCATCTACGACCAAAACGCTGAGATGGGTATTTAATGCGATGGGTTGAGTGAGTGGCATATTTTACAAGGTGGTCACAGTTGGGTGGGCAAGGTTTGCTTTAATCAGCATACACAAGGAAATTAGGGGAAGCCAACATGAATACGCCGCTTGAATTATCCCAGCTCAAGCTTTTAGAAAAGCGCTACAGCCAGATCAATATACAACGCTGGCGGGTGAGACTGCTTCGTGGCCGCTTTCATTTGCGTTTGCAAGTGACGCGTACGGTGCGCCGAGCGTGGGACATATCTGCCGCAGTGATGGCTTTGCTTTTAGCATGGCCAGTATGGTTGTGTATTGCTGTTGCGATTAAGTTAACTGATGGTGGTCCTATTTTTCACTGGCAACGACGAGTTGGCTATCGAGGCCAGTTGTTTGACTTTCCTAAATTTCGCAGCATGGTTATTAATGCAGAAGCCTTGCAATCCGCTTTAGCTAATCAGCATCAAGACAGTCATACCTTTAAATTGGCACGCGATCCAAGAGTCACTTGGATTGGCAGATGGATTCGGCGCTTGAGTCTGGATGAGTTTCCGCAATTATGGTGTGTACTTAAAGGTGAAATGACTTTGGTCGGTCCACGTCCACCACTACCAAAAGAAGTTGCCTTATATGGTTTATATGCACGGCAACGCTTAGAGATTAAGCCCGGATTGACTTGTATTTGGCAGGTTAGTGGTCGCTCTGAGGTGGCATTTATGGGGCAGTTAGAAATGGATTTGGATTACATCCGCCGTCGTAGTTTGGCATTGGATATCCGTATCTTATTAAAAACAATTCCAGCGGTGGTCTTTGGCCGCGGTGCGTATTAAGTGGAGGTGTGTGATGAATTCAATCTCTCAATTCAGTTATCAAATGGCCGCCGTCCACTTTGGTCGCGTGATGGCACTATTGTGTTGGTGTTGCTTAGCACCTTTGGGGCTCGTGTTTGGAGCTTGCCAAATGGGCGCGCAAAACATGAGAAAAGTGGTAGGTAATTCACTACGCTGGATTGGACCTGCACAGGGTCAGGCGATGGGCTTGTGTTCGACTTGGCGTCTACATGTACGGATGGCGCTGCCTTTGGGTGATGAGGTCGACTGTGATCAGGCCGACGCTATGCAAAGAGGCTGGCGCTACGATGCGGCTTTGCTAGTGCGCTATGGGGCTAGTCTATTGATCGGTCGCGCGGCACGCCAAAGTGACGCTCGCTGGCCCTTGTTAAACTTATGGCTCGACAATCTGCGTCAAACCGAAGTGATTGAGCAATTACAGCAATGGCAGGGCGATGGTCAATTTCATCGCATCGCATTTGTGAATCCACATTGCGCCAATTTAGCCAGCCAAAACCCACGCTATCGCGGCATGCTCAATGCTGCGGATTTGTTATTACCAGATGGCAGTGGTGTGCTGTTGGCCAGTCGGATGTTGGGGACGCCTTTAAAAGAAAATACCAATGGGACGGATCTGTTTCCGGTGTTGTGCCGATATTGGCAACAACAGAAGGCTAGGGTGTATTTATTAGGCGCTCATCGTGGCGTTGCAGGCCGAATGGCAGAACAATTACTTTGGGAATACCCTGGGTTGCATATTGCTGGAAGCCAACATGGTTACTTTGCAGAAGAAGATACCCCCAATATTATTCAAAAAATACGCGATACCCATCCTGATGTTTTATTAGTGGCAATGGGCGTACCTAAGCAAGATATGTGGATTGCTGAACATTTAGCGCAATTACAAACGCCGGTGGCGATGGGCGTGGGCGGCTTATTTGATTTTTATTCAGGACGGATTTCACGTGCGCCAGTTTGGTTGCGCGAAATTGGTATGGAGTGGAGCTGGCGTTTAATCCAAGAACCACGCCGGATGTGGCAGCGTTATTTGGTGGGGAATTTTACTTTTCTTGCTCGTGTAGTTCGGCAGCGTTGTCGGTTTGCGTATAGTGCTCATCCTGTCTTATCGGTGCCATCAGTCGCGGCCGAACACCCTGATCAGGTGCACGGGGTGTTACTCGCGGAAATGAATGTATGGCCGCAGCAGAGTGAAATGTCGACTTTATTTTTGCCATTGCTAGGGCAAACTTTGTTAGAGCGTACCGTCATACGGATGGTTGAGCAGGGGGTCCAACAATTGCATGTGATGGTTGATCTAGCTCATGCTGGTATTGAGGCTTTACTCGGGCAAGGTAGTCGATGGGGGATTCAGATTCACTATCACCTTTTGGGTGCGAATCAGCCTTTGAATAAACGTTTAAGTCACTTGCCGCTAGCAGGCTCAGTATGGGTGGTGGCGCCTGGTTGTTTGCCTGATGAGCCATTGGCATCCGACATCAGTGCGCAATGGCAACTAGCCGATGGGACTTGGTCGGGTTGGGCGCTGTGTTTGGCCGATATTTTTCGCAATCCGCCATCGTCATCTCTTGCTCTGCCAAATAATGCCTTGGTGTTTGAAGGTCTTGGCTTGCGCAGCCCTGCAGAGTTTCTTGCTGCACAAGCGAAGCTTTTGAAGCACGAGCCAAACTATGTGCCTGGCTATGCAGAAGAAGGACGTGATATTTGGCTCGCTCCAAATGTATTGATTGAGGAGGGCGCCATTTTGCAAGGACCTTTATTGATTGGCCCAGACTGCATCATCCGGAAAGGGGTCGAGCTGGGGCCAAATTGTGTCTTGGCCAGCGGCTGCGTCTTGGATAAAGAGGTTTCAGCTGAGAACACGCTCTTTTTGCCGGATAGTTTGATTGGGCAAGGTCTGTTGCTGAAGAATTGCATCGTTGGGCGTGGTCAAATCTACTGGGTTGAATCCAAGCTCAATTTGCAATTGGCTGCTGATGACTGCTTAGTCCAATCCTTAGCCGCGCCTATCGTTAAGGCCGATTTCATCGAGCGACTACAGGCGGCGCTGCTCTGGCTGTGGCTAGGACTACAACGTCGTCAATTGGATCCCAAACGGCAGCATATTTTGTCGCAACGTTTGAAAGAAGTCTGCTTGGGAACTCGGCATCTGATTGGCTTACCCGAGTTTGATCCAAATACCAACCAGGAGTGGTTGCGTACGGTGCAAAATTTACGTTTAGGTGCTTTGCGTTTATCAGAGCTACAAATCCCAATGTTTCCTTCACCACAGATTAGTCGCGACGAACAAGCTTATTTGCTGGATTTGTATGGCGCAGCAGTACCGCAACGTTTCCACTGGTCGCATTTGTCGCATTTACGCATGAGTCTAATAAGGACAAGCTAGTGACATTATCGTGATTTGAATTTGCAATTTGGCCATCATTGGGTCGATTGCGCTGCTGATAATAGAGTTAATTCTTCTTGTCGGAGTCAGATCATGCGCCATCTTCTTTATATTCTACATAGTGGCCAACTCTACGGTACTGAACGTATGGCCATGGCGACTTTGAAACAGTTAGCTAACAGCGGTATACCCGTCTTGTTCGCGCCTGATGGACCTGTGCATCAAGAAGCAAAACGGCAGGGCATGCAAAGTCATGTTTTTCACAATAAGTGGTCATTGGTACGCGTGTTATGGCCTTACCTAAGTGAAAAAGGGAATGTCTTGTTTACGACCGCTGTGACCCAATCGCTTATTGCTTTGCTACTGAGTAAATTGCGTGGCATCGACTTACCACAGTTGCACATTGTTCATGGCGGCACCGATGAGCGTCTTAGTTATGCGCGCAAACATTGGCTGCAACATCTTGGCTTGCCTTTGGTTGCGGTTTCCGAATTTGTTCGAGAGCGATTGCTTGCCCATCATTGTTCGGCGCAAGGCGTTAATGTAATCGAGAATTTTCTAATCGGTAATCTACCTCAGCGCACTCCCTTTCAGCACCCAGGGATTCGTCATGTGGCATTGGTCAGCCGGATTGATCCGATCAAGGAAGTCGGCGTTGCGATTGAAGCTTGGCGCTTGCCGGGCAGTTTGGATATGCCGCATTTGTTGGTGATGGGGACTGGATGGCAGAGTCAGGAGCTGGTTGGCTTAAGCGCAATGAATGAACGTATTCGTTGGTTTGGCTTTGTGAAGTATCCGGCTGAAATCATGACAGAATGTGATCTTTACGTGCATACCTGCCCGTGTGAGCCGTTTGGGCTTGCTATTTTAGAGGCTATGGCAATTGGCTTGCCGGTCTTGGTGCCTGATCAAGGGGGGGCTGCATCCTTGGTTGAGGATGGGGTAACTGGATTTCATTTTCGCGCCAGTGATCCACACGATTTACAAAGGCAGATTCGTCGAATTAACGCACTACCTTGCGCTACGCTCAATGCAATCGTCGCTGCGGCACGGCAACAACTTACTGAGCGATTTTCAGCAGAGGCTCGGATTGGTGACTATGCTCGCTTGCTGAATTTATCGGAGTCGGTTTGATGTCTAGCCTATTGAGGTCAAATTCCAGTCTTATTTCAGTCGTTGTGATTGGTCGTAATGAGGGCGAGCGTTTAGTTCGTTGCTTTGAATCAATCGCGGCGTGTGCCTGGCCAAATCTAGAGCTGATCTATGTCGACTCAGGGTCAACAGACCAAAGCATGGTTGCGGCACAGGGCGCCGGAGCCTTGGTGTTGCAATCTTTTGAGCGGGGCGCTGCCGCCGCTCGAAATGTGGGTTGGCAAGCGAGTAAGGCTAACTGGGTGTTGTTCTTAGATGGCGATACCGTGCTAGAGCCCGATTATTTAGGCAAAGCCTTTGCCGCGATGCAATCAGATCCGGATGTGGTGTGCGTTTGGGGGCATCGCCGTGAGTTAAACCCCTTGCAATCGATTTATGTGCGTGTGCTAGATTTGGATTGGTGCTATCGGCCAGGGCAAACATCGTTTTGTGGTGGCGATGCGCTCTTTTATCGTCCAGCTTTAGTTGCGGTAGGGGGCTTTGACGCAGGGATGCTGGCCGGAGAAGAGCCAGAGTTGTGTCATCGTTTGCGACAAAATGGAGGTACGATTTTGCACATTGATCAGGCAATGACAAGGCATGATTTAGCGATCACCCATTTTGCGCAGTATTGGCAGCGCGCAGTGCGTGCGGGTTACGCCTATCTAGCGGTGAGCCAGCAGAGTCAGTCTTTTTGGCAAGTAGAGGTACGGCATAACCTGAGGCAGACATTGATTATTGTGGTGTTAATCACCTTGAGTTTGTTATTGGCCACATTGCAAAGCACGCTGTTTTTTTTGCCGCCTATGGTGTTGCTTGGTTTGATGATGCGCAGCGCATGGCGCGCCCGCTGGCGCTCTCGTAATGTGCTTTCCCTATTTTTGTATGGCGTACACAGTTGGTTTGAGCAACTGCCTGTGAGCTGGGGGATTTTGCGTTGTTGGTGTGATTTACGCCAACAAAAAACGGCCCCCTTGATTGAGTACAAAACTAGCCAAGGAGATTGATGATGAAACTACTTTTACTTCATTGTTGCCGCCCTTGGCTGGGGATGCTTTTACAAGCTGCACAGCGTCTCTATCAAGGCTGGTGCTGGTTGGCCTTGGCGGTGCGAATCCCTTTACCAGCGAGCTGCATTGTCTTGGGCGCAGTTGAGTTGCATGGAACGCAGCGAGTTTCAATCGGGGAGCGTGGTTTCTTTTATCCAGGGTTGTATTTTGAAACGCAAAACGATGCGCAAATCATAATTGGAGATTCAGTAGTGATTTCTCGTGGCGTGCATATTGTTGCGCATCAGGCTGTACGAATTGGGGTAGGAAGTATGATTGGCGAGTATTGCAGTGTGCGCGATGCCAACCATTGCCGCGTCCAAGGTGAGCCGATTCGTGAGTCAGGGTTTAGTGCTGCGCCGATTGAAATTGGGAGTGAGGTGTGGATAGGGCGTGGCGCAGTGATTTTGGCGGGAGTGCGCATTGGTGATGGTGCTACAGTGGCCGCCAATGCTGTCGTGACCCAAGATGTGGCGGCAGGCTCGACCGTGGGCGGTGTGCCCGCTCGACCGCTGATTTCTCATCGCAAACAGGAGATGAAATCATGAATCGTCAGTTATTGATGGTGGCTTACCAATGCGGCTCTGATATGGGCTCGGTATCGCAAATTGGCTGGGAATGGTATCAGGGTATGTCGTTGCGTCGCCCTGTGACTTTGATTACGCATTCGCGAAATCAATCCGCCTTGGCTGCGATGGGCGTGTCAGGGCCAGATGTTCATCTTATCGATACGGAATGGTTGGCTGGGCCTTTGTATCGGCTAGCTTGTCGGCTCTTTCCTGGGCGGGAACATGCGATTTTTTTATTAAGTTCGCTCGATTATTTTTTATTTGATCGTTTAGCTTTACGTTTGGCGCGGCGGCTTCGGCGTCAAGGTCAAGATTGGGGGGCGGTCCATGTCCCAACGCCAGTGAGTTCTGCTGCGGGGAGCTGTTTAGATCAATTGGGATTGCCATTGTTGCGTGGCCCGTTAAATTGCGGTCTAGGTAATCCGAAGGGATTCGATAGTATTTTACAACAAGAGTCGCAATGGCTAAATCACGGGCGTCGCCTCGGGCAGTGGTGGTCAGCATGGCTTGAGCGGCATAGTCCATTACGAATTACGCTGACGGCAACCCAAGCGACACGCAAGGCGTTACCTTTGGCGCAGCAAACACAAAGCCGCATGTTGCTTGAAAATGGCATTGACCCGAGTCGATTTGTGCCAACGCCTTATCCCGCGCCAGCCAATGCAAATAATCCATTAAAAATTTTATTTGTAGGGCGGATGTTGGCAGTGAAGGGGGTTGGGTTTTTATTGCAAGCAGTGGCAAGATTAATTCAGCAAGATGGCATTCCTGTTGAATTAACGTTGGCGGGAGACGGCGGTAAGCTCGCCGATTTCAAAGCGCAGGCTGCTGATTTGCATGTTGAGGCCCACTGCCAATTTTTAGGGAATGTCGCTTTGGCTGAAGTGCCTACATTAATGCAGGCGTGTCATGTTTTTTGTCTGCCTTCCGTTCGTGAGTCAGGGGGGGCTGTGTTACTCGAGGCGATGGCCTCGGCGCGACCCGTAATTGCATTTAATTTTGGAGGCCCCGCGGAGCTAGTAACCCCTGATGTCGGGACTTTGCTCGACGCAGATGCGCCGAGCGCCTTGATTGAGCAGCTGTATATTGCATTGCGAGATTGCTATCAGTCGCCCCAGTGTTGGCTTGAAATGGGGTTGCGAGGTGCCGAGCGTTTACATCAGCCACATGCATTGGGTTTTACATGGTCAGATAAGTTTGATGCTGCAGAGCAAATGTATGCTGAGTTGTCTGAATCTCTTCAGTCGCCACTCGAACTCAACCCAAGTACGCATCACGCCTAGGTGAATATGATGTGGCGCTTTTGGCTGAGTCTAATTTTTGTCGCAAATATGAGCTTGGCTGCTACTTTGAGTTTAAAGCCATATCAACCCTTATCAAATGAATCGCTGCCTCGATTTGGTCTGAATTTAGGTGGTCCATCGTATTGGGGGGCTGAGCAATTGCGAGCCAATATTGTGAGAAACCCTGGTTTTGAGCCCTTATTAGATCGCTCTTTGGTGATTGTCGATCGTATGGATGGGCGTCAAATTACCGACCGAGATGCATGGGTTGCACGTCCAGATGGATTTTGGATTGGTGGGCAATTCCAAGTATTAACAGGGGCTCAAGCAGGAAAGTCAGGTCGTATTCGTGATTATCGGCGTAATGCAGCGGGGCCTGGCTTATTTTGGCTCGATGACGATTTAAACCGTGTGCAAATTGGCGATGCGATTAGTGTTGAGAAAACGGGAAAATTGGCGGGTGTACCCCAATGGTGGCCAGAAGGTCGCGCAAGTTTAGTCGCCGCCGCATCACCATCGGGGGGACAGTACGCTTTGCGATTGCAGTCGAGTAGCGCGCAAACGGCTCGCGTTTCTAGCTATTTTGATACGCTGGGTGGTTCGGCGGGTCGTTTGTTACCGGTGATTGGCGAGTGGCAGTTGAGTTTTCGCGTGAGAATGCCACGTACTGGTGCGAAGTTAGTCGTACGCTTTGCACGGGATGGTGCTGAACCATTTGTTTCGAAATCATTTACGCCAACACCAGACTGGCAAACTATTCATTTAACTTGGCAGGGTAGTGAGGCGCTAATTGCCAAAGCGGCGCCACTGTCTTTGTCGCTAAGCAGCGAAGGTGATGGTGAAATTTGGCTGGATGATGTTTATTTGGGTGAAGCTCCTACGCAGGTCGGCGGTTTTCGCCGAGCAGTGGTAGAGAGCTTAAAGGCGCTTAAGCCCGGATATCTTCGCGATTGGCAAGGCCAGTTAGGGGACCGGGTACTAAATCGCTTTGCCAGCGAGCTTGTGCGGCAGCCCATTCGTTATCGCGTTGGGGATAGTGAGAGTTTTTTTGCCTACAGTATTCCCGAGTTGTTTGCTTTATGTGCTCAAGTACAAGCTTCGCCTTGGGTGATTGGTTCACCTACATGGTCGGCTGCTGAGTGGCAGGAGTTTGGGCGGATGTTAAGAGTTGCAGCGGATCAACAGAAATTAACGGAGGTGGTACTGGAATTTGGCAACGAAAATTGGAATGCCATATTTCGCCCGGCAGGCTTAACTAATGTAAACCAGCATCGTGAAGCTGCAGATCGTGCTTTTGCTGCCGCCAAACGTGGGTTTGGCGCAGGGCGAAGTTTGATTACGGTGGTGAATGCACCTTTTTTATGGCCGGATAGTCCGGGCCCAATTCTAGCTTCGACCCAAGCTGACCGAGTCGCCGTTGCGCCCTATTTCTTTTACGAGGTACAAGCGAAAGATTCGTTGCAAGTTAATCGCCGTAAAGCATTGCAAAGTCAGAGCGATGTACTCAATAAACAACAGCAGCGGACCGTGGCTTCAGGAAAAAAATTAGCTATCTATGAGGTCAACTTTCATTCAACACTGGGTAATGCTTCTGCAAAAGAGCGCAACCAAGTATTGACCACATCGATATCCGGTGTGGCTTTGGCAAGACATTTGTTGGATGCAACCCTGGTAGGGGTCAGAGAGCAGGCCGTGTACAGTTTGGCGGGATTTAGCTTTAAATTAAATGATGGCCTAGGCGATGTGGCTTTGTTTGGTATTAGCCGAGATTTGTCGGTGGCTCAACGTTTTCGCCCGACTGGCATGGCGCTTGCCATGCTTAATGATGTGGCTGGTGGCCAGCCTTGGCGGTATCAATGTCAGGGAGATGCAGAGGTGTGTAGCCAATTTGTCGTTTTGGGGTTTTCTGATACTCCCCAGTCACCTACACGTGTTGCTATTGTTAATGCTACAACACAGTCGCACTCGGTGCAGTTTCCTTGTCGTGTTGTAATGCAGTGGCGTATGTTGGATGGCCGCCAGTCGGGTGATAACGAGGGTGAACAAGAAAAGGTCACTGAATTAAAAGGACAAAGCGCTTGCCGTCAAGGGTTGGCTAGCGTTCAAGTTCCAGCAGAAAGTCTGTTGGTCGCAAAATAGGAAGGCATTAGATGCAATATGTGGTTTATCTCGCCTTACTCGTGACCACTATATTAGTGTGGCAACACAGCGCAAAACACGCACTTATTCGCGCTTATTTACCGATTTTACTGCTGTTACCCGATTCATATAGGGCAATGACCCCTGGCCTGCCAGATCCTAGTTTTAATCAAGCTGCTATATTGCCGATTTTTGTGGCGATCATGGTGTCCAAGTTTAAATATTGGCGTCCATCCATCACCGATGGTTTGGTTTTTGGGTTTGCTTTTTTTGTGGCGTACTCGGAGTACAGCAATGCAGGCTACGCTGAGGCGCAAAATTTAATGTTTGCCATGCTCACTTCAGTTTTGGCGCCGTATTTTGCTGCTCGTCTGTGTTTGGAGACCCCAATTGATGATGTTGCGACGGCTCGCGTTTTTGTAGTCTGCTGCGTTATTGTTTCTGCTGTGAGTATCTATCAATTTCGGTTTGGATTGAATCCATGGAGTGTAGTTCTCCAGCCCTTTTTTCCTGGACAAGGCACTGGCTGGGTAACAACGTTTCGCTATGGCGTCGCTCGAATTGCAGGCCCGTTTTCTCATGCCATCTTGGCTGGAATTATGCTGGCGATGGCTTGGCGACTGGCGCGGTGGCTCGAGTGGGGAAAATGTTGGGAGACGCTAGTGCTGCGTATTCCTCTTCCAGGAAAAACATCAAATTGGGTTAATGGCTTGTTGTTGCTCGGGATTATCATGACCATAGCCCGCGGTCCCTGGCTTGGTGGCGTGGCAGGCGGAGTCATGATGTGGGTGTCGCGTGGAAAAGAACGTGGAAAACGCCTCAAGCTAGTGCTGTGTGTTTTTGTCGTGGGGGGGCTGATTGGCCAGGCGATTTTAGATTCTTATCTTGATATCAAGCCCGGTACTGTGATGACCATGTCGCAAGAATCGGCGTTGTATCGAAAAGAATTAATGCAAAAATATGAAGCGATTGCTTTAGATCACGCAGCCATCGGCTGGGGGCGCAATACCTGGCCCAAAGTGGGGGGGATGGAGTCGATTGACAACTATTATTTACTCCTCGCTTTAATGCACGGCATTATTGCTTTGGCTTTTTTAGTATTGCTGATGGCTTGGATGGTGGTTCGGTTAGTCATTAAAGGTTTGCGCGAGCCAGCGTCCCCCAACTCTTTAGCATTTACTTTTGCTAGCATTATTGTCATGGTATTTATTTCGCTGGGCACGGTCTACTTAGGTGAGCAGCCAATGCCCGCGCTTTTTTTTATCATCGGATGGGCTGAGGCCTTGCTAACAAGAGCCCTCACCAAAGTGCCTGCTTCACCAGTTACTCTAGCCGATAAAACTAACTTGGCAATAAATGGTGGTTTTAGGCATGTGATGCGTTGAGCAATAGTGACTGGGCAAATAGGCTGTAGTGTTAAGTCTCACTTAGCTGTATCTACTTCGCGGGTGCTGGTGTGCCAAGTTGTTTGGATCGATGTACGCACTTATACAGATAGGTATTTGATGGTCACACAATATTGGGTCTGCGCGTAATGGAAATCGCTTTTCTACCTAGCTTGGTAGTGGTTTGTTTTATTTCTTGGGTGCGGGTTTGCTCATTTTAGTATTAATAGCATTGCTACAACAGTGAAGTTCCCCCATTCTTACGATTTGCACTTGAGCTTGGCTAGAAATAGTCGATATTTAATGACGACATTAAACAACAAGGCCATTCATGGCAGAAGAATTATCACAAGCACACGTACTGATCGCTGATGACGCCCCAACCGTCAGGCAATCTTTACGGATGACCTTAGCGCAATGCGGGATCAACCGTGTTGATGCAGCTAGCAGCATTGGCGAAACTCGTCGTCGTTTACGCAATGCGCAGTACGACGTGGTTTTGTGCGACTATCATTTTGGCGAAGGCATGAACGGGCAAGAGCTTCTAGAGGAGCTTCGGCAAAGTGGAGAGTTGCCGCTTTACACCATCTGGATCATGATTACCGCCGAAGCTGCATACGAAAAAGTCGTAGCAGTCGCTGAAATTGGCCCTGATGATTATCTAATTAAACCTTTTACCAGTGCACTTTTAACTCAACGACTCACGCTAGCCTGGAGGCGAAAGCGTTTTCTAAAGCCTATCTACGACAAAATCAATGAGGACGATATCCAGGGTGCAATTGCAGAAGCCCGAGCTTTAATTCCAAAGGCCGAAGGCTTTCGCGGCGATTTGATGCGTTTACTCAGTAGTCTCTTGCTTGAAGCGGGGCAGCTAGAACAAGCAAGAATGTTATTTGAAGAAATACTCTCCCAACGTATGATCCCCTGGGCCAAGCTAGGAATGGCTAAGGCGCTGATACGTCTAGGTAAAAAAAACCAAGCCGAAAGCACGCTACAAGCGGCAATTGTAGAACACGCCCAGTATGTGGATGCCTACGAAGAACTCGCCTCGATGTATATGGCTGACGGTAGGCTTGATCAGGCGATGGCAGTGTTTGAAAAGTGCCTCGCAATGACTCCCAATAATGTGAGCCGCTTACAAAAAGCAGGCAATCTGGCCAATATGCTTGGCGACTCAGCCAAAGCAAAATCCTTGTTGGAGCAAGCCGTTAAATGCGGTGGCAACTCCTCTGCGCTTAGTGCCGATACGGTGCTGCAACTTGCGCTTGCTGCCCGAAGAGAGAACAACTCATCAGACTCTGAAAAGTATCTTCGCTTAGTTAAGGACATTGCCCGTAAAGACGGCACCATAAAAAATAAAGTAATTGATTTAATTGCATCAGCCATTTACGAAGGAAAGCCTCAATTACTCAACGAAATTGAGGTCTATTTTAGTCATGCCGAAATGACCCAAGAAATGGCGACTAGTTTTATTATGGCCGCAGATTTAGTCTGCCCAGCCACTGTAGAGGGTGAAGAGCCCAGCGGCGAAGCAGCACCCTATAAATGGCTGAAGCATATCGCGCAGCGCTTTATTACTACGCGCCATGTTTCAGGTTTGTTGGAGAGTGCGGCGACTATGCGCCCAACTTGGAGGGACTATATTCAGCAGGTTGGGCAAGAGATTAGCGATTTAAACAACACTGGTGTTCAGTGCATGCTTAAGTCCGAGTTCATAGAGGCAATTGATATACTGCTACCCAATGCACAAAGTACTTGCAATAACCGTTTGATGCTCTCCGCTAGTCACGCAATTGTGAAATACATTAAGGCGTCGGACTCAATCGAAAGCAAGGAACGAAACGCGTTAATTACTATTGCTAGTGGTTTTATCGACCGACTCAATGGCATGATTGATGCAGGTACTCATCACAGTCTTAGTCAAGACTTGCAACAGCTGTTTAAGTCCTGAACCACTGACGGTAGTGCGCCGTCTAGTCTCGCTAAATAGCGCATCAAACCAAAAGCAAGGCCACCAATTAACAAAGTTGACACGCGGTGTTTAAATTTGGGCTGTCTGATTATTTGCACAATTTCTCGTTAAGAACGGTGGCCGAGCCTGTATCTCATTGCGGTCTAACGCTGTTTTTTGTGATCCGGTAGTTCTGTTTTCTCTTGCCATTCAATATGTGCTTGTTGCGTGCGTGGTGATTTTGCATGCCTTAATTCGCAAGGCGCAGTGGGGTAATTCCTTGTGGTGCAATAAAGCCTCTATGGTGGAGGTAAGTAAAAGAATTAAATATTTTTGGCAACAAAAAACCCCAGCAACTTAACGTTGTATGGGGTTTATGTCTGACTGAGTCAATTTGGTGCCCAAGAGAAGACTCGAACTTCCACACCCTTGCGGGCGCTAGGACCTGAACCTAGTGCGTCTACCAATTCCGCCACCTGGGCAATTCTGCTACAGTCTAAAAGTTAAAGAGTTGGTGCCCAAGAGAAGACTCGAACTTCCACACCCTTGCGGGCGCTAGGACCTGAACCTAGTGCGTCTACCAATTCCGCCACCTGGGCTCTTTAACTGCGCTACAATGATACAGCGCCTTTAATGCGAGGGCGCAATAATATTCAAACCTCGATAGGGTGTCAATAAAAAATATGAAAAAAACGGTTGCTTTGGATCAATTTCAAAACGAGAAATCTCCAGCGAAGAAACCTGCTCGCGCTAAAAAAATGAAAGGCTTGCGTACGCAAGATCCACATTTGGCACGTGAACAACAACGATATGAAAACCCGCTGCCATCACGCGAATTTATTTTGCAAGTGATCGAGCAAAGCGGTGCGCCGATGACGGCGCATGATTTGGCCCAACAATTGGGTATTTTAGAGGTAGAAGATGTCGCATTTGAGCGTCGTCTGCAAGCAATGGGGCGTGAAGGCCAGTTACTGATTAATCGAATTGGCGCGCTGTGCTTGCCAGAAAAAGTGGATTTAATTTCCGGAAAAATACAGGGGCACCCAGATGGATTTGGTTTTGTCATTCCTGATGATGGTAGTGCAGATTTGTTTCTGGGGCCAAAAGAGATGGACAAGGTCTTGCACGGTGATCGTGTGCTTGCCCGAAAAATTGGCCTTGACCGTCGCGGCCGCCCTGAAGGCGCGATTGCCGAAGTGCTTCAGCATGTGAATATCCGCTTAGTCGGTCGTTTGCACGCTCAGCGTGGTGTGTTTTTTGTAACTGCAGAAGACAAACGAATTAGTCGTGACATTCAAGTTGCTGCTGGTGATTGCGGCTCAGCTAAGCCAGGCCAAGTCGTGATGATTGAAATGTTGACTCAGCCAGCACGTTACACACCGCCTGTGGCACGGGTGACTGAAGTACTGGGTAATTACGATGACCCAGGTATGGAAATTGAAATTGCACTGCGCAAACATAATTTGCCGCACGAGTTTTCGGCTGAAGCACAAAAGCTGGCCGAAAAAATGCCAAAAAAAGTCAGAAAATTAGACTGGAAACCGGAAAACGGCGTCGAGCGGGTTGATTTGCGCGACATGCCTTTGGTGACGATTGATGGCGAAACAGCAAAAGACTTTGATGATGCTGTTTATGCTGAAAAAAGCGGTAAAGGTTGGCGTTTGGTGGTGGCGATTGCTGATGTGAGTCATTACGTACGCCCCGATGATGCGCTGGACTTGACGGCGATTGAGCGTGGTAATTCGATTTATTTCCCGCGCCGCGTTATCCCGATGTTGCCAGAGCAGATTTCGAATGGCTTGTGCTCACTGAATCCGGATGTCGAACGTCTATGCATGGTCTGCGATATGAAGGTGAGCGCCAAAGGCGCAATCAAGGGTTATAAATTTTATCCTGCGGTAATGCTATCCAAGGCGCGTTTTACCTATACCAAGGTATGGGATATTTTGCAAAATCCGAGTGGTGAATTGGCGCAAGAATATGCCCCTCAAGTGAAGGATTTGCAGACCTTATATGCCTTATTTCAAACTTTTGCTGCTGCACGCGCTGAGCGTGGTGCCATTGACTTTGAAACGACTGAAACTGAAATGCGTTTTGACGATAAAGGCAAAATTAGCGAAATAGTTCCGGTTGTGCGTAATGATGCGCACAAATTGATCGAAGAATGCATGTTGGCGGCCAATGTTTGCGCCGCTGATATTTTGCTAAAAAAAGAGCACCAAGCTTTGTATCGCGTGCATGAAGGTCCAACGCCAGAGAAGTTGAAAAATCTACGTGAATATCTGAAAACGGTAGGTTTGAGCTTGGGTGGTGAAGAAGATCCAACTGCAAGTGACTACGCCAAATTACTCAACTCGTTCAAAGACCGTTTGGATGCGCCGTTGTTGCAAACCATGTTGCTACGCAGCTTGTCGCAAGCGGTGTATAGCCCGGATAATGCTGGTCATTTTGGTTTGAGCTACGAGGCTTACGCGCATTTTACGTCGCCAATTCGTCGTTATCCTGATTTGCTGGTGCATCGCTCGATTAAAGCGATTTTGGCGGGTAAAAAATACAAGCCAGCCACTAAGTGGGAGGCCTTGGGCGTGCAATGCTCAATGACGGAGCGCCGTGCCGATGAGGCAAGTCGTGACGTGCAAAACTGGCTCAAATGCTACTTTATGCAAGATAAAGTGGGTGAGGAGTTTGAAGGTTCTGTTTCTGCAGTAACTGGCTTTGGAATGTTTGTATTGCTCGACAAGGTCTTTGTTGAGGGTTTGGTGCATGTTTCAGAGTTGGGAACGGATTACTTCCATTATGACGAGAAACGCCGCGAGCTGAAGGGTGAGCATAGCGGCAAAGTGTATCGCTTGACTGACCGCGTCAAAGTCAAAGTCGCTCGCGTTGATTTAGAAACGAGCAAAATTGATTTTGTATTGGTGCTTGATCCAAAAGATGCACAGTTGGTAGGCAAGCCGATGTCAGCAAGAGGAGCAGCAAATCGAAGTCAACGCCAGGGTGCAAAACCCGCGGGTCGTGGCGCTGTAAGTGGCGGAGCCAGAACGCCAAGTGGTTCGCGCGCAAAAACAGGCGTCAAAACGGGGGCTGAAGGTGCTCGCGCGACGACTGTTGAACCAAGCAAGCCTACGGGTAAGCCGTCAGGTCGACGTCGTCGCCGCTAAAAGTGGAATCAATATCGCGCTATAAGATGCGCGATATTGATTATGCGGTTATTTTTTTTAAAAGCTGTAATTGCGTGTAATTGGGTGTTTGCAATTGAATTTGATGGCGAAATAAACTGATGTGACCAATTAGTGCGTTGTCAATAATTTTCCCATGTAAATCAAGGGTGTTTTTATTGCTGATTGCGCCGTCGTATTCAAATACTTCAAGCATAAAGCGTGCTTCACTACCGGGCTTTAGTGCTGTGGCTGATAACATAATGAGCGTTTCAGAATTGGCTTCAATGATTTTGCCTTCGATCGCTTCAATGTGGTGCTTTGGTATAATTGCCGCACGCCAACGAACGAATTTGCGCTTAGAATTGTCGTGATTGAATGAATCTTGCGACATGATTTTTATTAATGCCGATGGTATATCGACTTCTGTAATTTGAATGCTTTATTTTAAAGGTAATTTAAATATGATGTTGGTAAATAGTTTGGCTTGAGTTTTATTTTTGGAGTTTTTATGTTTATTGTTGATCGCTCTGCGGCAATTATTCGGCCAAAAGCTGATTTTTTAAATTGGCTTAATCAGTTGCCGGGTAATGACGTTATTCTCACCTTGGATGAAATCCGTGCTGATTGTACGGTGCTGATGGTGCCTGAGGCAGCCGAGCCTGAAGATGCGATTGCATACATCGATGAAATTTCTGAAAAGATTTTTTCGATGGAGTTGGCTTCTTGGGTGGCCGATGATGCCTTGTGGCCGCAAAAGCGCAATTTGAAAATGTTCTGGGATTGGTTTGATGTTGAAATACATCTTGGCGTGATGGACGCAGTATCGGATGAAATTCACAACACGCCGACCGATCACGGCTACCATTAATTTTATCCTTTAGGCTAGGGTAAATAGTTTGCTGGTTGGCGTGCTGGCTTCATCGTACATTTGCGCCTTTAATGATGTTGTCAAGTGACAAACAGGAATGGGGTTTCAGAAATGCGTCATTTTTTAGTTTTAGCAACCTTGTTGACCAGTGCGGCGTGGGCTGCAGACGTTGCGCCGCCTCGCAACGTGGTTAATTTTGAGGCGCAAGCGACTCGCGAAGTAGCGAACGACTTGGCTTTGGCGACTTTGTTTGTTGAGTTGAGTGATAACGATCCTGCACGCTTAGCTGAAAAAATCAATGTGGCTTTGGCCGGTGCTTTGAAGCAACTTAAGCAATACCCAACGGTGCAGTCGGGTGGAACGAGTTTCTCAACTTTCCCTTTGTATACACCTAAAAGTAATAAGCAAGAGGGCTGGCGCAGCCGGGGTGAGTTGCGCGTTTCATCAAAAGACTTTGCTGCAATCTCTAAGCTGATTGGTGAGCTGCAGAAACCGTCTGTGTCTAGCGCGGCTATGCAATTGGCTGAGGTGAGATATGCTGTTTCAGATGAGTTACGCAGCAAAGCTGAAGAAGGTTTGATCGAAGAAGGGATCGCGCAGTTTAAGCGTCGGGCGGCTGTGATTCAAAAGAGCATGTCGGCCAGTGACTGGAAAATGATGAGTATGAATGTGAATACATCATCTTTTCGTCCAGAAATGCGCTCCATGATGATGAAAAATGCTGTCATGATGGATTCGGGTTCAGCGCCGGCGCCGATTGAGGGCGGTGAAAGTCGCCTGCAGGTGAATGTGAATGGCAGTATTCAGTTGGCTGATTGATGTTGCCGCCGTCATTAACAATTAACCCCGCGTCTTTATGGCGTCGGGGTTTTTTGTTGTTTGTTTTTTTATTGGCAGTATTTGCATGTATTGTCATGCAAGCATTGATTGGATTTGCTTTGCTGCCAATACTGGCGATTTCGTTTGTTATGTATTGGCGAAGCGGTGAGCGAGTCTGTGTTTTGCGGATGCAAGATTCGGGCGAAGTTGAGGTGCATGACCATCAAGGGCGTGTCGAGTTGATGGTCTTGCTGCCCAGTAGTGTTGTCACGGATGTGTTGATTGTGTTGCATTTGAAGAGCCAGCAAAAAAAGCTCGCCGTCGTATTGTGGCCTGATAGTGCTTCATCTGAGGTGTTGCGGCAGTGGCGAGTTTGCTTGCGTTGGGCTTGGCAAAATAGCAAGCGAGGTGATGATGTTGGCTAAAGTACCCGATGCATGCACACGGCGTCATCGCCATAACCTTCAACTCGTGGGAATGCCTTTGCAGCAAAGTGATGTTTTTGCCAAAAGCTTTCCGCGCCTTGGACGGCGACCAGCATAACACGGTCAAGCTGAGCTTGTTTAGCCCAGCTGATTGCGTGTTCAATCAGTTGTTCTGCGAGTTGTTTGCCCCTGCCTGCGGGTAAGATCGCCAAGTCATGAATATAAAAACGATCGGGCTGGGCAGGTAATTGGGTGAGTTTTTTGCCGAGTTGCGGTGGTGTGTCGTGTCGCCATGGGTGGCAAAATAAATAACCCATTACTTCGCCTTGAGTTTCAATCAGCCATGAGGTGTTGGGTGCTAGCGCTTGTTTGCAAAGCAAGGTTTCCGCGGATTCGATAAAATCTGCGGGGTAGCATGCCGCTTGAATGTCGAGGATGGCTTGAATATCGCTGGTCGTTTGGTGGCGGATTGTGCTTGATTTCATGTAGAGAAAAATAGTTATGAAAAATGAATGTTTAAGTTGTGGTGCTTGCTGTGCTGCTTTTCGGGTGTCGTTTGATCGCTCTGAAATGTGTAGCGAGGGCGGTAAGGTGCCTGATGGCTTGGCGGATTATGAAACTCAGCAGACCATGCGCTTGCGTGGTACTGATTATGCCCAGCCGCGCTGTATTGCGCTAGTTGGGGTGGTTGGTCAGCAGGTTTCTTGTGGGATTTACGCGGAGCGACCGTCTCCGTGCCAAGAGTTTGCGCCGATGTCATCGGTAGGTGTCTTTATCGATGCTTGTAATCGAGCGCGTGCTCGGCATGGTTTGCCTGCGTTGCCTATATAGTAGGGTATTGCCAGCCAGCCATTTACTTTAAATATCTGCATTTAAATACCTAGTAAAAAATAAAGGCAGCCTAGGCTGCCCTTATTTTATCTAATCACGAGTTGGTGATTATTCGAAGCGTCCGCCGCCACGGTTGCCGCTTGGCTTGCCTTGGTAGCCGCCGCCTGTGCTGCGACGTTGACCATCGCCGCCACGACCTGCGTAACCGCCTTCGCGATTGCCGCCACCATCACGACTGCCTGCGCCGTCACGACTGCCGCCACCGAAGCCGCCAGTGCGCGGCGCTGCTGCGTCACGGTTGCCTTGGTAGCCGCCAGTGCGTGGTGCTGCGCCATCGCGATTGCCCGCGTAGCCACCAGTGCGTGGTGCGCCGCCTTCACGATTGCCAGCGTAACCGCCACGATTGTCTTGGTTGCCTTGGTAGCCACCAGAACGGCCGCCATCACGATCACGAGTTTGGCCTGAGCCAAATGAGCGTTGTTCACGTGGTTGACCTTGGTAGCCGCCATCACGTGGTGCTGATTCGCTTGGGCGGTGGTGACCTTGGTAACCGGCTTCGCCACGTGGGTGAACGCCTTCGCTGCGACCTGCATCACGGTCACGATTACCTTGGTAGCCGCCACCTTCACGATTGCCTTGGTAACCACGTCCGCCGCCGTTGCCGCCTGCTGGACGACCACGACCGCCTGCTGGACGACCACGGTCATGACCGCCACCGCTACCTGCGCGACCTGGCTGGAAGCGAGCTTCCAAGCCTTCAATAACTTGCGTGCTGAAATCTAAATTGTATTGGCGACGAATACGCGTCAACAAAGTGAAATCGTTTTTCGTAACCAGTGACACGGCTTCGCCAGTGCGACCGGCACGGCCAGTACGGCCGATGCGGTGAATGTAATCTTCGCAGAAGCGTGGCAAGTCAAAGTTCAATACTAAAGTAATACCGGCAACGTCAATACCACGAGCGGCAACGTCAGTTGCAACCAAAACGTCGATATCGCATTTACGCAAACGATCTAAAGTACGACGACGGTCACGTTGTGCCAAGTCTCCGTGCATTGCCGCGGCTTTAAAGCCTTCCATTTTTAACCATTCAGCCAATTCGTCAGCGCTGATTTTAGTTGCAGTGAAGACAATGGCTTGATTGCCTTCGTTTTTCTTCAGGAAAGCTGCGGTCAATTTTTGTTTGTGCTCGTAACCATCAGCGTAATGTACTGATTGGTCGATTTGCGCTTGCATTGTAGCTTGAGCGGCCATTTCAACCAATTTCGGTGCTTTCAACATCGGCACGGCGAAGCGTTGTACTGATTCAGTCAAAGTGGCAGAGAATAGGGCGGTTTGACGCTCTTTTGGTAGTGCATCAACAATCGCTTCAACTTCATCGATAAAGCCCATGTCGAGCATACGATCTGCTTCGTCAAGAACGAGCATTTCCAAGCGTTTGAAATCAATACGGCCACTGCGCATCAAGTCAGTCAAGCGACCGGGTGTTGCCACCAAAACTTCGTACGGTTGTGACAAAAGTTTGTTTTGTACTGGGTAAGGCACGCCACCCACTACAGTCACTACTTTGCAGCGTGGGATGTTGCGGCACAAATCAGTTGCTACTTTTGACACTTGCTCAGCGAGTTCGCGAGTCGGTGTCAAAACGAGGATACGTGGGCCACGTGCGGTGTGTTTTGCTTCTTTGGTAAGGCGATGCAATGCAGGCAACAAGAAGGCGGCTGTTTTACCAGTACCTGTTTGTGCGGAAGCCATGATGTCGTTACCAGCCAACAATTCTGGGATCGAAGCCGCTTGAATTGGTGTTGGTGTATTGAAGCCTTGAGCGGCCAAAATGTCTGTTAATTGTGATGCAAGGCCTAGTTCTACAAAAGCGTTAGGCGTAGTTGATTCAGGCGCAGTAGTGTGCGGCATGTAAGTTGTCCTTGTAAGGTCGGGCTGGAATCAATCCAGCGCAGCATCGACGCCAACCAGGAACAACCGCTTTATCAATTAGCACGCGGGAATAAGGTTAGAGGCGATGACGGGGCTATATGTAATCGTGTGCTTCTAAAGGAGGGACACGGATGAAGGAGGCGAATTATGCCAACCTATTGCCAATTATGCAACATATTTATTACGATAGTTTGAATAGTGACTCGATTGCTGTTAGACGGATTCGCTCGGGCTGAACTCGCGCAAAAATTGCCGCAGGATGCGCTGCTCAATTTTTGCCCGCAAACCCAACGGTGCTGGTAGTTGTAATTGAAGACCTATCGTATCGATATCATCCAAGATGATACGTACTCGCGGCTCTTGCAGCGGTGTGTCGATAATGTAATCACTGGCGATTTCCTTGGCGTGATCTACCAAGTCCTTGGCATATTCGGCAATGGTATTGCGTCCGCATTCAAGTAAAATAGTTTCGGCCATCTCCCAGTCGGCGCTGCGCTCAATATGGATATGAATGGTTTGAATGGCAAAATGCCCCATCATGGTTTCGTTGTAAACTGGATTGGTGAACAGCATTGAGTTCGGAATTTTGATCCCGCGACCCACTGTGCCCTTGTGGTTTTCGGCACGGCTCGATTCAATCAATGTGGTTGAAATCAAATTCACATCAATGACTTGACCTTTAATTCCGGCTATTTCAATCCGATCGCCTAGCTCATAAAGTCGGCTGCTTGTGCGGTAGACCGAGCCCAGCATGCAGAGAATGACCTCTTTAGTTGCTAATACAAAAGCAGCGGCAACGGCGACTAAAGAAACGGCAAAAGTTTGGATTTCCTGCCCCCAAATTAATATCGCACCCAGTACGGTCAAACCCAGTATGACGTTGCGCAGCGTGACCAGCCAGCGGCGCTTGGTCTCAAGGCTGAAATCATCACGATGCAGGATCGCTTTGCGCATACCTGCGCGCAAAGTCAGCATCAATACGATCAGCAGGACGCTTAAAATAAGGTCGCGCAACAGACCTCGATCAAGTAAAAATGGCAAGTTTTGATTGATGCTGTCTATCATGGGTATGTTCTTCTAGGTAATGATAATATTGGATTTTAGCTAGATACGTTCGTTTTTTTCGAGGGAGTTACTTCCGCTTTAACCACGCGCTGGCCAAAAGAACGCCGCCCAGTGCTCCAACGCCATTGGCGATCATGTCGTGCGTATCAAAACTGCGATATGGGGTGAGCGCTTGCGCAAATTCGACAGTAATCCCCATTAGTGCCGCACCAAGCCAGACTTTGCTCGGTTGGCGCCAGATCAATTGCGCCAGCAAGGCCAGCACACCGTAGCCAATAAAATGCTGGATCTTGTCGCCATTTTCAATGCTGGGCCCGCTCATGGGCATCAATGAGCCAATCCAAATGGCTACAGTCCAAGACCAAAACAGGCAAGGCAAGACGAGCTTGGGATTTGAAAGTGAGAGTTTCATTATTTCGCCGACTTAACAAGAACCAAGACTGCGCCAGCGCAGCCTTGAAATGGGTTGGCTTGCGCAAAAGCTAAAACTTCCGGCATTTGGGCTAGCCAGTTTTTTAACTTGAGTTTTAACACGGGAATACCGGATGCAGAGCTAAGTCCTTTGCCGTGAATG